>DASUII010000233.1:0-53990 GCA_036279835.1 Pseudonocardiaceae bacterium
GCGTTCGCGGTAGCCTAGGAGGAGAACGCCAACAAAAATGGCAATCGGCGGGAGCAGCGAGATGACGGCGAGCGAAGTTGCGTCTGGCGAGACGCTTAGCGGCATCCACGGCAACCTCTCTCCGATAAGCGAGAAAGTCTGCGCAGAAATTTCGCGGTGAGGCAAAGCCGACCAAAGCGAGGGCGGCAGCGGAAGCAGCTGCAGAAGCGGCAGAGCGACGACTGCGACGCAGAACCAGAGAGCTAACCGCATCTGGCGGGTGAGATCGATTTCGAGTAGCCGCCACACCCCGAGAGCAAGCAGCGGTATCGCGATTAAATCGAGGATTACTTCTCCGAGGAAGCCGCTCCTGGGCGCGCCCCCAAGTATGAGGCTGCATGCCACCATGAGCGCGCAGGCGCAAAATAGCGGATCGGTGTCCTGCCTGCGCGGCAGGCGCGGAAGGATTTCACGTAGGAAGCGCTCGACCCAAATCCGCATGATCGTCCGCCGAAATTGCGGTGCCCATGCATCGTAGGCGCTCGGATTGTGACCTTTTCTTGAAGTTCGCTTGACGAAAGAACGCTGCGGCTCCTACGCTAAAACGCGGGCGCGCCGCCGTGCTGCCCTCCGCCGCCTCCGCCGCCGCCTCCGCCGCCTCCGCCGCCTCCTACGCCGCCTACGCCGCCTACGCCGCCTACGCCGCCGCCTCCGCCGCCGCCGCCTCGGCCAGGAAAACTCACTGGGCGTGGACGGCTGAACGGCTCATCCACCACCTCACCACCGCGCCGCAGGCTGACCCGATCGGAGAGACGACGTGACCCAACCAACGGCGCCCCATGTCCATGACTGGGGGGACTGGCGCTCGTCTCCGCTGACTGCTGCTGCTGGTGTGCGGCGGATGGTGCGGGAGTGCCGGGGCTGCGACCTAGTGGAGGACGCACCCGCCACTGCCGGTGAGCGAGGACACGGGACCGGCGCCTGCTACTGCGGCAGTGAGGCTGTCGCTGCGGTGTGCCAGGTGTGGCACGGCCCGGGATGGGACGGGTTCAAGGACGCGCGCTCAGCGTGTGAAGCGCTGATGGTCGCCGCGCCGTACGTGAAGGCTGAGGCGCTGCGAGAGGCCGCACGGAAGATGACGCCCGAGCAGGGCCGGCTGCCGCGCGTGTATCTGGCGGAGCGCGCCGACAGGATCGAGGCCCACCAGTGACCACGGTCCCTGGGCTAGACCCAGCCGTAGAAGCAGCAGCGATTGAGGCTGTCGCTACTGCGATCTGCCCTGGTCAGTATTGCGAGGCGCACAGCGAGTGTCGCGAAGATGCTGAGCGGGCCGTCGCTGCTGCTTTGCCTCACCTACGGGCACAGACCGCCTACGAGATCGACGCCATCGCCGACCCGCTGGAGGCTCAGCTCGGGGGCTACCTCGCTGCCCGCGGGCACAGCCTGAGCACCGCTGCGCTGAGCGGCACGGGCCGGCTGCGGTCGCAAGCCGAGTACGTGCTCGGCGAGGCCCGCGAGCTGCGCGACGCAGTGGATGACGCGGCGCGCCAGCGGCCCGACGTCGGGGACGACTCGGCCGGGTGGTGGCCGCACGCCCGCCACGAGTTGGCCGACGTCGTGCTCGCTGCAGCGGTGCTGGCCCGCTACCTCGACACGACCGTCGAACAGTGCATCGCGGAGAAGACGGAGGCTGATCGTGGACGAGGCTGAGGCTGTGGAGGCACGCATCCAGGAACTACGGGCGCTCACAGAAGCGGCAGCACCGGGGCCGTGGGTTATAGAACGCAGCCGCGCAGGCGGAGCCGATGTGCGGCAGGAGCGGGCAAACGGCTACGTCATCGCGGCGAACACCAACGGGGAGTATGGCGGCGGTGCTCTGACCGTCAGCGACGCAGAGTTCGTCTCTGCTGCTCGTGAGGCTGTTCCGTGGCTGCTGGATCAACTAGAAGCAGCCAGAGCTGCGATCCAACGGGTTCGCGATCTACAAGAGGACGCGGTGATCCTGCCGCCGAAGCCGGATCGTGCTGGCTATGCGATCGGCTACAAGGACGCGATCCTCGCTGTCCGCCGGGTCATTTTGGATGTCTCCGGAGACAACGAGGGAAGAGGCCAGTGATGAGTGACCTCGATGCGATCCGTGCCCGGTTCGCCTACCCTCGACCCGACCGCGAGTGGTGCCAGCGCGATCGCGATGTCGACAGCCTCATCGCCGAAGTCGAGCACCTACGGGCGGTCGTGGCTGCTGTCTCTGCCGTGCTCTGCACTGACGAGCAGGCTGTGGTGAAGGTCGCAGCGGCGCAGCAGGTCATCATCGACGGCGACCTGAGGGAGACCGCCGATGACTGACGCGGACTACACGGAACTGGACGCGGCTGTGCGCGGCATCGCGCACCGTGGGTTCGCGCAAGGTTCAGCGACGACGCTGACGCGACAGATGATGGATTACGTCGTGGCGCCGCTGCTGGCCCGCGCTGAGGCCGCTGAGCAGCGCCTAACCGAACTCGGCGAACCGACGTATCACTGGCGTACAGGAATCCGAGACTCAGTGGGGTGGCGGCGTATCGCCGCGAGTGAGACCGATCTGTACCGCCGCGCTGGTTGGTCGATTGAACGCCGCCAGGTGTTCCGGGGTCCGTGGCAACCAGTGCCAGTAGAGGAGCAGCAGGGATGAAGATCTACTTCGAGCCCCGCGACTGGTGGATCGGCTACTACCGGGGGGGCACCCACCACTACGCGTGCCTACTGCCGACGCTCGTGATCCGCTGGCGACGGCGGGTAGGCACTACCGAGCCTGACGCAACTGCGGCAGCACCCGAGACGGGGATGCGTAGCCGGGCCTGCGAACTGTGCCCTGACCCGATCCTCGACCGGAAACACCGCTCCCGCTGCGTCTTGGAACAGTCGTGGTCGTCGCCGTTCCTGGCCGAACGCTGGGCGTATGCGCATGAACGCTGCTACCAGGCTGCACTTGCCGCCCGGGTGCCTACGGAGGGGCCAAGCCAGTGACCGGCTGCCCGTGCCGTTGCCATGCTACCTCGAGTGTGCATGCGTCGTGCGATGTGGACGCCGGCTACCAGCTGGGTTGCGGCCCGCACCCCCCAGGCGAGTCAGCCGCCCGGGGCGAGAAGCCGGTCGTGCCGCTGGACTTGTGGCGTGCCGCTGACCGGATCACCAACCCAACTCGTGAACGTCTCCACCGCGACCACGGCCCGGGTGAGTGGGTGGTGCTGCCGTCGCTGTACGCGCAGCTGGTCGACGCGATCGAATCCGGCGCTGGGGAGAAGGTCGGCGGCGTGCAGCAGTCCAAGCCGCCGCTGGACTCGTCGGCGCTGTCGCTGCTGATCGAGATCGCGACCGGTGTACGCGACGGCTGCCTCGACGCGGGGATCAAACGAACCAGGGATGTCCCGGCCGATATCCGGCAGATCGTGTCCCACGTGGTGCGTACCGTCGACCAAGCGGTCATGGCCAAGACGCTCGACACGCTCCGGTCGTGGGCTGGCCGGATCCGGGCCACGATCAGCAACGACCCGGACCGGACGTGGCGGATGCACGGCGCCGCCTGCCGGGTCTGCGCATCCACGTCCGTGCCCGTGTTCGACGACGACGGCGCCGAAACTCGGCAGCCCGCGCTGATCGTGCATTCCGAGGACGGCGTGATCGACCGCATCGAATGCGGGTTCTGCGCCAGTGTCCTGACGGGCCCGGATTTGACCCGGATTCTGTATGACACGCTGAAACGCCCCGGCGTGGCTGATGGTGATCGTGAGGCCGTATGATCGCCCTCGTCCGATGACGCATGCCCCGATCCTTCCTGCGTCACGCCCGCTCCTTCCTGGGCTGCCAGTTGGCTGGCATGTGCTGTGAGGCGTAGGCGAGCATGACCCGGATCATCTCCGACCGGTTTGCGCCTCGCTCGGCGGCGAGCTTGTCGATGTGGTCGCGTCCTTCGTCGCTGAGGCGGATAGCGACGAGGGGGCGACGCGGGCCTGGGCGCGGCATCAGCTGATCTCGGCGTGGCAGTCCTGGCAGTGTCGACCGCGCACCGAGAGGCAGCAGCCGCAATCCTCGGGGTCGCCGGCTGCGTCATCGGCGCGGTCCTGCCAATCGCAGTACGCACGCCATGCGGCGATGTCGTCGGGGCTGAGCATGGCCGCGTCTACGTCTAGCTGCTGCATCATGCGTATAACACTACGCCCGGAGAGCCGTAATGTCAAACACTACGGGCAGCGATTGGGAGTGCCGTGATGCGAGTGAAACCCGACGCGTGGTGGACGGGTCTCGTCATCTTGGCATGTACCCTCATCGGCGCCGACTTGCTGTTCCAGCCCACCCGGTTCTCCCGCACGCCGGCGTACGGGAATCTGATCCAGGTGTTCTCTGCACCCACGTGGGGTGTCCTCTACCTGGCGGTAGCGGCCGGGTTCGTGTCGTGGATGGTTAGACGGAAGCCCGGCTGGTGGGGAGCGGCTGTCCACACTGCCGCTGTCATGCTGATCGGTGGCTGGCTGTTTGCGTTCATAGTCCGGTGGCGGTCGGACGACTCCACTACAGCCGTCAACGTTGTCTCCTGGTCGATCTACCTGCTGATGACCATCCGGTCATCTATAGAGAACGACGGGACAGCACCGAGACCACCGACGGCTACTGCTCATGGCGATGACGCTGCGGACCCCCCCAGATGACACCAACGGACATCGCGCTGCTCGGCGGGCTGGCCCTGTCGGCGGTGACAACCGTCGTGATGCCCCGCATGCGGGAACGCGCGGCCGGCGCAAAGGTGAGCTGGCAGTCGATGAATGACCGGCTGGTGGAGGAGCGCGACCGTTCGGACGCGAAGCTGGAGAAGCAAGCCGAGGAGCACCGGGCCGAGATCACGGCGATGCGAGCTCAGCACGCCACCGAAATCAAGGAGATGCGCGACCGGTGGGAGACCGACGCAGCCGAGATGCGCCGCGCCCTGGACGTTGAAGCCAGCGAGATGAAGCAACGCTACGACGAGGAGATGGCGCGGCTGTCGTCCCGGCTGGAGCAGTGCCAGAAGACGGTCAACTCGCTGTACCGGGAGTTGTACGAGTTGCAGCGGCTGCTGCCGCCTGGCACTCCCCGCCCGCCCGTAACGCCGTGACCGTCGAGCAGTCGGCCGCCGCGTTCCTGGTCGTGTCGTGCCTGTCGCTGCTGGTGCAGGCGTGGGGCCTGCATCGTCTCGCGGCCCGGGCGCAGTCACCGGCAGCGCGGGGCTTGACCCGCACGTCGGTGTGTCGGGTCGCCGTGTCGTGCCTGTACGTCTACGTCGGAACGAATGCGCTCGCGCTGCATCACGCGGTGCTGGTGACGACGCTGCTGGCGTTCGCCGCCACTCAGGCGACGTGGCAGGCCAACACGGTGGCTGACGTCCGGTTGAAACGCAGCCTCGACTGACCGGAATAGTTGCGCTCTGTCGGACCGCCTGGCCCAGCGCCGATGAGGACGCTATATGGTTGCGCTTGGCAAAGAAGCGCAACCATAGACTGTGGGGATGGCCTTCCCGACCCCCAGCGACACCACAAGCCACCGAGGCCGCACGTTCCGGCCCCAACCCCTCACCCGCGCCGAGCTCGACGCCCTGCTCGACGCCGCAGCCCGCCACTCAGCATCGGGCGTCCGGCTGCGCGCCCTAGTCGCAGTCATGTCCGGCGCCGGCCTGCGCCTAGCGGAGACGCTCGCCCTCATGCCCGCTGACGTGAACCCGACCGACGGCACCATCCGTGTCAACCTGGGCAAGGGCAGCAAGACCCGCACCGTCGGCATCACCGGCCGTTCCCTAGAACTGCTCGAGGCGTGGCTGACGCACCGCAAGACGCTCGCCCTCAACGGCCGGCACCTGGTATTCGCCACCTACAGCCGCAACGGCAGCTTCGGCACGCCGATGTCCCCGCAGCAGGTCCGCGCTGCCCTGACCCGCCTCGCCGTTAAGGCCGGCATCGACAAGCGGGTCCACCCGCACGGCTTGCGGCATTCGTTGGCGTACGAGATGGCACGGCGCGGGATACCGTTGCAGGTCATCCAGGCCCAGCTCGGCCACGCGTCGCTGGATGGCACGAGCCACTACATCGGCCGGCTGATGCCGAAAGACGTCGTGGACGTGATGCGCGACCTCGACTGGTGAAGCACACCAGCGCGGGCTGACCCCATGGACGACACCCGAACAGGCCCAACCCCATGAGTGGGGAGAGAGGTAGCCGATGACGCTCGTGGTGATCCTGCTGCTGCTCGCGCTGCTATTCGGCGGCTTCGGCTTCGTCGTGCACGCATTGTGGTGGATCGGGGTCATCGCTCTGGTGGGGTGCGGTATCGCCTACCTCACCGCTACTCGCAGGCCATGAGCATGAGGCCGGCCGCCAAGCCGAAGAGCGGCGTGTTCGGCTTCCGGCAGACGTCGTGACCGCCCGTTGGCCCGAGGTGGAGCCGCCAGCAGACGTCTCGTGGCTGAAGATGGAGCCGGTCAGCGGCCGTCGTTCTTGGCTGCTGGGTTGGACCGTCGAAGGGCACCGCCGCGACGGTGGCCACGGTGACCTGACCGTCCAGCCGACGTTCATCCTGCGCCGCAACGCCGAGCGGTACGCCCGCAAGCACACATGCGAGCACGTCATCTACACCGTCGTGCGTACAGCGAAGGACTGCGCCTGCTCCACCCGTGCTCGCCGTGGCCACCCCCGTGGCGGCTACACCTCAGACTGCGAGATAGACCTCGATCAGATCAAGGTGCCAGGTGGGCCCGCGCCAGGCGCACGCGGACAGGCGATAGTCCGATCCGCTCAGCTCCCGCCTCGTGCGACCAAGCCACCAGACCCACCGCCTGTTGCGTCAATCCCGTCGACCGGTCAGCCGCATCCCGTCGGCGGATCCACAGACTGACCATGCCCGGCTTCGTCGGCGCCCACCGTGCCACCACAGCACAACGCGGCTACGACAGCCTCCACCAGCGACGACGACGCGCCGCCTTCAACGCACTACCCGAGTACACACCGTGCGCCCGCTGCGGTCAGCAGATGTGGAAATGGCAGACCGAACCAATCGGCCGCACCGGCCGCACGCGTAGCGCGTTGCATTACGACCACAACGGCGCACGCACCGGCTACCTAGGGTTCTCCTGCGCCGACTGCAACCGCAAAGCCGGCGCCTCGGCCGGCGGCAAGATCGTGGCACAACGACAACAAAGACGAACCCGACCTCGACCGGCCGGCCAGCCCTGGCACTCCCGCACCTGGCTCTGACACCCCCGGGGGCAGTCCCGACTTCCAAAACGGACAAAGCCTGACCCGCCAGTCGCGAAATTTCTCTCCCTGCTTGTTTGAGCAATCGATTGGCGGTGACTGCGGCCATGGCGTTCGAGCGGCGGTGCGACCACTGCGATCAGCCTTATCAGGCTAAGCGGTCTGACTCGAAGACGTGTTCGGCGACGTGCCGTAGCGCGCTTCGTAGGCGTGCGAAGGCGGCGAGCACGGATACGCCGTCGTTGGGCGCGTCGGCGTCCGTGGGGTTGATGGCGTCGACGCTGCTCGAGTTGGCGAAGGCTGGCCGCGAGAACACGGCGTTGGGGCAGGCGGCGCTGCTGCTGGCGTACCGGCTGGAGCATTCGCATCTGGACACCGGCGCGTCGATCGCGTCGATGGTCAAGCAGCATGGCGCGACGCTGGCTGAGGCGTTGAAGGGCGCCGGGAAGGGCGTGAACCCGGTCGATGAGCTGAGGGCTCGGCGTGACGCCAAGCGCGCTGGTTGAGCCAGCCTATTTCCACTGCCCGGACTACCACAAGACGTTCGGACCGGAGGTAGGCGAGCTCGCTGGACTGATCCGCTTCCCGGCGGATCCCGAACAGCAGATGATCCTCGACGCGCAGTTCGCCGTCGACAAGAAGGGACGGTCCGCGGCGTTCGAGGTGTGCGTGATCTGCTGCCGGCAGAACCTGAAGACGGGTTGGTTGAAGATCGCCGCGCTCGGCAAGACGGTCATCATGGAGCGGCCACTGTTCGTGTGGTCGGCGCATGAGTTCCGGACTTCGCAGGAGGGCTTCCGCGACCTGACCGTCCTGATCGAGTCGACGCCGGATCTCGACCAGATGGTTAAGAAGATCCACTACGGCAACGGCGACGAGGCGATCGAGTTCCTCGGCGGTCAGCGGATCATCTTCAAGGCCCGTACCAACGCCGGTGGTCGTGGCCTCACCGGCGACGATGTCGGCCTCGACGAGGCGTTCGCGTTGAAGCCGGAACACATGGGTGCGCTGCTTCCGACGCTGTCGGCGCGGCCGGACCCGCAGGTCGCCTACGGCTCGAGCGCTGGCCTTGTTCAGTCCGAGGTGCTCCGGCAGATCCGTGACCGCGGTCGGGCGGGGAACTCGCCGCGGCTGGTCTATATCGAATGGTGCGCGCCCGAGGGTGGCTGCCAGCACGAGCAGTGCGACCACAGTCTCGACGCCCAGGAATGCGCTCTCGACGATGAGGACAACTGGCGGCGCGCGAACCCTGCGCTCGGCCGGCGGATCACGATGGACTACGTCCGCGCCGAACGCCAGGCGCTGCCGCCAGCGGAATTCGGCCGCGAGCGGCTCGGCTGGTGGGACGACCCGGCCAGTGAGAATATGCCGATCTCGCTTGAGCGGTGGGCCAGCCTCGAAGACGCCGCTGCACCCATGGAATCGGTGCGGGCGTTCGCGGCCGAGGTATCCCTAGACCGCGCCTGGGCATCGATCGGCGCAGCGGGCCCGGCGGGTGATGGCCGGGTGGCTCTTGAGTTGATCGAGCGTCGGAGAGGCATCGGATGGGTGCTCGACGCGTTCATCGCGCTCGATGAAGACAATCCCGTCCCCATCGTCGTCGATGGCGGCGGTCCTGCGGCGTCGCTGATCCCCGCCATGCAGGCCGCCGGGTTGACGGTCATCGTCGCGAATGCGAGGGACGTCGCTGCTGCGTGCGCCGGCGTTGTTGACGGCGCCGCCGAGACGACGATCTGCCACGGACCGCAGCCCGAGCTCGACCAGGCGGTGGCGGGCGCGAAGAAGCGTCCGCTCGGAGATGGGGCGTTCGCGTTCGGCCGGAAGGTGTCGACGGCTGATATCGACGCGTTCATGTCCGTCGCTCTCGCGCACTGGGCGGCCCGCGAGGATCGGGCACCGGAGGTGTGGTCGATCGCGGAGATGGTCGACCAGCTCCGCGCTGAACAGGAAGCCGCCAAGGCCAAGAAACCCGACGACGAGGAGCCGAACGGTGACGCGTGATCGACTCCTGAAGCCGCTCGTGCGTGAGCGGTTCGTCGTAACCCTCAGGTCCGGTGAGACGTTCACCGGACTGCTCGACCAGTGGGACGCGAACCATGTCGTGCTGGTCGCCGCAGCGACGGTGAGCGAAGCCGCGCACCCGATGCGGGTCGACGGGCAGCTGTTCCTGCCCCGCGGGCAGATCGCCTACATGCAGAGGCTGTCCGCGTGATCGTCACGAACGGCGAGGCGCGACGCGCCGCCCGGGAAGCCCGTTCGGGGTTGATGGGCGCGCAGCCGCAGGGCTGGGGCTGGAACGACCCGGCCGCGATCCCGCCCCCCGGCATGTATTCGATGCAGCGCGCCGGGGTGCCGGTCACCACGAAAACCGCCCTACAGGTGGACTCCGTATTCACCGCGCTGCGCGTGATCTCCAACGCGATCATCAAGATGGGCGACCCGCGCGCCTACGAGGTCGCGCTCGACCGGGACAACCAGCCCTACCAGAAGTGGCTCGCGGAGCAGCCGGGCATCCTCACCGCCACGTTCGGACCGATGTTCCAGTTCGACGGGCAGTCCCGCACCGTCATCTCTCTTGCGCTATTCGGTGAAGCGTTCTGGTACGTCCTTGACCGCGACAAGTTGCAGTACCCGACGGCGCTCGAGGTGCTCAATCCGGCGCTGGTGGACATCCGGCGGGACGGGTCGATCTGGTACGGCACCGGCGTCGACCGGCATGAGCTGGACTGGGAGAACGTCATCCAAGTGCCGTTCATGGCGATGCCGGGCGCGACCCGGGGTCTGAACTCGATCGAGTACGCCGGGGTCGCCTACGCCCTCGCGCTCGCCGCGATGGAGTACGGGCAGCGGTGGTTCTCCCAGGGCGCGTCACCGTCCTACATCTTGTCGACCGACCAGAAGCTCGGGACGCCCGAGGTCAAGCGGATCGCGGAGAAGTTCCTCATTGAGCATTCCGGTTTGCAGGCCGCGCACCTGCCCCTTGTGGTGGATTCTGGCCTGAAGGTTCAGAAGACGCAGTCGACCCCTGACGAAGCCCAGTACCTCAACACCCTGCAGTACGCCCGCGAATGCGTTGCTGCTTGGTTCGGTCTCCCGCCGCATCTGGTCGGCGGCACCGACAAGGGCAACATGTGGGGTGGCACCGTCGAGGAGCAGGGCATCCAGATGGTCGATTTCTCCCTGTCTGGCTACGTAGTTCGGCTCAACGAGGCCTACTCAAAGCTTCTTCCCAAGGGAACACTCGCGGCGCTGGACGAGGAGCGGATGATCCGTGCCTCGGGCGCCGACCTCGCGAAGCAGATCCAGATGCTGCGGCTCACCGGCGTGGAAACGAAGAACGAGATCCGCGTGCAGAAGCTGGGGAAGCGGCCACTGCCGGGCGGCGACGAGCTTACCGACCCGTTGAACAGCAACACCAGCCCGGCGGTCGGGATGGTGTTCGCGGAAGAGGTCGCCGACGACATCGGCGAGCCCGCTCCGGCTGTCCAGCCCCCCAGCCAGACAGCCGCCTAGCCCGATTCCCGTGTTCAGCGTCGAAAGGAGCCCCTGATGGGTGCCACGCCGGTACTAGACCTCACCGTCGATGACGGCACCGCCGCTGAGCCGACGTCGCCCTCGGTCATCCCAGGCCAGCGGAAGAAGCGGCGTCACCGGTCCGGGCCTCCAGTCGGCCGCGAGTTCCGCCGCTTCGCCGCCCGCGGCCTCGAGGTCCGGTCCGCGGGCGATGGCAGCGACCAGATCGAGATCACCGGCACGCCGATCGTCTACGGCCAGTCCTACACCGTCGTCGACATGCTCGGCGAGTTCGAAGAGACGATGCACCCCGGGGTCGCGACGAACGTCTTAGCGGCCGGCGCAGACGTGCGGTTCCTCTTCAACCACGACGGACTGCCGCTCGCTCGGACCACCTCGGCGACGCTCACCCTGACCGATTCCCTCGACGGGTTGGGCATGCGCGCGGCGCTCGACGCGCGGCAGCAACTCGCCAACGACCTCGCTGTCGCGATCGAACGCGGCGATGTGAACCAGATGTCGTGCGGGTTCGTCGTCGCCAACGACGACTGGAACAGCGACTACACCCAGCGCGACATCTACCGGTTCGAGGAATTGTTCGACGTCTCAGCGGTCACCTACCCCGCCTCGCCCACGACCAGTGTCGAGCTAGCGCTGCGGTCGATGATGTCCGCGCCGGTCGAGTCCCGCGCCCGGGTGCGGAAGCTGTGGCAGGTCACCCACGAGATGCGCGCAGGGAAGGTCCTGTCGGCCGCGAACGCGACGCTGCTGCAGGACGCACTGGAAGCGCTGCACCAGGCCGACGACGTCGACATCCCGGCGATGGTCAACGGCCTGCAAACCGTCGATGAGGCACTCGACAAGGGGCAGGCCGGCCTAGCGGCTGTCCTCGGCAACGCCAACCCCGATGATGACGACGACACGGGCGAGGCCACATCGGCTGAGGACGGAACCGCTAATAACCCGCCAGGGGGCACTGCGGCCGGCGTGACGGACGGCACCGGCAGCCGCGCCCGGTTCCCCGCCCCGCACACCTGCGGCGAGCGGCGCGACGCATCCATGTCGTTCGGCGACATCCGCGACGCCCTCACCCAAGCGCTCATCAGGCAGTACGCCGCCGCCGACTGCGACTGGTGCGACCTGTGGGTTGAGGACTTCGGCGTCGACTGGGTCGTGTTCAACAGCTGGGAGCCGAACCCCGGCGCCGGCCTGTGGCAGATGGCCTACAGCCTCGACGGCAACGGCGCGGTGATCCTGGCCAGCGACCCGGAGCAGGTGACCACCAAGACAAGCTACGTGCCAGTCGCGGACCCCGCAGACGCAGCGACCACCGCCGCACCCTCGGTGGGCAGGTCGGTGGACCTGCTCACCCTCGAAGCCGAGCAGATGCGGCTACGCGGCCGGCGACACCGCCTCATCGCCTAACCACGCCACGCCCGCGCCGGGGCATATACTCTCGAATCACAGCACACGCTGGCAGTACCGCCAGGCGGGTCCGGGAAAGGGGCATCAGCCCCAGTACCGCCGCAGGGGTCCGGGACACCACGTGGAGAACACATCCACTGCCCCTTGTCCTGGAGGACACCCATGTCCGTACTGCAGAAGCTGCTGGAGAGCCGCGGCGCGGCGCAGAAGGCATACGACGACTTCGTCACCCCGCTCCGTGAGGCGATGGAGAAGGCGAACACCGACGAGGAACGCGCCGCCGCGGCGCTGACCGACGAGCAGACCACCCGCAAGAACGAGCTCCGCAGCGCCGTCGAGGAACTCGATGTCCGCATCGACGAGGTCGATGCGGACGAGCAGCGCGCCAAGAAGCTCTCCGAGGTCCGCACCCGCATCGGCGCTGGCGCCCCGAACGCCGAGGTGAACGAGGCCCGCACCTACGAGGAAGGCTCCCCGCACAGCTACGTAGCCGACCTCGTCCGCGCGTTCGGCGGCCCGCAATGGAAGGGCCACAACGAGGCGGTGCGCCGGCTTAACCAGCACGAGTACGAGGTCGCAGTTGAGATCTCCCGCGGATCCAAGGAAGGCAAGCGGGCGCTGCGGCTACTGCGCGAATCGCACCGCACCGAGAACGGCGCAGACGCGCGCCGCATCATCGAAGAGATGCGCGAGAGGGGCAACGCCGGCGCCGGCCGCGGTCGTGAGGGCCTCGGTGAGCACCGCGCGATGGACACGACCGCATCCTCTGGCGGTTCGTTCACCACACCTGTCTACATCGTTCCCGAGTATGCCCCGTACCGTGAGGCGGGCCGCGCGTTCATCGACCAGTGCAATGGGCAGCCGATGCCCGACTACGGCATGACCGTGTTCATCCCGCACGTCACGAGCCCCGCCGGGGTCGCCGCACAGGTCGGCCAGAACAGCGGCATCACCGAGAACGACCCGAACGCCGGGTACCTGTCGGCGAACATCACCACAGAGGCCGGGCAGGTCCCGGTGTCGCAGCAACTGCTCGACCGGGCCGGCCCGAACTTCTCCTACGACAAGATGGTGTTCGACCAACTGAACCGGGACTACGCCCCGAAGGTCGACACGTACGTGCTCACCCAAGCGCTCGCCGGCGCCGGGACGATCACCTACACCGATGCGTCCGGCTTCACCCTCGGCGCCCGCTCCACGCCAGGCACGGGCGGCTTCTACGGCAAGGTGTCCGGGGCGAAGGCCGCAGTCCGCACCGGCGCCGGGGTCGTGATGAACCCGACGCACCTGTTCGTGCAACCCAACCGGTGGGAGTACATCTCCGGCTGGGTCGACAGCAACGGACGCCCAGCCGTCGTCCCCGACTACGCCGGGCCGTTCAACGCGATGGCAGGCGGCAGCCGCGACGGCGACGCTGGCATCGAGGGCGCGACCGGATACAGGCTCAACGGCCTGCCGGCGTTCCAGGACCTGAACATCCCGGCCCCAGGCACAGGCGCCGACCAGGCCGTCGTCGGGAACCTCACCGAGGTGTATGTGTTCGAGGGTGACCTCGTACCGCGGGTGATCCCGCAGACCTACGCAGCGAACCTGTCGGTGCTGCTGCAGGTATACGCCTACATCGCTGTGATCGTCCGGTACCCGACGGCGATCCAGACGATCGCCGGTTCCGGCATGGCGTCGATCACGTTCTGACCGTACGGCGGTGGCCCCTCCTCCCGAGGGGACGCCACCCGCACCGGCCCCCTCTTTCTAGCGAAGGAACCCCCGAGATGCCTACCTTCCCGCAGTACCCCAACGCCGCTCTCGTGGTCGGCGCGAACATCGTCTCCAAGTCCGCCGCCTACACCGCGGCTTCTGGCGACATCGTGATCGGCGACGCCTCCGGCGCCGGGTTCACGGTTACGCTGCCTCCGGTCGCTACCGGGGGCCCGGTCACCGTCCAGACGAACGTGTCGACCGCGAACGTGATCACGCTCAAGACGAGCGACAGCTCGAAGATCGACAACGTCGCCGGGGCCACCGGCCGGGCGGTCGCGGCGGCGCAGTACTCGACGCTGACCGTCGTGTCCGACGGCGCGAACTGGTGGACCGTCGCCCACTAACCCCCCAATCAGCGGGCGCGCCGCCGTCTCCGGTGGCCGCGGCGCGCCCGTTCCTCACCGAGGGAGCATCCCCGATGCCGCAGCTGAACAACCCAACTGAGACGGACCTATTCGCGCCGCAGATCCACCGCATCGTCCCTGCCTATGGGTCGGTCGAGATCAACGACTCCGAAGGCGAGTTGTTCGCCGACAACCCGGTGTTCACCGTCAGCCGCGAGGACCCGGCCCAAGACGACGCCCAGCCCAGCGAGACCAGCGACGAGGCCGGCGAGACGAAGAACATCCCGGCCGGCGGAACGCCGAAACGCGCCACGGCGAGGCGAGGTGGCAAGCAGGCTGAGGTCACCGAGGCACCCCCGATGGAGACTAGGTGAGCTTCACCGTTCGCACGGTCACGCAGACCTTCGCGAACGCGGACGGCACCCCGGCCTCCGGCAAGGTGACGTTCGACCTGTCCGGTCGCATGACCAACGGCGGCACGACGATCCTCCCCAACGAGGTCACAGCTCCGCTCGACGGCAGCGGCGCCATGACGGTGACGCTCGCCGCGAACGACGACACCGGCACCCTTCCAGCTGGTGTGCAGTGGCGGGTCACGGTCCGCATCCTCGGCGCCGAGGAAGAGTCCTACTTCGTCACCGTCCCCTCGGCCGGGTCGGGCAGCATCGACCTCGGGTCGCTGCTCCCGTCGGCGCAGCAGGTGACGTGATGGCCACGGTCACGAACGCGCTCAACGCGTCGCCATGGCAGGACTACCTCAGCGTCGCCGATGACGTGAAGGATTGGCTGCAGATCGGCTCGGGTGACACCAGCCGCGACAAGAACCTGCAGATGCTCACGTCGATGGCATGCGACTGGATGCAGAACTTCCTCGGCCGCCCGATCGCGCCGACGAAGTACGACCGTCGCTTCGACGGCTGGTCCGGCTGGAATGGCGCCTACATCGAACTCGACCTATACCCGGTGCTGGAGATCGTGTCGGTGATCGAATATTGGGGGGTGTCCGGGCCGCACACGTTGCTCGAGTCGTCACCGAGCAACCAGATCGACGGGTGGCAGTGCGAGTACCTAGTCGGGCGGCTGATCCGCGTGTTCCCTGGCAACGTGCAGAAACCATGGTTCCCCGGCTCCCGCAACGTCGAGGTCACCTGGGTCGCCGGGTACAACCCGGTGCCGACCGACATCAAGATCGCGACCCTCGAGCTGGTCGCGCACTGGTTCCGCAACACCCAGCAGCAGCGCGCGGTCTCCACCTCGGTGGAGGTCGACTACGACGCCGCCGACACGCAGGGCATGTTCGCCGGTGTCCCGAACCGCATCAAGGATCTGGTGTCGCCGTATCTGCAGGTCGGGCTGGGATGACTGCGGTCGTCTCGACCGTGCCGGGCGCGGTGGCGGCGCTCAAGGCGCGCATGGACACCGTCGCCGCAGCGAACCCGGCCCTGAACGTGAGCACCCACGTCGGGGCGATACCGAAGTCGGTGAACAACAACTTCCTCGGCATCGGTGACATCGAGACCGGGGACCTGCTCGCCACCTACGTGCAGGACATAGCCGGTGTCCCCGCCTACGCGAACGTCCGGTCGGAGCAGTACGGCATCCGGTGCGTGATCCGCACTTGGACCGGCAGCGGCGGGGAGGCCGGCGAACCCGCCGCGCGGCTGAGTGAGGCGTTCGGGCTCCTCGATGGGGTGAACCAGCTCCTGTGTGCCGACCTCGTCACCGGCCCGGCCGCCGACGCGCTCGCAGCGATCCTCACCCCGTCCGGGTCCTGGTACCTCGGCGAGGTCGCCGCCCCGGCCGCCGGGCCGCTCGGTGGAGGCGGATGGGGCTGCGTGCTCAGCTTCACCGTCGAAGTGATCAACGTCCGTCTCGGCGCGGTCAACCCCTAGCCAGGAAGGCATCCGATGAGATTCCGCAACATCAGCAGCGAGGCGCTGTACATGCCCGCGCTGCGGCTCTCGGTCGCGAAGTTCGACCCGGCGGCCGAGGATCCAGACGCCGGATACACGCCGGACTTCGACGACGACACCGCGGCGGCGTTCGTGCTGCAGACCGACGTGTGGGAAGCGGAGAACCCGGCCGCTGCTGAGGCGCTGACCGCGAAGATCACCTCTGCGCCCAGCAGCAGGCCGTTACCCGCCCCGCCCGATCAGGACACGGCAGCCGCCAGCGCGGCGCCTCGTGCCCGCGCGAAGAAGCAGGAGGGCTGACCCATGGCTATCGGATCAGGCCTCGCTGGCCAGTTAGGCATCAAGACCGAGGTCACACCCGGCACCCCGGTCGCGGTCGACCAGTTCACCCGCTTCGACCCGGGGGAGACGCTGCAGCGGCGCCCGAACTTCGCGCAGCATGTCGGCCTGGCCGCAGGCGCGCTCGTGCCCCCGTCGTCGGGCCGCTACGAGGTGTCCCACGACGCGGGCGGCGACGTGACCTTCGACGTGCCGATGCGCGGGATGGGCCGCTGGGTGCAGCCCATGTTCGGGTCGACCGCGACCCCGGTGCAGATCCTCTCCACGACGGCGTACCGGCAGATCCACAACCTCGGGTCGTCGGACGGGAAGACGTTCACCCTGCAGAAGGGTGTGCCGCGCCGGGACGGGACAGTCGAGCCGTTCACCTTTGCAGGCTGCAAGATCACGCAATGGGCGTTGACGGCGGCAGCGAACGGCCTCGTCAAGATCAAGATGACGGTCGACGCAGTCGACGTCTCCACCTCTGCTGCCGGCGGCGTGTCTACCTTGCAGGCCGCGTCATACTCGCTGGCCCCGAGCCTGTTCACGTTCCTGAATATGACGGTCAGCCTGGCCACGGCCTACACCACCGTGTCCGGGTTGTGGACGCCGACATCGCCGACCGCGATAGGCATCATCCGCGGCCTCACCCTCAACGGCGGGCAGCCGAAAGACGTCGCCGCGTGGCAAGCCGGCTCCGCGACCAAGGCCGAGCAACTCGTCAACGACTACCAGACCCCGACCGGCAGCGTCGACGTCGACTTCGCGTCCCGGTCGCTGTTCGACCAGTTCGCAGGCAACACCTCGACCGTGCTCCAGATCAACCTGACCGGGCCCGACGCGGGCGGCGGGAACCCGTACCTACTGCAGTTCACCCTGCCGGCCGCGTTCCTGGAGTCGGGGTCAACGCCGCAGATCGCGTCCAACGGCGTCGTCACCGTCTCCTACCCGTTCGCCGGCCTCGCGGACGCGTCAGGGAACGCGCTGCAGGCGCAGATCGTGTCCACCGACACCAGCATCTGATGGCCGGCCTGATCGAATTCACCACGGCTGACCTGGCGATCCTGCAGAAGTTCCTGAAGGAACGCGATCGGGTCGTGGCGAACTCGATGAAACGCCGGGTCCGAGCCGCCGCGGAGCCGGTAGCGGTCGCTGTCCGGGCAAGCGCTGAAGGGATGGGTCTGAACCGGGCGGCCGGCGCGGTGAAGGTCCGCACCGCCTACGGATTGAAGACAGCCAAGGTCGCCGTGACCGTTGACCGGAAGCAGGCGCCGTACGCGCGGCCGATCGACAAGGGCTCCAAGGGTGCGGCCGGCTACAACCGGCATCCCGTTTTCGCCGATCCCAGCAAGGAACGGTCCGAGTGGACGTGGGTCAACCAGCCTGTCCGGGCGTTCTTCGAGGACGGGATCGCCGTTGGCGTCCCGGCCGCCGAGGTTGAACTGGCCAAGGTCATCACTGATATCGTGGGAGAACTCGCGTGAAACTCAACATGGGCGGCCAGATCTACGACTACGACTTGGACCGGATCAGCGTCCGCGACGCGATGATGCTGAAGACCGCGACGGGAAAGAACGTGGGAGAGTTCACGCAGGCCCTAGGCGACCTCGACCCTGAATGCCTGATCGCGCTCGGCTGGGTGGCCCAGACCCACGCCGGCGTGAAGAACGACGCCGGGCAGCCTGTCCAGCCGGGCGACATCGACTTCGAGATCGCGACGTTCATCGTCCCCGACGATGATGCCCACGGCGACCCGGCGGAGCCGCTCCACCCTTCGACGCCAGGCGAGTAGAAGCCGAGCCTGACCTCGCCTGGCAGATCGACCGGTACTGCCTGCCCATCTCGGAGATCTGGCACGTCCGCCCCTGGGAGATCCCGCTCCTGACCGTCTCCCAGTTCACCGCGATGTGCCGCGCCGTCGACCAGCTCGACCGCGAGAACGCCGCCGCGCAGAAGGCAGCCGAGCAGCAGCAAGGGAGGTGATGTCGTGACCGCGAAGGACCTCGCGTTCAACCTGCTCGGCCGCGACATCTCGGCCTCGGCCGCGTTCGAACGGCTCGCCGTCGTCGTGGAGGGGCTGAAGAAAGAGGTCGAAGAGGCCTCAGCCGCCACGTCCGTATCGGCGAAGAAGATGTCCAGCGACGTCGAGGCGTCCGGCGCCAGGATCGCCGGGTCGCACTCCAAGACCGGCTCCGGGCTGAAGACGCTAGCACTCGGCGCCGTCGCAGCCGGAGCGCTCGTCGCCGGCGCGGGCGTCGAGATGGCGGTCAAGTTCCAGGCCAGCATGACGCTATTGCGGACCGCCGCGGGCGAGTCGCAGAAGAACATGAAGACCGTCTCCAACGGCATCCTCAACATCGCCACCGCCACCGGCACCTCGACCGAGCAGCTCGCCGAAGGCATGTACACGATCGAGAAGGCCGGCATCCGCGGCGCCGACGGGCTCAAGGTCCTGAAGGCAGCAGCCGAAGGCGCGAAAGCGGAGAACGTCGACCTCGGCACCGCCACCAACGCGCTGACGTCGATCATGATGAGCTACCACATGACCGCCGACAAAGCGGTCAGCGCGGAGAACATGCTCATCTCCGGGTCCGGTCTGGCGAAGACGTCGATGCAGTCCTACGCCGGAGCACTGTCCACGGTGCTGCCGGTCGCCTCCGCCGCAGGTATCTCGTTCGCGCAGGTCGCAGGCGCGATCGCGACCCTCACCCAGCACGGCACCAGCGCCGAGGAATCGACGAACGAGCTTGCGAACACCATTCGCAGCTTGCAGGCGCCGAATCAGGTCGCGTCGAAGGCGATGCAGCAGCTCGGCCTCAACGTCACCGACGTGTCACAGAACCTCGGCAAGCGTGGCCTGACCGGCACCATCGACCTGATAACCGAAGCGATCAAGAACAAGATGGGCCCGGCTGGGCTCGTGGTCGTCGACTCGTTCAAGCAGTCGCAGGCCGCCTCTAACGACGCCCGGATCGAACTCGGGAAACTCCCGCCGGACCTGCAGAAGGTCGCCCAGGGGTACCTCAACGGCACCATCACGCAGAAGCAGTGGCGGAAAGAACTGCAGGGGATGAGCGTCGACCACCGGCAGCTCGCGCAGCAGTTCGCCGCGACCGTGAACCAATCCCGCGGGTTCAACGACCTCCTCAAGGCCGGGTCGCCCGCCGCCGCGACATTCGCCGGTTACCTGAGCAAGGTCATGGGCGGCGCCACCGGCATGAACACCGCGCTGATGCTCGGCGGCGAGAACATGGCCTACTTCAAGAAGGCCACCGACGAAGTCGGCGCCGCCGGACAGAAGACCGGCGCGGACATCTCCACCTGGGCGCAGACCCAGCAGAACCTCTCGGTCCAGTTCGACAAGGCGAAGCAGACCCTCGAGGTGTTCGCGATCCGGATCGGGAACCTGCTGATCCCGTGGGTGACGAAGCTGCTCGTCGTTATCCGAGACGTGGTCGGCTGGTTCGACAAGCACCGCACGATCACGCTCGCCCTGGCCTCGGCGGTCGCGGCCGTCGCTGGGGCGTTCCTCCTCGTCGCTCTCAAGACGAAGCTCGTCGAGAGCGCGCTCAGGGCCGTGAACATGGTCATGGATATGTCGCCGTGGGCCCGGATCGCGCTGCTGGTGCTCGCCATCGGTACCGCCCTGGTCGCCGCCTACAAGCACTCGCAGACGTTCCGCGACGTCGTCAAGACCGTGTTCCACGACGTCGAGATGACGTTCCTGTACGCCGGCAAGTACGCCATCCAATACCTGCTCATCCCGGTGTTGGACATCTTCTCCGCGATCGTGCACGGCGCAGCGTCGGCGTTCGGGTGGGTGCCCGGGATCGGCGGGAAACTGAAGAAGGCCCGCACCGCGTTCGATGACTTCCGCAAGGGCGTCGACAAGACCTTGCACGGTATCCAGGTCCAGATCGACACCGAACATGCCCAGGCGCAGACGGCGGCTCTGGCGAAGTGGTTGCAGCAGCACCCGATGCCGACGCTGATGGTCAGCGTGCAGGAGAACCTGCTCCCCGCCACCCACAACGCCGGCAACGGCACCTACACACAACACGCCACGGGCGGGTACCTCACCGAAGGCTGGAACATCGCCAACGAGCAGGGCATCGAAGCGATGTATAAGCAGGGCCCGACCGTAAGGGTGTTCACCGCACCCCAGACCCGGGCGATGCGCCCCGCCGCGAGCACTGGCGGAGTCACGTTCGAGGCGCATTTCCACCTCCCGGGCCTCTACGGCGGCACGGAAGCAGCGAGGCCAATCGTTACAGCGCTCGAGCGGTGGGTGCAGGCCGGTGGCCTGATGAAGGTCGCTAAGGGTGTGCATTCCTGATGGCTGTCGGCCCCCCGCCGTCACCGAAACTGGAGATCGAGTTCACCTCGAACGTGTGGACCGACGTCACCAGCGACCTGGACAACAACATCGGCGTCCAGATCAACGTCGGCCGCACCTCGGAGACCGCCGATGCGCAGGTGGCGGTCATGACCTGCCAACTGCGGAACAGGCTCGGCCGGTACACCCCGAAGTCGCAGCTGCTCACCGACGGCACAGCGCACCCTTACTACCCGAACGTGCAGCCGCGCAAGCGGATCCGCTACTCGTACTCCGTGCCGGGGGGTATTGGGTCGCCGGTCGTGCCGAACGGCGCCTTCGAGACCGACCTTTCAGGTTGGACCGCTGCCGGGTCCGCGACGATCACCCGGGATACGACGACGTTCCACGACGGGGTCGCGTCGATGAAGCTCACCTACTCCGGCGCTGGCGGCGAGTTCGCGTTCAGCACGCCGGTTACCGGGCTGATCCCGGGCGCGTCCTACCCGGTCACCGCCTGGGCACGTGCCGCTGTTGGGCAGCCTCGGCCGCAGTTCTCCGCGAAGGACACCGCGGGCTATGAGGTGTTCTCCCCGATCGGTGCCGCCGACGGTGCGTGGCATCAGTTGTCCTGGGTGTTCGTCGCCACCTCGAACGGCACTATCGAGATCACATGCGGCACCCCCGACGCGCAGGGCGCCGGCAGCACGATGAACGTCGACACCATCGTCGTCCTGCTGGGGCAGGCGTTCCGGTTCACCGGCTACGTCAAGTCGTGGCCGCAACTGCTCGACAACGGCGTCCGGCCTTACGTCGCGATCACCGCGAACGACCGCGGCGACCAGCTCTCGAAGGTGAACACCCTCGCAGCGCCCGTGCAGGCGATGCTGTCTGACGCCCCGTTCCTTCTCCTGCCCTTCGACGAGCCGGCCGGGTCGAGCAGGTTCTTCGACATCGTCGGCGATCAGGTCGCGACCGGCATCATCCCCGACTTCCATGCGTCCGGGTCCTTCACCGCCGGCATCGACAAACCCGTCCCCTACCCGGACGGCCTGACCGGTGTGCAACTGCTCGACGCGGCTGAATGGGCTGTCTACCAGGGCACCCTCGCCGGGGGCAGCCTAGCCGGCGGCGCGAAAGGCATCCAGTGTCCGGCCGCGTGCAACACGCAGTGGACCGTCGAGGGCTGGCTGACCGTCCAGCCGGGCGGGACGTTCAGGACCGTCGAGATCGACTTCTACTCCACAACCGTCAACATCGCCGAAATCTTCGTCCAGCAGAACACCGCGACGACCCTGCAAATCTTCGGCGAGTACCAAGACGCCACCAATGCATTCACCTCCTTTCCCGCTGGCGGGAACGTGATCGCCCACGACGGCGCGCCGCACCACTACGCCCTGACCGGCTCGGACAACGGCACAACGCTGACGCTGAGGCTGTACGTGGACGGCTCCCTCGCCGCCACCACGAGCGCGACAGGCGGGTCGGGAACCTTCGGCACCGCGCCGATGTTCCTGGCCGGGAACTCGACATCAGGCACGCCGGGCAACGTGTATGGGCCGGTCGCGCTGTACCCCGCGGCGCTCAGCGCGGTCCGGATCGCCCAGCACGCCCGTGCCGGCTATTCGTTCACTGATCCCTCACCGGGGCTGCTCATCACCACGCCGTTCACGACGGCGCAGCGCATCCGCGAATACCTGTACTGGGCTGGTGTCGCATCCACCGACCAGGCCCTTGCCGCGGGCGTGCAATCCACCGGACACCACCCGACCGTCGGGAAGAACATCCAGCAATTGTGTCAGGAGATGGCGACCACAGAAGGCGGCGGCGCTGTCTTCTACCACTTCGGTGACGGGCGGTCGACGTTCCTGGACCGCACCTACCGCAATCCCGGCAACCCCGTACTTACCCTCGACGCGTTCGCCGACATCGACCGGGGCACGTTCGCGCCTTCCTACGATGACCTGACGCTGGTCAACTCCTCGACCGTCGCCCGTCAGGATTTCAGTGCCCAGACCTACACCGACCCGGTGTCCACCGCGCAGTTCGGCGCCACCACCGACACCGCCACCAGCTACGCCGACACCGACCTCGCTGCGCTGAACCTCGCCCAGTCCCGCGTCGCGGCCAACGCCTACCCGGGGTACAGGCTCGGGCAGGTGGCGCTCGACCTGTTCACCGCGAGCCAGAGCTTCTACGCGGCGCTCGCCACTGTCCAGATCGGCTCCCGCATCCGCGTCACGAACCTCCGGCCGGCCAGCGCCCCCCGCGTCCAGGCAGACGTCTTCGCCGAGGGCTGGTCGGAGACCAGCAGCATCGCCGGGTACCGACTGGTGTTCGACACCTCCCCGGCGGACAACCCGCCCCGCGGCGCGTGGGACAACGGCGCCGACGGCAGATGGCGCCCCGACACCGGGTCGATGACCCTGCACACCGCCATCTCGAACTCCGCCTCGACCATCGTCATCGACACCGTCGGCCCGCGCACGTTCACCACGAACGCCGGGTCCTACCCGCTGGCCATCCAGATCGGGGAGGAAGTCATCAGCCTCCCATCGGCACCCGGCGGGTCGACGTCGCCGCAGACGTTCACCGGCGCGCTTCGCGGGCAGCAGAACTCGCCGGCCGCCGCGCAATCCGCCGGGGCCGCCATCGACCTGTACCCGGCCTGGCGCTGGGCGCTATAGGGAGTCCACCGTGGCAGCGATCCCAGTACCGGCAGTTGGCGATGCCCCCACCGCGGCCTACGCCGACGCGGTCGCGAACATGCTCAACGCACTCACCGCCACGATGCTGTTCACGCCAGCCGGGAACACCGACACCCCCGGCGCCGGCAGCGCCACCTGGGTCACGCTCGGCACCGTCACCGTCCCGACCTGGGCGTCCAAGGCGCAGGTCGTCGTGACCTGCAATGGCATCTACGACAACGGCACGACCAGCAACGTCGCCGTCCAATTGAAGGTAGGCACCGCCGCCGGCGTGGTGAACAAGAGAATCCTCGGATCTGGTATCGCCGGCCAGCGCCTTCACCTGCCCTGGAACGACACCGTCGCCAGCCTCTCTACCGGCGCCCAGTCGGTGACGTTGTTCGCGACGTTCAGCGGCGGGTCGACGTTCCGCGCCGACGCCACATCTTTCTTCACCGCTGGCTTCATCTTCCTGCCCTAGGAGCGCTTGTGACACGTTACGCTCCGCTGGTCCGCAACACGGCGGACTTCCTCGAACAACCGTCGATCTGGGGACTGCCGCACCTCTCGAATGTCGAGGCGGCCAGCACGGTCTCCTTCGCGGCGGACGTGTCCCAATACCAGGGGCCACTCACCAGCGCGTACCCGTGGCGGGGTGTGATCTTCCGGCTCGGCGAAGGCGACTACCGCAAAGACGCCCGCTTCGACAGCAACTACGCCGCAGCGAAGACGGAGTGGGATGCGGGGCGCCTGGACTGGTTCGGGACCTACCATGTCGGCCTGAAACCCGGCGTCAACGGCGTCCGGTCCGTGCAGTCGCAGGTCGACGCGGTCAACTCGTGGATCGGGGGCCCGCTGCACCCGGGCGGGTTCATCATGCAGGACGCCGAGAACTGGTCGGGCTTGCAGGGCGGGGACCTGTCGGCGGTGTTCAACGGCATCCTCGAAGGCTGCATCGGCCTTGTGCTCGGCGGGGATGAGCGCCGCACCCTCGGCTACAGCAACGGCGGCGACTGGGCTCATCTTTGGCCAACCCGGCCGTCGTGGTTGAAACGCACCGTCGCGTCCTGGGGCACCACCTGGCCCGGGACGTTCGGCTGGCAGTACAGCGGCGCCACCGCAACCCCCGCACCGGCCGGCTACCCGATTGCGGTCGCGCCGTGGGGCGCCGTCGACCTCAACGCATTCGTTGGCCTCACCAGTCAGGACGTCGCAGCGGCGTTCGGAATCGGAGCGGACATGACCACCGTCGACCTCACTCCCGCCGCCGTGACTGCGGTCGTCAACGGCGTTCACGACATGCTGCTCCGCGGCTCTGTCCTCGCTGACCTGAACACCCTGGAATCGCAGATCGAGGCGTTCGAGAACGGCAAGTTCGCGGCGCTCACCGCCGCGCTGGTGAAGCTGCAGTCCGGGCAGATCGACGTGGCCGCGTTCGTGGCGGCCCTCAACACGGCCGGGTTCGACCAGCAGGTCGCGGCCGGGCTCGCCGCGCACCTCGCCCTCACCGCGAAGTAGCCCCGCACCCGCTGGGGCCGTGCCCACGATCGGGAAATCGAAGGTGACGGGTGAATGACAGCGCTGGCGAGGCCGGGCCGTGAACATCGCAACGTGGATCGCGCTGGCCGGTGTGGTGGTGATGGCTCTCGCCGCGGGAGTGCCCGTCGCCCTGTCGATCCGCAAAGACGCCCGGGAGCAGGCGCATCAGCAGGCCGACGCGGTCCGGCAGGCGGTCCTCGACGCGACCGCCCCGTTGATCGCGGACCGGGACTACTGGCGGGCCCGCGCGGACCGGCTCGACGACGAGCTGCGGCAGGCACGTCGTGACTGACTACGGGCCAGGCGACCAGGTCGAACGTGACGACCGCGCCGAGTTGACGCAGCAGATCATCGACCGGCTGCCGTCGGGGCAGTCAGCTCGGCAGCGGCGGGTCGTGGTCGGGCTGTTCACCGTGTTCACGGTGGCGTTGCTGGTGGCGGCGTTCGCGCTCGCCGCTGCCCTGACGGCGGGGTCGACGGCGGACCGGGCCCGTCGTGACGCTCTAGCGAACGGCGCTGCGTTGGGGCAGGCGAACCAGCGGCTGCGGGCGCTCGGAGCGGCGCCGGTGCCGACCCCGAAGCCGGCTGCTAACCCGACTGTGACGGTCACCGCGTCGGCGCCGCCGGGGCCGAGCGAGACGCAGATAGAGCTCGCGGTGACGGCGTACTGCGACGTGCACGTCTGCGGGACAGGCCCTACGGCGTCGCAAGTCGCGCAGGCCGTGTCGTCCTATTGCGGGCGTAACGGGAAGTGCCGCGGCCCGCAAGGCGGAACAGGCGGCCCGGGACCAGCTGGGCGCAGCGGCGCACAGGGGTCGCCGGGGCCGTCCGGGCAGCAGGGTCCGGGCGCGACAGCGGACCAGGTCGCGCAAGCGGTGTCGTCCTACTGCCAGGCACACAACGGATGCCAAGGCCCCACCGGGCCGACCGGGGCGAGCGGCGAACCGGGCTCAACCGGGCCGACCGGTGACCCCGGGCAGCCGCCCGTGTCCTGGACCTACCGCGACCCGACCGGGATACAGCACACCTGCACCCGCACCGACCCGTTCGACCCGAACAACCCCACCTACCAATGCAACTAGCGGGGGACGCGATGACTGAGCCGCAGCCGCACTACGAAGCACGCACGCTCCGCGAAGTCGTCGCCTACCCGCCTCACGGCCCGCGTGCGTCTGATCCGCATTACAAGATCTTCAACGCCGCGAAGTGCCACCTCGTCCACGTCCTCGGCGTGGGCTGCTGGATCGGAGGCGCCACCCTCACCGAGGTCACGGCAGGGCTACCGGCCGGGCATCGCTGCTTCGGCGCGACGCAGATCGAGGCGCATCACGCTGTCGCGGAGTTCGCCGGCCTCAACGAGGTCGACTGGCAGAAGGTCGCCGCAGACTTCCCCCAGGTCGGCCTCCACTCCGACGAGGACTTCCTGCGGTTCGCTGAGAGCGAGGGTGGCCTGATGATCCTCTGCGACAAGCATCACCGCGCCGCAGGGCAGGGCATCCACTCGGTCACCTACCCGGCGTGGCTACTCGACCGGTACGCCGAAGCAGGGTGGGAGTTCCTACCCGGCTCGGCGAAGCCCTGACCTGACCCGTCCAACCGCTGCCCGGCGCTGTCCAGCGTCCGGGCCATCAGCCGCGCCCCGCGAGGGGCACGGCGCTCACCCACGGGAGTGTTCCGTGAATCTCAAGCTGTCCAAGCAGCAGGTTGTCCACGCGGTCGCGGTCGCGGCCGGCGTGTTCGCTGCAGCGTTCGCCGCATCTCTCGCCGCGTCCGGGTTCGGCGCGTCGCACTTCACCGACCTCGCCGTGTACCAGAAGGCCGTCGAGGCCGGTTACGCCGCCGTGGTCGGTCTGCTCGCGGCTGCGGTCAACTCGTGGCTCGGCGCGCTGGCCAAGGCCCGGCAGATCATGCGCCGCCTCTCGCGAGGCCGTGCGAACGGAGACGCGCGATGAGGCCGGCCTACGGCCGGTACCAAGTCGCCGAACCGCTCTCAGCGCTGCTCCGTACGCACGTACATGACGGGCGCCCGCTGCGCGAGGTCGACTGGGAGCCGAAGGTCGGC
This sequence comes from Pseudonocardiaceae bacterium, assembly GCA_036279835.1. Lineage (GTDB taxonomy): Bacteria > Actinomycetota > Actinomycetes > Mycobacteriales > Pseudonocardiaceae. The sequence goes on from DASUII010000233.1 coordinate 27,116, forward strand.
GTCCTTGACCAGAGTGATCTGCTCGCGCAGAGCATCCGGTGCTCCGAGTTCATCCCAGGCGCCACCGACCCAGACGCGCTCGGATCATGCACCGCGAACGGCACTACCTCCGCGCTGTCCAACCTGCTCGATGAGCAGGACTTCCTCAACCTCGTCGGGGCGCCTACCTACGCCGACGTAGTGGCCGCCGAGAAGTGGGCGATCAGCTTTTACCACCAGTGCTCTGACCAGACCGGTGACCCGTCGCAGGAGTGGCCGCCGACCGACTGCGGCAGTTCCGGCCCGTACATCGTGTCCGAGCTCAAGGCGTTGAACCTCGCCGCCGGGGACCGGATCGCGCACGGCGCCGACAGCATCGTTTCGCTGATGCAGGACGGTGGCCTGTTGATCGGCTCACCTTGGCTCAACGACTGGGAAGAGCCGAATTCGGCCGGGTTCATCGACGGGGACGGGTCGGTGGCTACGTTGCAGCAGCAGATCAAGGATGGTGTCGCCGGTGGCCATGAGACATTCCTGTCGGCAGTCGAGCGTCTTGCGCTGACCGAGACCGGTCGGGTGATCCCGGAACGGACGGTGCTGCGCGGCCGGAACTCGTGGTCGGCCAGGTGGGGTGACCACGGCTCCTACCGCGTGTACCTGTCCACGCTGGTCGCGCTCGGGCAGTACTGCGACTTCCGGCTCCTTGTAGCACGGTGATGAGCCGCCTCGCTGCGCTCCGCGACGCAGCACCGAACCACGCGTTCACGGTCTACTGGAAGTGGTGGGCCGTCCTCGCGTTCAGCAGCTTCATCGTCCCGGAGTTGTGGGCGCTGTTCACCAACTGGCAGAACACCCTGTCCGCGAATGTATGGCGGATGGAGGACTTCCTCCCCGGCCAGCCCGTGTGGCGCTGGACGGCGGTGCATTTCCTGTTCATCGGGATGCTGCTCGTGCTGTTCATGTGGCTGATCGGCCACTTCGGCTGGGGAATCTGGAGATGACCGCGTGACGCTCACGCCGTACCTGGAACTACCCGCCCGCCCGAACACGACCGCCCCGATCGACGCCCGGCTGAACGAGATCCTGAACGGCCAGTTGAAGTGGCTCACGCTCAGCTACGCCGTGCCCTCGAACCTCACGACCTCGAACGAGGTGAACATCCGCGGCGCGGCGATGGCCGCGTACGCCCTCGCGGTCACCACGCAGTTGCAGGTGTGGGACCCGACCCTGAGTGGCGTCCCGAACTACACGACGGCGGTGAACAAGGCCACAGGCATCATCAACGGGATCAGCGCCGGGCACGTGTCCACGACCGCCGGTGGGTGGGGGCACGAGTTCGAATCCGCGCTGTGGGCGGGGATCTGCGCTGTCGCGGGGTGGCTGCTCGCCGGGTATCTGAGCGCAGCGCAGACGGAGACGCTGCTGACGATGGTCGAGTCGGAGGCCGACTGGCGACTCACTCAAACCCCGCGGTTCGAGTACGCCCCGGATGGGACCGACCTCACGCCGGGCGATACGGGCGCGGAAGAAAACATGTGGAACGCGTACCTCCCGGCCGTCGCCTCAGTGTTGATGCCGACCCACCCGCACGCTGAGCAGTGGCTAGCGGACGCGGTCCTGTTCTGGGCGAGCTCATACACACACCGCGACGACCTCACCTCCGGCGCCACCGTCAACGGGCTCGCGCTGGACACGCTCGGCGGGTACAACATCGCGGCGGACTACACGGTGGCGAACCACAACATCGCGCCCGACCCCGACTACATGAGTTGCATCTCGTTGGCCGGGAGCGCCGCTGTCGCGTTCGGCCTCGCTGGGAAGGCGGTGCCGGCCGCCGCGTTCTGGAACTTCCCGCAGGTGTACGCGGCGCTGTCCACGCCGCTGCCCGCATTCTCGGGGCAGACGATCTACCTGCCGGGCCAGCCGCAGCCATCGATCAACTACCCGGGTGGCAACGACTGGGGCACCCGCCGCCCGTCCCACTACGCGCACCTCGACCAGATCGCCGCCGTCTACAGCCAAGACGGCCTATCCGAACGCCCGGCCGGGTACTGGGAACGCGTACACCTCTACGACCTGTGGGGCATGCAGCACAGGTTCACCGACGGGCACCTCTACCTCAACCCCACTGAAGACAAGTACGGCGCGAGGGAGCAGCTCGCCGCGTATCACGTGGCGACCGGCTGGGCCGCCCGCTGGTGCGGATGGTGGGGCCGCAACCGCATCACCGACGACCCGCTCGTCTGACCCCCCGGGACGCCGCCCCGCCCAAACCACACCTGCATCCTTATCCGGGTTCGCGCTTCGGAACACCCGCAGGCAACGGTTCGGGCGGGGCGGCCTTACGCTTCGGTGCTGTCGTCGTCTAGTGGCGTGCAGTCGTGGCGGCGGCCCTCGACCTCGGCGTCGTCACGCTCGAGGGTCCACCCGCCGAGCACGCCGCACCGGTCGCAGAACCAGCGGTAGAACACCGCGTTCTGGCCGGCCTCGGACAGGACACGGATCATGACCGCAGACGACGCGGCGACCGGAAGATCAAACGCATAACCGAACGCACCTCCCTTAGAGCCGCCCCAGCCTAGACCCTCACCAGGGTCAGGCTGGGGCGGCTCTTTTCGTATGCCCGGGCGAGCTACCGCACCTCAGTAGCACCCGACGGCAACACCTTCACCCGCCGCTGAATCATCCCCCCGCCAGGGTTATGCACCACCAACGACCACTCCGACAAGTCCAGCTTCAGGGTGCCGCGCGTCGCGAGCACCATCCGCTCAAGCGTCTCCCGCAGAAACTTCTCATCCTTGATGTCGAGGTTGGTGTCCTCCTGCATCCGGAGACTCATCCGCCAATACAAACGCAGGGTGTACCGCTTCGCAGCCACGCTCGCTTACCTCTCCCCGCTCATGCCGTAGGTCGCGGCGAACCGGTCCCACCACACACTCGACGGGACGTCCAGCGCGGCAACCGCGAGCCGCTTGCCGGTGTCTGTGGACACGGCATCGACCATCGTCGTCACCCACGGATGCAATTGCGTGTACCCCTCGGCGGCGTATTCGCGTGCCTGTAGCAGACAGTCGAGCTTGTCGGCGTCGCGGGAGCAGCGCGCCTCCAACGTCGCCTGCGGTGTCTTCGCCGACTCGTGCTCGCCGATCAGGGCAGCGATGCGCGCCGCCAGTTCGTCGGGCAGGCCAGCGACCTGATCGGCGATGACCGCATGCGGGTCCTTCGTCGCCACGTACGGCCGACCGACCGAAGGCACGTCACCGATGCGGGTCTCCGGCAGGTCGTGAAACAGGCCGAGCGCTGCGGCACGGTCCGGGTTCGCGCCTTCCTGGGCGGCGATCACGTACGCGAGGACACCGACCCGGAAGGAGTGCTCGGCGACGCTTTCCGGCTGCCGCACCCCGCCGAGCAGCCATCCGGCGCGGGGGAGCCGCTTCAGGAACCCGGCCTCATAAGCGAATCCGATGATCCTGTCGTCATCCATCAACGGCTCCTCACGAGGTAGTCGACCTGCTCCAGCTTCCGCCGGGCAGTGTCGGGCACCATACCGTCGGACAGCGTCGTGTCGATGGCCGTCGCGATCCGCGCCGCTGTCTCCGGGCTGGCCATCAGGCCGCGTTTCACCCGGAGCAGCGCCCACAACGTGTGTGCACACAGCTCCCGGTAGGGGGCGTGCATGATGCCGTCGATCAGCGACGCGAGCAGCGTCTCCCCGGACCATGACTGGTCGCGCAGCATCTCCTGGTCGCTGGCCCACTGCCCGTTGATCTCGCCGACCCAGTAAGCCCAGTAGGTGAGGTTGGCTGCTGCCCCCTGCTCGGTGGCAAGCCCTTCCGTGGTGAACCTGTGCAGCGGCTCCGGGTCCCCGGCGATCGACGACGACACGGCGTACGAGCGGGCGACGGGCCAGTGCACCGACCAGTCGCCGAGGTTGCGGGTTCCGGCAAGGTCGGCCCGGACCGCGTTGTTGACCCACTCGTGGAATCCGGGGTGGCTCGCGATCAGGAACTGGGCTTGCCGACGCAGCATCGCCCCGGCCGTGGTGGATGCGGGTGCGCGTTCGGCGAGTTCGCGCAGTTGCGCGACGAGGTGTTCCCGTACGCCGGCGCCGACGGGCAGGTAGGCGCGGGTGCCGCGCAGCTGGCGGGGCGGGGTCCCGGTGATCGGCCACGCGAGCAGCTCAGTCAGGGTCCGGTCGGGCACGAGTAGCGCCAGTGGATGCAACTCTGGATCGGGTGTGCTGATCTCGGCCAGGATGTTGTCGGCCGTCAGGGCCGGGTCTAGCAGGCGCAGCATTTGCGGGTCTGCTCCCGCTGTCTGAAGCAGGCGACGCAGCCGGAACTGCTCACGCTGTCGGACGTTGATTAGCGGGCGTCGTCCCGTCTCCCAACCCTGAACCGTGGTGACTCCGGCGCCGGCATGTTCGGCGAGGTCCGCTTGCGTGAATCCGATGGCCTGGCGGACCGCTTGAAGCACTGTCCCGGCGATCTTCCCGGACAGGGCCTCACCCCCGGTGAGTGGTATACGCCCGCATGCCGACACTGCGTCACTTCTCCTTGACTAGAGCGGTACGTCCAGTCAGTTCCGCACGGGTCAGCGGCTACCTACCGTCGCCAGTATGAGAACTGCTGTGCCCGCAAGGGTAGCCCGAAATGCCGGAACCAGTAATTCTCGCCGCTCCGTATCACGTGCGACGGCGCGGGAGATGGAGCGGCAGCGTGGCCGTCGCACGACGTGGGCAGCTGGGCTTGTGGTGGCGGCCGGGGCGGGTGTGGCTACCGCGCACGGCCTGTTCCAGGTCGCCGCCGCGGCGCGGGTGCCCGCGCTGATCGCGTGGCTGTACCCGCTCATCACCGACGGGCTGGCCCTGGTCGCCTACGCGGCCACTGCCCGCCTCACAGACGGTGGACGTCGCTACGCGGCGGTAATCGTCGTGCTCGCCGCTGGCCTGTCCGGTCTGGCTCAGGCGGTCTACCTGGCCGGAGGGATTGGCCAGACCAGCAGCGCGCCGGTCGGTTTGCGGTTCGGGGTCGGGGCGTGGCCGGCGGTCGCGGCGGCTCTCACCGCGCACCTACTGCACCTCATCAGCACTGGTCCCGCAGTGTGCGCCACCGCGCAGAACCGGGACCAGTCCCGCCCGCTGGTCCCGGTTAGCTCCCGCTCGGAGTCCCGGCCACCGGAGCGGGACAACACCGGGACCACCGCCGGGACTACACCGGGACCGGAGACCGGGACCATGACCGCTCACCGGTTGAAGTTGGTCCCGCCCGGTCGAGGCGAAGCGCAGCGGGCGATGCGCCAGCACTGGGTCACCGAACGGGCCGCCGGCCGCACCCCGTCTGGCGCCGAGCTGGACCGGGTTGGGCAGACGAAGGATCTTGGCCGTCGGCTCCGTCGCGGGTGGCTCGCCGACGAGAAGGCCGCTGGTGACGGTGTGGAGGCCGGCCGATGACCCGCCGCCCAACCCGCGGCCAGCTCCGCGCGCAACGGCGAGACGGGTTCTGGGCCGCACGCCGCGCCGTCGCCCCCACGACTGCCGCGCAAGCCGGGGTCGCGTTCGACGACGCCCGCGCCCGCGTCGCCGTCCTGCCCGCGGGAGAGCAGGCCGCGGCCTGGCGCGCGCTCATCACGCACCTCGACAGCGTGGCCCCGAACCGGAATTCACTTGTGAACTTCACACGCGACAGCAGCGAAATCCCAGTCCCAACGCGCACAGGCGCGCGACGCGGGCGCGCGCACGCGCGCGAGAGGAACACAACCGAAGGAGCACGATCATGAGCAAATTCGCGGCCACGGCCGCGGTCCAAGATTTCGGCACACCCCACCTGAACCAGACGGTGAGCGGCAGCGTGGCCGTCGTCGCTCTCGGCCTGGCCGCAGCGATCTGGATCTTCGGGGAGAAGCACACCCCCCGGCTGATGGTGCTGCTGGTCCTGACCGGGATGACCGGCCTGGTCTCCACCCCGGTCGGGCAGTGGCTTCGCAGCATCGTCGACTGGGGCAACCGGGCGCTCGGGTCGCTGACGGCCCGCTGGACCGGGGCGGCGGTGTCGGGGCTGATCGCGGTGCTGGCCGTCTACGTGCTGCTGGTCCGCCTCCTCCGGCAGAAGACCGTCGATGACTGGACTCTGGCCGCAGCGGCGGTCGCGCCGCTGGCGGTGGCCACGATCCCCGGCCCGCTCGGTCACGCCACCTACACGGCGCTGATCGGCACGGCCGCGGTCGTCGGCTGGCCAATCGGCTGGGCCCTGAACGTCGCCTAGGAGGGAGGGACTGACATGGAAGCGATCTTCGCGATGGTCATCATCTGGATGGCGTTCAAGACCGCGATGGGCGGCGCCCGGGACGTGACCCGGGACGTGTACCGGCGGCGAGCGGATTCGTGGGCGTCCCGGCATCCGGCGGTGTCGCCGATGCCGTTCGCGGCGAAGCTCGGCGCGGGCGCGGCCACGGCGCTGACCGGCGGCGTGCACGCGGGCCGCGGCTTCGCGGCCGGGTGGCGGACCGGCTGGGCGAAGGGTGCGACGCGGGCGCAGGAACGGCGCGCTGCCCGGGCCGGGCAGTCCCGTTCGGTCCCGCTGCTCGCGGACCAACTCACCGGCCCGCTCCCGTACGTCCCGGCCGCGGAGTCCCGCCCGGTAGTCCCGGTCGACCGGGACTGGCCCGGGACTGGCAGGGCGGCCGGGTACGACCGGGACCAATTCACCGACGAGGAGTGGGTGCTCCTTCAAGCCGGGCGCTGTACAGCCGTCGCCGACTTCGGGCCGGCCTTCGGATCGGCGGCTCGCCGTATGGCGCGCTTCAGGCACTGCGGCGAGCCGATCACCGAGAACAGCAGATACGGCTGCTGCCCCCGCCACGAACAGGAAGCTCTGGAAGCAGACCTCAACCCCGCCCGCGCCCTGGGCGAAACAACCCCCACCATCACGGAAGGAACCGCAGTGACCACGATCGCAACAAACACCGGTGGCGAAGTCCACACGATGCAGCAGCTCATCGACGAACTGAACCAGCTCGCCAAGCAGGCGACGGCCGAGCAGGAAGACGGCGAGGCCGCGCAGAAGCGCACCACCGAGGCAGTGGGCTGGCTCGACAACCTCCAAGCGTCGCTGGAGGAGAACGACCTGGACCAGCAGACCCTCGCCGACGTGACCAACCTGGCCGACCTGTTCACGCAGGTGCAGAAGCTCCGCACCGGCATGGTGGCTGCGTTGGACAACATCGCGGCAGGGGCTGCTGCTGCCGCTACGGGTGTGCAGGCCCGGCACGGCGCGATGCAGGAAGCGATCGACGCCACCCCGCACAAGGCGAAGGACGCGTTCTACGACATGTAGGCGGCTGCCGTCACGACGCACGTCGGCCGTTTCCGGTGGCCTGGTCCGTTCGAGCCGGACGCGTGCACTACCCGCGCAACCGTTGCGTGGCTCACCCCTCCGACGAAAGGGATGTCATGGCAGACAAGAACGAGAAAGCCGCCCGAAAGAATGTCGCCGCATACGCGGCGTACCGCTCCGGAGGCGGCAAGAAGCAGATCAAGGCGAACGAGAAGGCGCTGAAGGCCGCAGATCGCCGCAACAAGAAGTAGCGCGCCTACTGCGGCTGGCTGCCGAGTACGTCACCGGCGGGACCACTCCCGCCCCCCCGCGAGGGGTTCCGCCGGTGGCCTTCCCGGCAGCGGCTCAATCCTCGAAGGAGAACATGATGTACCCCTGCTACGTCCAGGATCTCATCGATTCAGACACCGATTCGCACACGGCCGAGATGCTCACGCTCAGCGTTGACGATCTGCCTGAGTTCCACGCTCAACTGCTCAGCTTGGCTGATCGCGGTGACTACGTTGCTCGCGCGGCGGGCATCGTGTCCCGGCTGCACGAGACGCTGGTCGGCTTCCCGGCCGCTGATCCGCGGTCGGTGACCCTCGTCCTTCGCGAGTTGATTGCGGGGCTTCGGCGCGGCCCTCTGCGCCCGTCCGAGGGTGACTTGACCCGCTTCGACGTGGCTGAGGGCTGGCTGGCCAATATCCGCATGCACCGCCGCTCACACAACGCATCTGCGGATCTCTAGCCAAGCCTGACCCCCCCGGAAGGCAACGATGATGCGTAACCACAAGTCCGTGCGGATCACCGACGACGATATGCGCGACGCGGCCCGGCTCGCTGACGCGTTGCGCCGCGAGACGGCCAAGCGGGGCCTGCCTGAGTTCCCGGCGCTGTTCGAGCCGCGCCGGACACGCGGCCAGCGTCGCCGCCGCCGGGCCGGGCGCACGGTCGTCGCGACGCTGCGCGGCGGACGGACGGTGGCCCAGCGTTCCTACGCCCGGCGCCGGCCGCTCGCCCCGCTCATCGTCACCGGGCTCCTCTACGGCGCGGGCGCCGGGTTCTACCTGTCCCCGCACGGGCCGGCCACAGTGCCGCTGTTCGCGCTGCCCGTCGGCGCGCTGGTGTGGTGGCGTGCTAGGCGGAAGGAGTGGCGCCGCAACGAACGCATCTACGCCGCCGCCATCACCGCGGCCGGGTACGGGTGGGTGCAGGCCGCGTCCCTTGCCGGTGTCGGCTCGGCGACGGCCCGCTTCCTCGTCCTGCCCGCGCTGGCCGCTGCGGTGCCCTGGTGGTGGCATCACCGCATCCGCGACCACGGCCCCCTCATCGATGACGAACGGCTCGAGGTGTGGGCATGGCGCGTCGCCGGGCAGGGCGGCGCGCTGCCCGGCTCACAGTTGCGTGACCTCACCCCGATGCTCTCCGGCTGGTCGGCGACGGTTCGGCTGGTCGGCGGGAAGCAGACCACAGCCGAGGCGGTTCACGCCACGGCCCGCATCGCCTCCGCGTACGGGGTACCGCCGACCTCCGTGGTGATCGAGGCATCACCGACCGCAGACGCGGACAAGGCCCGGCTGATGGTGTTCACCGAGAATCCGCTGCAGAAGGTGCAGCCGTGGACCGGGCCCGGCTTGGACATGGCCACGGGCCGGTTCCCGATCGGTGTCTACCCGGACGGGTCATCCGCCACCTGGCGGCTGTTCACCCGGGACTGGGGCGCGAACCACGGGCTGATCGCCGGCGGCACCGGCTCAGGGAAGTCGATGCTGGTGAACGTGTTGTGCGCGGAGATCCGCCACTCCGGGGTGTGCGTGCTGTGGCTCGGCGACCCGGAGGAAGGCGTCAGCGTCCCGGACTGGCAGGACGCCGCTGACTGGTTCGCGGGCGGCGTGTCGGAGATCCGCCGCATGCTGCGGGCGGCCGAGCGGGTCATGCAGGGCCGCGGGCGGCGCCGGGCCCGTGTCGTGTGGACCGACGAGCAGGGGCAGCAGCGGAAGGGACGCGCCGAGTTCAACCCCACGCGGGAAGAGCCGCAGCTGACGCTCATCATCGATGAGTCTCCGGACGTGTGGGAAGACCCGGAATGCGCGCGGATCGCTGCGGCGATCGGGAAGAAGGGCCGCAAGCTCGGAGTGTCGATCGTCGTTATCGCGCAGGTGCCGTCCGTGTCCGAGCTCGGCGGGAACGGGACGCTGCGGTCTCAGGTCACCTCGACGAACATCACCATCTTCCGGGTGACGGACCGGCAGTCCGGGCCGATGGCCATCGCGAAAGACCTGCCGGTGAACCCGAAGGACCTTCCCGGGGAGTGGCCGGACGGGTCTACGACTGCGGGCCTCGGGTATGTCGCGTCGACCGGCGGGCGGGTGTCGCCGATGCGGGGGCTGTTCATGGCCGACCCGTTCCGCTGGGCTACATGCGACGCTCGGGTCGCGAGGCTGGACGCTGAGTCGGCGGCCGACGCCGGTGAGGACTATGCGACGTGGCGGGACCGCCGCGACCTCGATGACGACGAGGACCGGCTACCAGCGCCGGTCGTGGCCCTGCATGCGGCGCCCGCGTCGGTGGCGCCGGAGAAGATGACGATCATTGACACGTGCCTCGCCGAGCTCCGCGAGTGTGGCCAGCGGGTCACCACCGGGGCGCTGGCTGTGCGGGTCGCGCAGCGGTTGTCGACTCCGGAGAAGGAAGGGCGCGCTCCGCTGCCTACGGTGTCAACCTCGCTCAAACGGCTGGAACGCGAGGGGCACGTGGTGAAGGTGGATCATGGTCTGTGGGCCGCTGCCGCGCCTGAGAGGCGCACCGCATGATGGGTCCGTCGCATCGGGTCGCCGGTGTCGCTGCGTGGCTCGCGGTCGCCGAGACGGCCGGCCTGACCGCGCTGCCGGCGGCAGCCGGGGCGGTGATCGCTGCCGCCACCTCCCACGGCAGGCTGTCCCCGGACATGGACCGCTACCCGTTCCTCGGGCGCGTCATCCCCGGCGGGCACCGCGGCATCACCCACTGGTGGCCCGTACTCGCCTTGTTCGCGGTGCTGTTGTGGACGCCCGCGCCGTGGTGGATCGCAGGCGCGCTGGCCACGGCGTGGGGGTCACACATTCTCGCCGACGCCGTGTTCGGCCGGGTCCCGGTCTGGTGGGCCCGGGGCAAGTGGGAATGCCACGGCCTCGGGTTCAAGACCGGCGGCCCGGTCGAGCTTTGGCTCGCTGTGCCGGTGTTCACCGTCGTGGCTGTGTGGCTCGCCTGGAAGATCGCTACCTGACCGGCAACGCCGAGCCTCCTCCCTACCATCGCCCTACGACCGATAGCGTCGACCATTGGTCCTATACCGATGGTAGGGTGCCGGGATGCCAACCGGCCGCGAATACCTCCGCGTCTCCCAAGACAGATCGGGACGCCTGCGCTCAACGACAGAGCAACACGACGACGACGAGCTGGCCGCAACTGAACGGGCCGTGCATCTCGGCGTTCCGTACCGCGACGACAGTGTCAGCGCATCCCGGTACGGAAGCAAGGCGCGTGATGACTTCGCTCGGCTGCTCGGCGATCTGGCGACCGGACGCTTCGGCGCCGACGAACTGTGGCTGTGGGAACCGTCGCGGGGATCGCGGAAGGTGTCGGAGTGGGTGACGCTGATCGAGACGTGCGAGCGGGCCAAGGTCAGCATCTACGTGACTACACACCGCAAGTTGTACGACCCGACGAACGCCCGCGACCGCCGGAGTCTGCTTGAGGACGCCGTCGATGCCGAGTACGAGTCGGCGAAGACGTCGGATCGGGTCCAGCGGGCGGCGCGTTCCCGGGCGGCCGCGGGCCGGCCGCACGGGAAGCTGCTGTACGGGTACCGGCGGGAGTACGACCCGAAGCACGGCGGCTACGTCCGCACCGTCATCGACCCGGTGACGGGCCCGGTGATGGTTGAGGTGTACCGCCGCTACGCAGACGGTGAGGGGCTCGGTGTGATCGCGGGGTCGTTGACCAGGCGGGGTGTGCCGACACCGCAGTCCGCGAGGGTGTGGCGGTGGTCGACGCTGCGGAACCTCCTCGCCAACCCCGGGCACCTCGGCCACCGGGTGTCCGCCGCTGGGCACGCCACGGTGGAGGACGCGTGGCCACCGCTGATCGACGAGGCCACGTGGTACCGGGCCCGCGCGCGGCTGGCCGACCCGTCCCGGTCGAGCGCCCGGGGGCGGCCGGAGGTGGCGCATGAACTGTCGGGGATCGCGGAGTGCGGGGTGTGCACCGGCCGGCTGGTGTACAACGGCGGCCGGTCCAGGAAAACGACACGGGCGTACCCGACTTACATCTGTAACGACCGCAGGTGCGTGTCCCGGTCCGCGCGCGGCCTGGAAGCGAACGTGCGCGGGACGGTGTTCGGAATGTGGGACGACGAGGAACGCGTCGGCCGCGCCGCGGGCGGTGACCCGGAGCTGCCGGGGTTGGAGGCTGAGCATGCGGCGCTGGTCGCCCGGCTGGGGATGTGGCGCGACTCAGCCGGCGACGAGGGGGTGTCCCCCGCTGCGGTGGCTGCCGCGGAGCGGAAGCTGGGCCCGCAGATCGATCAGGCGCAGCGGCGGCTGGACGTAGCGAGGGCGCGGCGGGCGCTGCCTGCGGTCGACGGGCCGCTGCGCGACGCGTGGACGACGCTGCCGCTGACGACACGGCGGACGATCATCGCCGCATCAGTCACGATCAAAGTGTTGCCGGCCGGGACGGGGCGCCGCTACAACACGGACACCGTCCAGATCACGCCACTGTGGTAGGCGGCTCGCCGTCTGGGCGGTAGTCGCCTTCGAGCCAGCGCTGCCCCGGCGAACGCCCGTCATGCGTCGGTGTGTACGTGACGTTCTTCCGGTGCCGGCCCTGCGGGCCCTGCTGCTCGGCTTTCCGCTGCCGCAGACGCGCAACAACACTCCACATGGTTGGGTCCTCCCCGGTGAGGTTGGGGGACCCGGCAGGGGGTTGGCAGAGACCGCGGGGACCATCGGGGGGATGGTGGGGATCTCTGCCGGTAGCCCCTGCCGGGCCGATTGAGGGTGCCGCAGGCTGACCGGGGCGTTAGCCCTTCTGGTCGGCTGCGGCACGCGCTGCGGCCAGCAGCCCGGCCCGCACACGGCGGTCGAGGTGCGGCCACAAGTCGATGAGCGTCTGTAGATCCTCCGGATACCCGGACGGTCGTTTCCCGTCGAGGCGCCTGCGGATCTCCCCGGTGGGCCAGCCGATCTCGGCTTCGATCGCCCACAGGGTCGCGTCCTTGAAGTTGCTGCGCACGCCGAGTTCCAGGTTGCTGATCGTGGTCTCCGAGACACCGGCAGCGGCGGCGAAGGCCGGGAGTGTGGTGTAGCCGGCGCGGGCTCGGGCGGCGCGGACGTGCTGTCCGACTCGCTGCGCCCGGGACACCATGCCCGGAGTGCATCAGCGCCCGACACGCGGTGCCTGTCAGAAACCGCTATTGGAATGATCTTGTAGCGGTTCGACTCCAAACAACGCTTTTCCATCCGTGTCCAATGCGGCTAGTTTCTCGTTAGTTACGGTGAGTCGGGCGCGGCGTCCTACACGGGGGTTGCGCCCGGCTCCGTGTTTTGCTAGCGGTTCGCTTCCTCGCGGCGGGGGAGCTCAACGAGGACCGGACCGCTGCGACGGTGCTGGCGGTGGTGGCGGCCGTGCCGGATGGCGCGGACATGAGCGCAGTGGCTGATCCGCAGGAGAGCAGCGACGACGACCAGGCAGCCGCTCGACCGGACTTCGCCGCCACCTTGGCCGTGCACCGCGACGATGCCGGCGGCGAAGATGGCCAAGCCGAGCGCGAGCACGATGGGTCCAGCCCGTCGATGTTCACACGCGGTTATTACAAAATTCATGGTGTTAACCCCCCTGGGTTGGTTACGGATAGGGGGTAGCTAACACCCATTACACGCGGCAGGCAATGGGAAGCTAGAACTCTCAACCTGCTGCCTCGTGACCCTCGCCCTGCTCCTCGGCGGTGCGCCGCGCGCGCCTGAGGAGGTCACCCATGTCGACGTTCAGGTAGTCGCAGATCTTCGTCAGGTCAGGGATGCCGAAGGGAACTTGACCGAGCATCCGTTTTCCTAGGTAGTTGCGGTCCCACCCGAACCAGTCGGCGAGCTCCTTCTGCTGCGCACGCTCTCGGGCCATAGCGGCGCGTACCTCAGCGGCGATTGCGCGGTTGTACGCGCCGCTGTCGATCCCCTTCGGATGCCGAGCCACCTCTAGAGAGTAGATACCCCCACCGGGGGAACGCAACACCCGACTTGCGAAGTACGCGCAGATGTTGCGTCGGTGATCTTTTACTGTGCTCCCTCTTGACACTTGTGCTCTCTGAGAGAGTAGGATCGCTCCATGACCAGCGCAGCAGCCGAAGACGTTGCGACCGCCGTCCGAATGGAGCTTGCCCGTCGTCGCATGACCGGCAAGGCCCTGGCTGAGTCGATCGGCATGGGCCAACGGTCCATCTCTAAGCGGCTGGTCGGGAAGGTGCCGTTCAAGGCGGACGAGTTGCTGCGTATCGCGGACGTGTTCGGCATGAAGCTCGGCGAGCTTTTGGATGACTCCCGCGATAACGGCGAGCGTGAAGAGGTCGCGTCGTGACCGGCCAGACGATCGTGACTGTCACGGACGCGGCCGGCCGAACGGTCGAGTACTCCCTTGAGGCGTACGAGCGGGGCCGCGCCTACGCCCGGGAACACCCGGCGCCGGAGCACATCGTTGCCGAGGTCAACCGCGCGCTGCGGGGCGCCCGTCGCGACGAGGCCACGTCGTGAACCCGGCCCCGGTGGTGTTCCGCGAGTTCGGTACGGCGCTGCGTTTCACACGCCGTAGCCCCGGTGAGTGGGGACGGCTTCGGGCGTGGCTGGCGACACCCATCACCGACACGGGGGAGCGGGGTGAACACGATGCCCAACGACTGGTGGAAGTAGCGGTGTCCGACACCGCCATGCAGACCGCCGGTGCCGGCGAAGCGCCTACCTCCGATGACCTTCGCCGGCACCGGCCTCCAACCCTGAAATAGCGCGCGGCCCTCGCCGACGAACGAGGACCGCGCAAATCAACCCGCCTGTCTAGGGAGGCAGATCGATGAACACCACAGTAACCGACGCGGAGGCGCCGACGATGGTCATCCGCTGCGGCAACCAGCTTGACGTGTGGGCGCAGATCGCGCGCCACATCGGCGCCGGCGGTGCGCACCAGGCGTTCCAGCGTCCCGCCGGAGCGCGGCGCCCTGAGACGTCCTACGTGCCGCGGCACGCCGCACCCGAAGACGGTGCCCGGTGAGCGGCCCGCTGTTCGTCGTTGCTCTGGTCGGCGCCGCGGGCGTCGTGATGCTGGCGGGCGGATGGGTCGGGGCGTGGCTGCTGCTACGCGGCACCGACCGGCACCAGCCCGACATGTCCCGCCTCACCGATGACGCCCCGCCGAAGGTGGAGCAGTCGTGGGACGAGTTCGTCGAGTCACACCGCGAGGTTGACCATCAACCGCCGCGCCGCCGGTTCGTGACACCTCGTGGGGGTGCGCGGTGACCACGGTCGCGGTGCGAGCCGCCGCCCTGGTCGACCGCCACGACGAGGTGAGCTTGTACGACTGGCGTGACCGTCACGCGCTGCACGTGGCCTGCGCTGTCGTGGGCGACTGGTGTGACCACGCCGGCCGGCGGCATCACGGCGTCATCGTGACCACCCGGGAGCTTGGCCCGATCTACCAGCTGCACTTCGACTCAGCCGAGCGGGTGCGGGTGAAGGGCACGGTCGTGCGCCTGGCCGCCGCGCTGCTGGCGGCACGCCGTACCGGGCGGGGTGCGCGATGAGCGCCCGGCAGGAGTACATCGACGGTCTGAGGGCGCTCGCCGACCTGCTCGAAGCGAACCCTGACCTGCGGCTGCCCTACACCGGCCGGGACCGCGGCGGCGCGCTGCTGGTCATGCCCCACGGCGACGAACGCGACGAGGTCGCCGAATGGGCCCGGGCGCTGCCCGGGGAGAAAAGCAAGACCGTCCGCGACGAGTACTTCGACCTGGACGGCCAACTCCACGGGCTGCACCTCCGGGTGATCGCGCACCGAGACAAGGTGTGCCGGAAGGTCGTCAAGGGCACCCGCGAGGTCAAGGAACAGGTGCCGGTCAAGTTCACGACGGTGACCAAGACCGTTGAGGATGTCGAGTGGGTTTGCGACCCGCTGCTTGGAGCCACCAACGACGATCAGGTGGTGTCGCCATGACGCTGTGGATGGTCCTGCTCATTGCCTGGTTGGTCGGCCTCGCTGTGGTCGTCGCTGCGCTGGTCATCGCGGAAGGCACCGGCCGGCGCCGGGACCGCGCTAACCGTCAGGAGCGGGTGGCGCAGGTGGCCGCCGACACGGCGGCGGCGGTCTACACCGACCCGGAGGCGTTCACCTCCGCGGAGTTGGACCGGCTGCGTCAGATGCTGGCCGACCGCACGGCCGAGGTCGAGGGCGGTGGGTCGTGAGCGAGTTCTCCGTCCCCCGCCTGGCCCTCTACGAGCCTGGCGCCGGCGACAAGGCGGCTGTGCTCGGCGAGTACCGGCTGCGTCGCGCCGTCGGCCGCACCCCGACCGAGGCGATGGGCGAGCTGGCTGACCACCTCGCCCACGAACACACCCTCACCGCGTTACGGGTCGACTACCTGGTCGACGTCCGGGCCCTGCGCCGCTACGCCGCCGCCCGCGACTACCAAGACGCGATCAGCGACCGCGGTATGCGCGGCGAGGGCCGGGGCCGGTTCTGGCTGACCGGCAAGACCCGGAAAGGAGCACGGGTGTGACCGTCAAGACACGTAAGCCGACCGGTCTGCCGACGTGGCCGATCCTGCTGCTCGCGGGCGCGGAGAAGGCCGGCAAAACCTACAGCGCTGCTGAGGCATCAGCGTCGGACTTGATCGGCCGCACCCTGTGGGTCGGTGTCGGAGAGGACGACCCCGACGAGTACGGCGCGCTGCCGGGTGCCCGGTTCGAGATCGTCGAGCATGACGGCACGTACCGGGGGATCCTCGCCGCGCTGACCGCGTGCGCCACCGAACCACCGCAAGGCGGCAAGAGCAAAGGCGCCGTGGTGCCGAACCTGATCGTGTTGGACTCGGCGACCCGCCTGTGGGAGCTGCTGTGCGACGAGCAGCAGCACGTCGCGAACGAACGCGCCCGCCGCAAGGCCGAGAAGTACGAGAAGCCGCTGCCCGACGAGGACGCCACGATCACGATGGACCAGTGGAACACCGCGAAGCAGCGGTGGGCGCACTGCCTCGACGTGCTACGCGGGCATCAGGGCCCGTCGATCGTCACGGCCCGGCTCGAAGAAGTGACGGTGCTCGACAAGTCGGGGCAGCCGACGAAGGACCGGACGTGGAAGGTGAAGGCCGAGAAGGGCCTCCCGTTCGACGTGGGCGCGATCGTCGAAATGCCCCGGCGGGGTGAGTCCTACCTGGTCGGGGTGCGGTCGCTGCGGTTCAAGCCGGCCGAGTCCGGCCGCACCGAGTACAAGCCGTTCACCGTCGACAAGCTGTGGCGGGACCTGGGCGTGGCCGAGGGGGTCGGTGAGCGGCGCCACGCGCACGTCGACGCAGAGGACAAGCCGGCCGCTGAGGCTGACGTGGCGCGGGCTGAACTACGCGCGCTGTGCGAAGAGAACGGCTGGGAGCTCCGCGCGGTCGCGGCCGAGTACGCCGCTCACGCCGACGGCGCTCAACTGAGGGACGCCGCGAACGCGGCTGCGATCCGCAGGTTCGCGGAGGACCTGACGAAGCAGTGGGCGAAACCCGATGCGGAGGCGGCGGCATGACCAGGGTACGTACTCACCTGCTGCTGCCCCCGTTGGAGATACCGGAGCCGCTCAGGATGCGGTCAGACCCGGATGCGCTCCGGAGTGCAGCCGCGCTGTACGACCAGCTCGTAGCGAAGGGCTACAGCGCGGAGCACGCGGAGCGGCTGTCGCAGGTAGCCAGGCTCACCGGTGCTGGTCTCACGTACAGCGACCCGACGCCGAGGCCGTCATGACACCCTGCGACGACGACAGCCCGGACACGTTCTTCCTCGTCTTCCCCCGAACGGATGACCGCCGTGACGGGTGGGTCCGCATCGAGGGCGCCACCCGCGACGAAGCCCGCACCTACGCCGCGCGCCGCTACGGCACCGACTGGGCCGAGCTCGTCAACGACGTGTGCTTCAACCCTGACCTGTACCGCGGCGGGGAACTCGACGCTGTGCGGATCGAGGCCCGGTCGTGACGGCCCCGGCGACGGCCGGCGATGTGGTCCGCAACCTGTCCGCGTTGACGGAGGAACTACGGGTGAAGGTGGCCGCGTTCCGCGCCGCTGAGAAGGACGCGGCCGAGAAGCGGCACGCCGCCGACATGATCGAGTCGAGGGCGTTCCTCGCAGCTGACGGGCCGATGGATGTCCGCCGCCATACAGCGCGGGTCGCTGCGGACCAAGCCGAGCAGGACGCGCTAGTGGCTGAGGCGCTCGTGCGCGTCCTGCGGGCAGAGATCCGCGCGGTCGAAACGCGGATTGAGGTTGGTCGCACGTACGGCGCGACCGTGCGCGCGGAACTGAAGACGCTCAATTATCAGGACACTCCGTGAAGCGCTCACCGATGCCGGCCCGCGTGAAGCCGTTGGAGCGCCGGACCCCGCTGAACCCGTCAGGCGCGCCGCTGCGGCGTACGCCGCTCGCTGCGGTGTCGGTACGACGGAAGCGGGACAACGCGCGCCGTACCCGTGTCGTGTCAGCGATGCGACACGCGGCGGAAGGCAGGTGCGCCCGCTGCGGTCGCGCCGGTCTGCCCGTGTTCGGCCACGAGCGGATAGCCCGGGCGCACGGCGGGAGTCTCCTACACCCGGACTGCGTGCTGTGCAACGGCTGCAACGGCTGGTGCGAAGACCGTCCCCAGGTTGCGGCGTGGACCGGGTGGAAGGTCAGCGGCAAGTGGCCTCATGACCCGGCGCTTGAACCGTGGGAGGCCCGCGACCTCGTGGGAAACATCATCGACTTCCGGATCCTGGTAGGTGCCGCATGACCACGCTCGTCGCGGTGGACCGCGACTACGAGTCCCGTTGCATCCACGACCAGTTGGAGTGGCCGACGCTCGGTAAATCGGCGTGCAGCATCTGCCTTCACCTGCCGTACGAGGTCGGGTCGCCACTGGCCGAGTTCGAGCCCGTCTTGGCTCGTGAGGAACCGACCAGGCTGCGGTGGCTGCCGGCCGAGTTCCGCACGCAATGCGTGCTGTGCGACAAGCCGATCAAGGTGGATCAGCCGACAGCGTGGGTGGCTGCGCTGGCCGGGTCGATCGGGCGCTGCTGCGAAGACGAGGTGCTGTGATGCAACCCGCCGGATGGGCTTCTGTCGCTGCTGTGGTTGACGAGGCGGCCGACTCGGCGATCCTTGCCTTCGTCCGGGCTGGCGCGACCAACGCTGAACTCGCCGACCACCTCGGCGTGACGACTAGGACGCTGTGCCGCTGGCGCGCCGCGCGACCGGGATTGAACGAGGCGATCATCCTTGAGCGCCGCCGGTTGGCTGAGGCCCGGCAATCCCCGCATGGCAGCAGGGCCCGGTACGGACGTGGCTGCCGTTGCCCCGAATGCACTTCGGCGAACACGGCGGGGCACTACGAGTGGGCCCAGCGCCGCCGCGCCCAGCTCGGTTTGCCGCCGCCGGACCCGCGGCGAGGCCGGACACCCAACGCGCGCATCGGGCAGCGGACCGTCGCCGGTCGACGTGAGCAGATCGAGCAGGCCCTGGCCCGCGGTGAGACCGTCACGCAGATCATGGCCCGGTTCGGTCTTGATTACGCGGCCGTCAAAACGATCCGCGACGAGCTGCTGGCCGGTGCCGCGTGACACCTCACGAGCAGGAGCTGCTCGACGCGACGGTCGATCTGCCCTACCTCAAGCCGCCGCTGTCGATGAACGACCGCATGCACTGGGCGCTGCGGGCCACCTGGACCCGGCGGCTACGCGACGACGCCATCCTCCTGGCCCGCAAGCACCGTCTACCGAAGGGCCTCTCCCAGGTGGGGATCGCGCTGCACTGGCAGGCCACCACCCGCCGCAGACGAGACAGTGATAACCCGGCTCCCACGCTGAAGGCGCTAGTCGATGGGTTAGTGGTGTATGGCCTCGTCGCTGACGACGACTCCGGGCATGTCACGTCAGGCTGCGTCATCGAGGCTGTTGCTAGCGAGGCCCGGTTGTGGCTGCGGATCGTCGAGTTGACCGCGAGGGCAGCATGACGGACGCCTACATCCGGCCATCGATCCCCGTCTCGCTCGCTCATCGGCCAACCGTAGGCGGCTTGGTCGCGCCGTGGGTGAACGTGACCCTCGCCGACGGCGGTATCGACTTCCGCACCACCCACCACGCGAAGTGGGTGCAGGCGTGGACGCAAGGCGTCTGCCAAACCTGCGGTGAACCGCTGCGGCTGCGGCCGGTGGTGTTCCTCGGCGGACCAAATCAACTGGCCACGTATTTCACGGAGCCGCCGCTGCATTCCTGGTGCGCCGCCTACGCCGAGCAGGCGTGCCCGATGGTCGCCGGCCGACTCCCCACCTACGCCGACCGGGAGGAACTAGCCCACGGCAAACGCGGCCAGACATGCCCGGACCCGGGCTGCGACTGCGGCGGCTGGACACCCCACCCCGGCGGCAGCACCCACTACGGGGCGCCCGCTCACGAGTGGTGGGCGGTGTGGGCGCACGACTGGACACTCGCGGCCAGCCCAGAAGGGGAACTGCTCGGCGGCGTCCCGACCGGCCAGGTGAAGCGGCGCTTGGTATCCACCCCGCCGCAACAGGAGGCGACGCCATGAGCACGGAGTGGCGCAACGCTGCGGCTTGCCGCGGCGTCGACCGGAACTGTTCCACCCCGCATCAACACGCCCGACCCTTGCGAGGCGGCAGGCGGCGGAAGCGTTGACGGTCTGCGCCCGCTGCCCGGTGCGGGTTGAATGCGGGGCTGACCGCCCCGAGAACGCAGGCGGCGTGTGGGGTGGGGTTTGGCATCCGGACCCGTGGCAACACCACAAGTACCGCGACGAGCAGCCCAATCCGCGCGTCGCGCGCGAGGTGCCGTCCGAGGAAGAGATCAGAGCGCATGCAGCCGCAACGGCCGACCCGGCCGCTCTCGTTGCTGCCGTTTCTCGACGTGCGCACAGGGCGGCGTCGTGACCCCACAACCCCAACAGCGCAACGTCGAGACGTTGGAACTGTTCGCCGGGCCGGGCGGCTGGTCGGAAGCGCTGCGCCTGCTCGGCATCCGGGACGCGCTGGGCATCGAGCGGGACACAGCGGCGTGCGCGACAGCTCAGGCTGCGGGGCATGCCAGGTTGCAGGCGGACGTGTCAACGGTCGACCCGCGCAGCTTCCGGTCCGTGAAACGGCTGATCGCCTCACCGCCGTGCCAGGCGTGGTCTAGAGCCGGGAATCGGCAAGGGATTCTCGACCAGCCGCTGATCTTCCGCATCCTCCAAGCCGTCCACGACACAGCCCGCGACGGCGACGCCAGCGAGGCATACACGGCTCTGCTGGACTACCTCGATGGCGAAACCGGGCAGTGGCACGACGAACGGTCCCGGCTGGTGCTCGAGCCGGTCCGCTACGCGTTGGCGCTGCTGCCTGATGTCGTCGTATGCGAGCAGGTGCCCGACGTGCTGCCGTTCTGGCACCGGTTCGCCGCGCTGCTCCGGGATCTCGGCTACTCCACGTGGGCCGGGCTGCTCAGCGCCGAGCGGTACGGCGTCCCGCAGACCCGTCAACGCGCCATCCTCACCGCATCCCGCACCGCGCCGGTGACCGCCCCGCCTGCAACGCATCACGCCTACGACCGCCGCGATGACGGCTTAGCCGCGCCGGGGTTGTTCGAGCTGCCGCTGCTGCCGTGGGTGTCGATGGCCAGCGCCCTCAACTGGGGCACGACTGAGCGTCCCGGCATGACCGTCACGTCCGGCGGTACCAGCACGGGTGGCGCTGAGCCGTTCGGCAACCAAGCACGGGCATCCCTTGAGAGAGAAGGTCGTGGCGTCCGCGCCTACCGGCTGCATCGGGGAGCCGGGATGACTGATCGGCACGGCGAACGCTCTGACACGCCCGAGACCGAACCGGCGCCGGTAATCACGTCGAAAGCCCGCTCCGCCGAGTGGGTTTACGTGAACGGCAACCAGCCGAATGCCGCGATCAGGGGGGGGCAACAACCAGCCCCGACCGTCCACTTCGGTGCCGCGATGAACGACGTGAGGTGGACGATGATCGCTAGCGGCGCGACCTCACCCGAAACAGCGGGCGTAGTCCCACGCGACCCGGCCGAACCGTCGGCAACGATCACCGGCAAAGGCACGGCGGCATGGGTGTCGACCGGCGCGAACAGCATGGTCACCGGTCGCACCGGCTCACGTTCCGGGGACGGCGACGTGCGGCCCTACCAGCGCGCGTGCGATGCGCCGGCCCCGACTGTCGACACGAAAGCAGGCAGCGCGTGGCGCGTCGGTCGGCGCGGCCACCGCGCCATCCCCGCTGGCGAGTCCGTACGCGTAACCGTCCAAGAGGCCGCCATCTTGCAGTCGTTTCGGCCCGACTACCCCTGGCAAGGATCGAGGACGAAGCAGTACGAGCAAGTCGGCAATGCGGTGCCACCGCTGCTAGGGGTCGCTGTCTTGGGGCATCTTCTCGGGGTCGCTGGCTGGCAGGGCATCTGCCGTGACACCTTCCCGCAAGATCGTTCTTCGGGGGTGGCGTAGATGGCCAGTAACCCCCCAACCGTCCGCTTGCGCACGTGCCCTGCCGGGTGCGGCACCCCCACAGTCCCGCAGCACGGGCACCCGTCGCTGTGCCTGCCCTGCACCGAGAAAGACATCGGGATGACGCTCGCCGAGTTGCAGGCCCGGGTCAACGAGAGGCTCGCTAAGGGCCGCACAAGGAAGTGGCGGCGATGAGCCCCGCTCGTTCGAGGCATGCCGAACCGGCCGCTACCTTCCCGCTCGGTCTCCCGGGAGACGTGCCACTCGATCCTGACCCACTGGAACCGCACCCGGAGTATCCGACGCCGCTCGATCTGGTGATGCGCCTAACCAGATCTGAGCGCGAGACCCGTATGCAGCGCCTAGTTCAGATGGCGTGGAACCGGTACGACGAAGCCGTCGACGTGCTGTGCAGAGGCAAGCGGCTCGTCGCGGTGTGCCAACTCGTTTCCGGCGGCAACGACTCGTACACGGTGGCGCACATCTTCCGTGACGTAGCGACACACCAGGTCCACGCGAACACCGGCACCGGCATCGAGGCCACCCGCGAGTTCGTCCGCGCCACGGCAGCCGAGTGGGGGCTGCCACTCATGGAGGTTCACCCCAAGCCCGGCGAGGGGTACTGGGACCTGGTCCGCGGCACAGTCATGGCCCGCTCCCGCAAGACGGGCGAGTTGGTGCAGTGCTGGCCTGGCGGATTCCCCGGCCCGGCCGCACACTCGATCATGTACCAGCGGCTCAAGGAACGCGGCCTGGAACAGGTGCCACATCTGCTCGGGATTTCCGGGTCGCGCACGGATCGGGCGCTGTGCATCGCTGGCCGCCGCCGGTCGGAGTCGAAACGTCGCGCGACCGTGCCTCACTACCAGCCGCACGGCACGATCCCGTGGGCATCACCAATCGCGGTCTGGCACAAAGCCGACCTGCTCGCATACCGGCTCAGGCACCCTGGCGTCCCCCAGAACCCTGTCGCACGCCGCCTCGGTCTGTCCGCGGAGTGCGGGTGCCTAGCGAACGCCACGGCCGGCGAACCGGAGCGGTGGCGCACCGAATACCCTGACGACCCGTTCATCCTCGCCGTCAACGCGATGGAAGCCGAGCTGGCGCCGCGTACCGACATCCCTGAGCACCGCAAGCGGTGGGGTTGGGGCGGCACCTACGATGACCCCGACAAGGTTGAACCCCTCAACGAAACTCTCTGCTCCGTCAACTGCGGCCTCGACCCCTTGTTCGACCTGATGGATCCGCTATTCAATCTTGGGGTCACGTCGTGACCGGGCCGCAGCCTGACCCGGCTGAGACGATGCACGCGCCGGTCAGCGACTATGACACGACGACTGCGGTGCTGGCGATGCTGCGCGCCCGGTACAGCGCCACCAACCCCGGCAACGGACCCAGGTACGTGTATGCGGCAGGGGTACGCAACCAGGCAGGCTTCGGTGGCTGGGGACCCGGCGGAAGCAGACTCCGTACCGCTGATTTCGTCGTGATGGACACGTGGCCGTCGAAAGGGCTCGCTCTGCACGGCCACGAGGTGAAGGTGTCCCGCTCGGACTGGCTGCGGGAATTGAAAGACCCGGACAAGGCTGAGGCGTTCCGGCCCTACATGGACTACTGGTGGCTTGTCGTCCCCGACCGGGCCATCGTCCGCGACGGGGAACTCCCAGATGGGTGGGGGCTGCTGGTGGCCGTCGGCAAGCGTCTACGCGCCGTCGTCCCAGCGCCGCGCCGTGAGGCCGAGCCCATGCCGAAGGGCATGATGGCCGCCTTCCTACGGGCTGTCGGCGAGGATGCCCGCGCTTTCGGTGCCTGCCGTCACCGCGAATGGGTCCCGCTGTGAGCACCCCATCTGCCGACCCGGCTGAGACGATGCGCGCCTTCCGGCTTCTGCTACCCGACTGGGCGCCACGCCGCTTTGTCGAACGCGCGTTCTATGACAGGATGGCTGGCGAAGTAAGCGGGCCCCGGCGCTGCGCAAACAGCGTCCGGAGCCCTGACCGAACCGCCCTAGCTGAGAGGGGGTCGGCTGATGTCTGACACTATAGGCACTGCCGCCGACAGCGGGAACCACCATCACGTAGAGCGTGAGACTAACGCGCGTATCGCGCTGGCCCTGTCGATCTTGCAGCATCGCTCATTCTGCCCTGACTGCCGCACGCATGCAGGGCACGCGCAGTTTGCGCTGCTCGGCGCCAGCATCGATGAACTCAACGCAGGGGTGGCTGATGCCTGATGAACGCACCTATATCCGCGTCCACGACGGCATGCCGGACCACCCGAAGGTCGAGCCGCTGTCCGATGCAGCGTTCCGGCTACTGGTCAACACGTGGTGCTGGTCATCGCGGCAACTCACCGACGGGCGCATCAAGGAAGCCAGCTGGGTCAAGCGCGGCACCCCGAAGACGAGGGCTGAGCTCGTGACAGCCGGCTTGGTCGAGGAGGTTGAGCCCGGCATCTACCAGATGCATGACTACCTCGAGCATCAGCGGTCTGCAGCGCAGGTCGCTGCGCTGCGGGAGAAGCGTCGAGCGGCTGGCTCGATGGGTGGCAAAGCGAAAGCAAAGTCTGTAGCAAGTGCTAAGCAAAACGATGACAAACCTGTACCAGAGACAGAGACAGAAGAGCTAGAAGTATCTAGCTCTCCTAAGCCGCGCTTGCGCGGCCACCGACTGCCCGACGACTGGCAGCCAACTCCCGATGACGTGACTTGGGCTCGCACCGAAGGAACCGATGACCTCACTGCCCGCCGGGAAACGGAGAAGTTCCGTGACCACTGGCACGCCGCGTCGGGGCAGAACGCATCGAAACTGAACTGGTCTCTGGCTTGGCGGAACTGGTTGCGCAACGGCGCCGACCGTGCCCCGAAGCCCGCCCGCCCGTCGCCTGACTCGTCGTGGATGCATTCGATGCCGGGTGACGCATCGTGACGATGCCCGAGGACGGCGAGGCGGCTCGGCCGGCGCAGGCGATCACGTCGGAGCGGGCCGTGCTCGCTGCCGCGATGTGGAACGACGACGCCTACCGCGCCGCTGACGGGTTGATCTCCGACGACGAGTGGTACCGGCCGATCCACCGCGACCTGTGGCGGATCATGAGGGCGCTCGCCGGCGCAGGGGTGCCGATCGACCCGGCCACTGTGAACACCCGCGCGGGCGTGCTCGGACGCGACCATTCCGAGGCGGTGCTGCATCTCGGCACCGGCCCGTACAGCCACGACGCCGAGTCGGTCCGCTACCACTGCGCGCTCATCACCGAGGCGTACACGAAACGCGAGTTGCGGAACACCCTGGTGTCGGCGATCAGCCGCCACGACCAGCCGGTCACCCCGGAGCCGGTCGTGCACGCCGAGGAGATCATCACGAAGCTGCGGGTCTTGCAGAGGGTGCAGGCCGGCGAGATGTCCGAGGTCGACGTGCTCGACCTGGTGCGCCGCAAGACGACCACCGACTACGTCATCCCCGGTTTGTTGGCCCGGAAGAACCGCATCATCCTCACCGCCCCGGAGGGGTACGGGAAGTCGACGCTGTTGCGGCAGATCGCGTGCTGCGCCGCCGGCGGCCTGCACCCGTTCCGACCGGAAGGCATACCCCCGGTGCGGGTGCTGGTGATCGACGCCGAGAACCCCGCCGAGATCAACGAGGACGAGTACTCGAAGCTGATCGACACGCTCGAGGTGATGGGGCACTGCCCGCGACCGGGGATGCTCACCATCGAAGAGCTAGGCCCGACGAACCTCCTCGACCCCCGCCAGGCCGCAGTGAGGTACACGCAGATCGAGCGGCTGCGCCCGGACCTGATCCTGATCGGCCCGATCTACCAGCTGCACGAGGAGAACCCCAACGACGAGGGGCCGGCGCGGAAACTGTCCGGGGTGCTGGACCGGATGCGCGCCATCTCCGGCGCGGCTTTGGTCACGGAGGCGCACACCCCCCACTCGGACGGCGCGCACGGACAACTGCTGCGCCCGTTCGGTGCGTCGCTGTGGAAACGCTGGCCGGAGTTTGGGTACTGCCTGCACCCCGTGCCGGCGGACGGCCGGGAGTCGCCGGAGGAACGCCATATCCGGCAGGAGATGCGTGAGTCGCTGTTCACCCCGTGGCGGGGTCCGCGGGCGAAACGTCAATGGCCGCGGCGGCTGTCCGCCGGCTCGCGGCTCCCCTGGGAGGAAACCTGATGCGAACCCAACCGGAAGGCGATAACCCCATGACCATCACAACGGAATCGACCGTCGCTGCGACCGCATGGCACGGTGACCCGACACTGAAGGTCGAGGTCGTCGCGCGGCTGCGGCAGCACCGCGCCGAAGACTCAATCGTGCAGGGCTTCTACCAGGAGCGCGACCCGGACCTGGCGTCGCGGTACCGGGGCTGCGCGATCGGCTGCACCCTCCCGTTCCAGCCCGAAGGCACGCAAGACGGGTGGCATGAGGAGGTGGAACGCCGGTACGGCATCCCGTCCCCGCTCGGCCATCTGATCGACCGGGTGTTCGAGTGGTTGCCTGTCGAGCAGGCCGGTGACTTCGCGGTGGCCGTCATAGATGCCGTCCCGGTAGCCGCTGACCTGTCGATGGTGACGTCACATCTGATGCTGGACATCCTCGCGGACGCTGAGCATGGTGTGCTGCGGTTCACGACGGCGGGGTCTGCGCAGCGGACGGCGGTAGAGACGGTTGCCGACCTGTATCGGCGCCGCCTGGGTGGTGTTGACCCGACGCAGGACGAGTGGATTGCGGCGAGGCGAGCCTACGCCGCCGCCTCCGCCGCCTCCGCCGCCTCCTACGCCGCCTACGCCGCCTACGCCGCCTACGCCGCCGCCTACGCCG
>DASUII010000234.1:0-7396 GCA_036279835.1 Pseudonocardiaceae bacterium
CACCTACCGGTCGTACTTCTCGCTGCTGCTGGCCAAACTGCGCCCCGGCGGCCGGCTGCTCAACCACTGCATCACCGAACCGGACAACCGCCCCGGCGCCCGCATCGATGTGTTCACCGATCGCTACGTCTTCCCCGACGGCGAGCTGGCCGGCGCCGGCAAGATCATCACGGAGGCACAGAACGTCGGTTTCGAGATCCGCCACGAGGAGAACCTGCGGGAGCATTACGCGTTGACGCTCAAGCAGTGGTGCGCCAACCTCGCCGCCAACTGGGACGAGGCCGTGGCCGAGGTCGGCGAGCCCACCGCTCGGGTGTGGGGCCTTTACATGGGCTCTTCTCGACTGACCTTCGAGCGCAACGTCATCCAGCTACACCAGGTGCTGGCCGTCCGCCCCGACAGCACCGGCAACGCTCACGTGCCCCTCCGCCCCTGGTGGCACTAGTGCGCGAGGCTGGTGACGTCGTGAACTCGACACCACGGACGTTTCCGGCGCCTAGAACGTCGGTACGGTCGAGTTCACGACGCTCACCCTCACCCGTCGATGCGTCGGGCGCCTAGTTGCTGGGCTAGTAGCTCTAGGGCTACTTCCTCGGGGTCGCGACGGCTGGGGTGCTCTCGGGTCATGCCGGACGCTTCGGCGAGCATCGCCTCGTCATCCATTGGAGCGGGCGGTAAGTCCGCTGCGCCAGGGTCAGCGGGATCTGCGGGTTCGGGTGGTCCCGGAATACCGTCGTCCGGGGCCTGCGCCGTCGCCGGACGACGGTAGGCAGGACGTTCCGCCGAGCGTTGCGGTGGGCGGGCGGCACGCTGCGCGGTGTGCTGTGGCGTGCCGCCGGCGCCGGCCTCGCCGTCGGTGTGCTCACAGCGGACCTGCCAGTCGACACCCAGAACGGTACGCAGTGCTGCCCTGATCAGTTCTACGTTGCGGTCATCACCCAGCCGGCGGGCAAGCGGGGCGTTAGGCAGGGTCAGAACAAGCGTGGAGCCCAGTACCGCGCTCGCCGTGGCGTTGCTGAGCAGGACCTGGGTTGTCCGGCTCTGCTCGCGCACCGCATCCAGCAGGGCAGCCCAATGCCGTCGCACCGTGGCTGCGTCGGGTTGCTCCGGTACGGGCCCAGGCTTGACGGCTTCGGTCGATGGCAGTTGCACCACCGGGGGCTGGGCAACCGACGGCTGGGCAACCGGGGGCTGGGCAATGGGCGGCTGTGTCACTGGTGGCTGAGCAACACGCGGCTGGGTACGGGGCAGCTGAGTGCGGGGCGGCTGCGCAATGGGCGACGGAACGACTGGTGGCTGGCCGGCCGGCGGCTCTTGGTCGAGCGGCGGGACGATGGTGAGTCGCCGCTCCAGCCGCTCGAGCCGGTGTAGCACCGCGCCGTCGCCTTCGGCGGCGGCAGGCAGCAGCATCCGGGCGCACAGCAGTTCCAACAGCAGCCGAGGCGCGGTGGCTCCGCGCATCTCGACGAGCCCGCTGTGCGTGATCTCCGCAAACCGGGTGAGGCTGCCCGCGCCGAGGGTTTCAGCTTGGGCGGTCATCGTCGCGAGCTGATCCTGCGGGGCGTCGATCAGCCCGTGGCAGGCGGGTTCAGGAGCGACTCGCAGCAGCACCAGGTCACGGAAGCGCTGCAGGAGGTCGGCGGCGAAGCGGCGAGGATCGTGCCCCGCTTCGACCAGCTGGTCGATAGTGCCGAACACCGTGGCGCCGTCCTGGGCGGCCAGCGCCGAGACCATGTCGTCGATCAGTGCGACGTCGCTGACCCCGAGCAGCGCCACCGCCCGGGTATAGGTGACGCCCTCGGGGCCTGCCCCGGCGAGCAGTTGGTCCAGCACGGACAACGAGTCCCGGGCCGAGCCACCGCCGGCGCGGATGACCAGCGGGTAGATCGCCGGCTCGATCGTCACACCCTCCTGCGCACACACCTGCTCCAGCAATCTGCGCATGGTGCTCGGTGGCAGCAGCCGGAACGGGTAGTGATGGGTGCGGGAGCGGATAGTCGCCAGCACCTTCTCCGGCTCGGTGGTGGCGAAGACGAAAACGAGGTGCTCCGGAGGCTCTTCGACGATCTTGAGCAGGGCGTTGAAACCCTGCGTGGTGACCATGTGGGCCTCGTCGATGATGAACACCCGGTACCGGGATTCGGCAGGGGCGTAAAACGCCCGGTCCCGCAGGTCGCGGGCATCGTCCACGCCGCCGTGGCTGGCTGCGTCGAGCTCGACGACGTCGATCGACCCGGGGCCCTCGGGCGCCAGCGCGACACATGACGGGCAGCTCCCACACGGGTCCGGCGTCGGGCCCTGCACGCAGTTCAGCGAGCGGGCCAGGATCCGCGCGCTGGACGTCTTCCCGCAGCCTCGCGGGCCGGAGAACAGGTAGGCGTGGTTGATCCGGCCGGCCGCCAGCGCGGTGCGCAGCGGTTCGGTGACATGCTCCTGGCCGACCACCTCGGCGAACGTCGCCGGGCGGTACTTGCGGTAAAGAGCCAGTGCCACGGCCGCGAGGCTACCGCGCGCCTACGACAGTCCTCACGGCACGAGGTGCACCTCCGGCACCCCATCGCCCAGCGCGTCAGCGAGTCGACGGTCGCAGGTCCATAGCGGCACCCGAAAGCGCTCAGCGAGGGCAACGTAATGCGCGTCGTACGTCGCCGGAAGCTGCCGGTCGTGGGCGATCTCCAATGCCCGGAAGTGCAGCCGCGTATCGCCATACAGCTCGATAGGCAGGTTCATCACGCGACGCAGCCCGTCCTGAGCAGTCTCCGCGCTGATCTTTTTTGCCCGCTGCTGCTGGTGCAGGACGTTCGCAACCTCGTAGTGGAGCAGGTTGGGTGCGATCAGGTCGCCGCCGGAGTGCGCCAGCCGCTCCCACACGGCCAGAGCGGCGGAATGCCCATCAAGGATCCGGACTATCAGGCTCGCATCAACGCACCCGGCCATAGAGCTCCTCGGCCTCATCGTCCCGACCGGCTCGAATCGCTGCCTCCACGTTGAAGTCCTTGAGCTTCTCGATCGCGCCCTCAGCTCGCAGGAGCTCGTGGTACTCCGCCAGCATCGCGTTGGCCTGGGCCCATTTATCGGTTCGGCCTCTGCACGCCGCCTCCCAGTCCTCCACAGACACCACCACCGCGACTTCCTTCCCGGCCCGCTCCACGAAAACGACGTCGTGGGAAGTCGTCACCCCGTCGAGCAACTCACCGAAGCGCACCCGGGCCTCGGTTGCACTGACCCTACGTTCCGTTCCAGACATCTGATACCACCAATCGATCGATCCATCGATTGATGGTATCACGGCCGTTATCGAGGTCGGCGATCCCAGAAACCCTTGACATAGACGGTTTGCCGGTCGATGGCTCGTTCGTTGAGCAGGTGCGCCCGGATTCGTCGCACTGTCGGGGTGTGACCAGCGAGCCAGATCCGCCCCTGCCCGGGCGGGAGCGCAACGGTGTGCAGCGCGTCATCCAGCAGTGTGGTGGTTCCCGGCGTACGGCCGTCGCGGTGCAGCCAGCACACCACCGGCCGGGCGACTCCGGGTATCGGCTGCTCCTCGGCGGCGGCGGCGACTTCGACGTAGACCAGCGCGCAGGCGTTCGCCGGCAGCATCGCTAGATACGCCTGGATCGCCGGTAAGGCGGTCTCGTCCCCGGCGAACAGGTGCCAGTCGGCGTGCGGATCGGGCCGGTAACGACCGCTCGGACCGACGAACTCCAGAGTCTCGCCGGGGCGCACCCGCCGCGCCCAATTGGCCGCGGGCCCCTCGCCGTGCAGCACGAAGTCGAGGTCCAGCCTTGGCCGCGCACCATCGTCGTCCAGCGTGTAGTCGCGCACTGTGTAGTCCCGGGATACCGGCAGCTCGCCGACCAGGTCTGGAACGTAGATCTTGAGCGTCTGCCCGGGAATGGCAGCTAAGCCGACCAGGCTCTCGTCGACGAGCCGGACCCGCGTCATCCGAGGAGTCAACGGCGTCACCGTCGCCACCATCGCGACGGTGCTGGCGACACGTCCACGCACTGGCGCCTGGGGTCGCATCAGATCTTCTCCTCGACGGCGTTGGAGTCACTCCGCCGCGAGTTTGGCCTCGGCCTCCTGGACCCGGACCTGCAGCGAGCGGTACTCCTCGTTACCCGACAGCCTCGCCTTCACTTTGAGGTCGAACAACGCCGGGGATCGAAACGGCGACCCCCACTTTCGGTCCACCTCGGCGGTAGCCTCTTGCTTGATCACGGCCATCCGCTCGCGCAGCTGCTCCAACTCCGCCGCCGCGCCACCCTGCGCTCGAGCATCCTGGCTCACGTCGCGATCCGCCCCTCGAACTCCGTGGCGCACCTTGCATGAAGGGGACCCCGCGCACCCGCCAGAGCGTGCTGACCCTTGCTGCCTTCCGACCCTGGGGGAGTTCGCAAGATGGACGCCGCGCGGGGTCCGCCGCCCAGTCTAGGGGTATCGGCGTCCCCGAGCACGACACCCTCCCGACGGCCTCCACCGGTCCGCCTCAAGCCGAGTCAACGAGGTGAACTAGCTGCAGTTTTGGTTCAGTAGCTGGGCGAGCGGTAGCCTGCGCAGCGGAGGATTCGCCTAGTGGCCTATGGCGCACGATTGGAAATCGTGTTGGGTGTTAAAACCCTCGCGGGTTCAAATCCCGCATCCTCCGCCACCTACCAGCATGAATACCAGCCACCATGATCGTATGGGGGCCGGTGTTCATGCGGATCGTCTCATTTTCCGTCTCAGTTGGCCCCTGGCTCGGGCGATGCTGGCCATGGATGCCTGTGAGTCGGCCCAGGGGCACACCCTGGCAGTCCGCCCGAGCCGCGCCGCGCGTCCGCACTCAACGAATCAGGAATATCACAAGGGCTATGGACACAGCGGCGAAGCCACAGGTCAAACACGGCTCGGGCAACGGTCCGATCGCGGCCTTGGTCGATGCGCTAGCTGTCCTGGGATTTGACGTTCGGGTGCTGGACTACTTCGAGCACGAGATGTCGGCCGGGGACAACGCCGCGGGAGCGTCATACGTCGAGTGCACAGTCAACGAGCAGGTGCTCTGGGGCGTGGGTATCTCCGGGTCGATTGTCGCAGCCTCGCTCAACGCGGTCGCGTCGGCGGTGAACCGCACCCTGCGCTAACAGGACGCAGCCCGCTCTTGATCGCAGTTTGTGTGTCGCGCACGACATCGGATGTAGCGTACGACACACAAACGGCGATCAACCCGCCAGCGGGCCTCAGCAGAATCACTCGAGGGAGATTCGTATTGAGCTGACCGAGACAGCAGGGAGTACCGCTGCGCTCGCTGTGGAGACGTCTGACGCCTACCGTTCCGGGCGGAGCCAGACGGTCCACCGTTCTACGGCGACATAGCCCAGTCGTTCGTATACGGGTCGCCCGTCGTCGCTGGCGATCAGCACCGCCGGCGCGGCCGGGTCGGCGAGGGTGGCGGCCCAAGTCACCGCGGCACCCGCACCGCGGCCCCGCGCTGCCGGCAATGTCGCAACGTACTCGACGAGCGTGACCCCGGCATGTTGGTGCGCCGCCGCTACCGCCGCCGGTTGCCCGTCCAGCCACGCGAGCCAAACCCGAGTGTCCGGCTGCAGCAGCGTCGGGCCCAGCAGGTCACCCGGCTTGAGCGGCTCCAACTCCAGCATGGGATAACCCTCGACGAGCACCCGTTCGGCCACCATCAGCTCGTCGGAGTCCTTGACCTCCCGCACGTCAGCCTCCGGACCGGGCGAGTCCGGTCGCGGGCTGGGAAAGCGCACCATCAGCGGCGGGTGCCCGATCAGGGCGAGTCCGTGAGGTCGCAGGTCCGGGGTGGGCCACGCGCTGATCAGCAGATACGGCACCTGAGGTGAAAATAGGGTGCCGATGTCACGCAGCGTTTCTTCGGGCCGGGTCAACGGCTGGACCAGGACAACCGGGTTGGTCAACGCTCCACGATCACCGATCCAGCCTCCGGCCCATCGCGGCCCGGATCGCCACGGCCGTCCCGCGCCGCGCGCAACCCGCACCGGCCAGGAGGCGTTCACCAGCACGGCCTGCCGGACGAGGGTGTCGCCGGCCGCGAGGTCCGGTTCCCCTCCCGTCGTGAGGTGCTCGCCCTCCGCTGGCAGCATCGACGCACTCATGCTCGTCACGATGACGGCAGGCGCTTAACCCAGCAAGGCGCGAAATTGGAAATCTTGTTGGGTGTTAAAACCCGTCGGGGTTCAAATTCCGGATCCTCCGCCAGCTACCAGCAAAAACGCGTCGGCATTTTCGGCTAGGATGAAGTTGCCGACAGCGGCAGATGCGACGAGCTCGCTTAGCTCGATGGTGGAAGGCGGGCCGTAACGTGAACCAGGATGGTGCGGAGCTCCACGATGGCGTGGACGCTGCGCAGGAGCTGACGCAGATGCGCGAGCGGATGGCTGTGATCAAGCAAGAGGCCGCCGTCGAAGTGGACCGCAAGTGGGTCTCACCATGGCGAACCCCAAGTGTGTTCGACCTCAAGGTGAAGACGAGGTTGACGGCCCACGAGGAGTACCGGTCGTTGCAGGCACGGGTCCGACTCGCCGAGGACAGCCTTGCCGCGAGGCCCGAGGCCGGCACGGTGAGCTAACCGGTTCACGCTGCAGCGAAGGGCCGACTGAGGTCGGCGTCACAGTGATGCTTGGGCCAACGCTCTGGTGGCTACCCCAACCACGCGGGACGATGAAGGCACCTGCGTAGTCGGGAGGACATTGATGAAGGTCGAGGAAATCCTCAAGTCCAAGGGCCGATCGGTAGAGATCATCGAGGTCGACGCGAGCATCGCCGAGGCAGTAGGTCGGCTGAACGGCCCTCCGCAGATCGGTGCTCTGGTCGTCTGCGACGAGAACGAGCAACGGCCGCTCGTGGGCACACTGACTGAGCGGGACATCATCCGCGGTCTCGGTAAATACGGTGCCAAGCTACTGACCATGCAGGTCACCAATGTGATGTCGCGCAATGTTCCGGTGTGCTCTCCGGAGGACAGCATCACGCGGCTGATGCATCAGATGACGGCTTCCCGGTACCGCCACCTGCCGGTAGTAGACCGTGGCGAGCTGGTCGGCTTGGTCAGTATCGGTGACGTGGTCAAGGCGCGAATCGCGGACATGGAACTGGAAACCGGGCTGCTAAGGGACCTCTACATCGCGCGCAGCTGACGTCGCTGCACGGCCGGGAACGGACCCGCTACCGGGGACCGACGTAGGTGAACTCCAGGATCGCTCCAGGGTTGTCGAGCTTTTCGGTGGGGGGCCCGAACTTGGGCCCCGACAGGCCGGTGCTGTCCGTGGAGATATAGACGGTTCGATGGTCCGGGCTCAGCGCCAGATCCCGGTAGCGGTTCGTGGTTTTGAAGAACTGCGTGATATCGCCCTGAACGGAGCCGCCGTCCTGG
>DASUII010000235.1:0-11764 GCA_036279835.1 Pseudonocardiaceae bacterium
AAGACTAGTTGCGCTATGTCACCCGGACGCGCCGGGCTTACTTGCTGCTGAGGCTGGCGACCAGGTTGATCGTCGTTGCCAGGATGCCTGTGCCAAACAAATAGGACAGCAGAGCGTGGCGCAGCGCGGTGCGCCGGATCATCCTGCTGCGCAGCGGGGTATCGGAGACCTGGAACGTCATGCCGATGGTGAAGGCGAGATAGGCGAAGTCGGTGTAGGTGGGCGGGTCGGGCTGGTTGAAGTCGATCCCGCCGTCGGCCCCAGCGTAGTAGAGCTGCGCGTAGCGCAGCGTGAAGACGGTGTGCACAAGGCCCCAGGACAGCACGACCGAAACGAGCCCGAGCCCGACCCGGAGCAGTTCCTGAATGCCGTGTTGCTGTCCGGCTCGGACCAGCACGAACCCGACCGCGACCAGGCTGGCGACGGCCGCGCTGAGCAGCAGCAGATCAGTGACGGTGCGGTCGGGGTCGGTGATGGTGGCGCGTTGGGCGGTGTCACGCGCGTCGCGGTTGCGGATCGAGGTCCACAACCACGTGATGTAGATCAGTGCGGCGAGGTCCCAGCCGACCAACAACCCCAGCGCCAGGGAGGTCGCCGTGCTGGCTGGCACCGCCGCGGCCGCCCCGATCAGTATTGAGACGGCCACCTCGGCGCCGGCGGACATCCCGCGGCGGGCGGGCGGCGTGGCGGGACCACCGGGTCGGGTGGTCACACTCGGGCCGGGGGCGAGGTGCGTTCCAGCGCTTGCCAACCGGTGTCATGGGCGCGTTCGGCGGCTTCGGCGCGACCGCCGCCGCGTAGACCGAAGAGGCGTTTGGCGAACAGCAGGTAAGCGACCACGGCGAGGTTGATGACCAGAGTGATGATCTTGGTGATGGTGATCCGGCCGGTGAGCTCATAGACCTCGGGGATCAACAGCAGCGTGGTCGCGATGAAGGTGAGGTACTCGGCCCACCGGTGCGCGAACCACAGGCCCACGGCTTCGATGCCCTCGAGCAGCGCGTAGCCGGCCAGCGCCAATCCCACGAATAACAGGGTGGAGGGCTTCGCGGCGAAGGCCCGTCGCAGTTCCTGCAGGATGCCCCCGCCGGCCTGGCCGTTCGGGCCGCCGACGCCGCCCTGCACTGCGTCCAGGACCCGGTAGAACGTGTGGCTCAGGGCCACTCGGTTGGCCGCGAAGAGGAACACCGCAAGCGCGAGGACGCCGAGCACGATGAAATGCACCAGCCGGTCCACGGCGATCAGCCGCAGCACGTAGCGATCCCGCAAGGGTCGTCCCCGCAGCGGCAGGTCGATCTCGGAGCGCTCGGGTAGGTGTTTGCGAGTCGGCGCCAGTGGGGGTGGCAGCGGAATCCACGCGTCACACCGCACGCAGCGATACCAGCGAAGCCCATCGCCGGGTTCGCGCACGAGTAGGTCGTCGACAGGTCGGATCGTGGCGACATCGGTGCCGAGGAGCTCATGGCCGCGTAGCCCGCAGCCGATGAGCTCGTAGTGAAACTTCGGCCGCAGCCGCTTGCCGCGCTGCGTCCCCGGCGGAGCCGAGCCGCGCCCTGCCTGGTGCTCCTCCATACCGCCGAGCCTAGCGAGTGGCATATCCGATGCAGGCCGCGTAATCACGCAACGCGGGCCAGTCGTGCCCGCCGTGGATGTCGCCTGCGACATGGCCGGTGAACTGGCAGCCGCAGGCCTGGATGTCCGGCACGTCGTACCGGGCAGTGGTGAGGTCGGGCGCCGTCTCGAAGTCGAGAACCTCGGCGAGGTTGTTGGCGCCGGCGTCGCGCACGGTGAGCGGTTCGAGGCCGAATCGCCACTCGATCATCTTGAGGATGGAGGTGTGGTCGTAGATGCCATGCGCGACGGTCCGCCGACGTGCTAGCGGCGAGATGACCAGGCAGGGCACCCGGAATCCACGCAGCCCGGTACCGAGGTCGGGTCGCGGGTCGGGCGCGGTGGTCGGCGGCACATGGTCGAAAAACCCGCCCCATTCGTCATAGTTGATGACCAGTACGGTGCGCTCCCAGTTCGGGCCGGAAACGACTGCATCGTAGACAGTGTTAAGAAAATGTTGGCCGACGCGGATGTCAGCCAACGGGTGATCGTCACCGGAGGTGCCGACGGTGCCGTCGCCGAGAAACCGCGGGTCGACGAACGACACTGCGGGCAAGGCAGTCGGGGCCTTCGCGTCAAGGAGGAACTGGGCGAACGGCTGCGTGATGTCTCGGTATTTCGAGCCCCACAAGGCCGTGATCGGCGCGTCGCAGAAATAGTATTTCGCCGGGATGCCACGTTCGGCGAGCCGGTCCCAGATGGTGGGTACGGTGGTCGGCTCCATAAGGTTGGTGATCCGGTCGGTTTGCGCGGCGTGCTGGAACAGGCGGTTCGGAAAGGTCGGCCCCATCACCGCCGCGAAGTACCGATCGCAGGTGGTCCAGTCGCGTGCGGCGCGGCTGAAGAAATCCAGATCTGTGGCGGTGTAGTAGCCGATCGCGAACTCGTCGTTGCGGCCCGAGCGCAGGAAACCGTCGCAGCCGCCACCGTTGTACTGGACGCGGCCGCCTCCGTATGAATGGTCCGGGTCAGGGTGACCACAGCCGGTGAAGGTATCCAGGTGATATGTCTCGTGGCGCTTACCGTGGTTATCGACGTAGCTCAGGCCATCCTGCTTGCCGTCTGCGCCGGGCAGCCACCCCAGGTAGTGGTCGAAGGAACGGTTCTCCATCATCACCACGACGATATGATCGATCCCGGGCCGTTCAGGCGGCGGCAGTGCGGCGGGGAATTTCGTTGCCGCGGCACAGCCTGCACCGACGGCGCTGAAGCCGAGCGTGCCCGCAACCGTGACAGCGGCGCCGGAGATGAACTGACGTCGACTCAGCTCCACGTCAGCTGAACCCGGCCACAGCGCGCGGTTGGTAACCCTTCTCCAGTGACTCGACCTCCGAGTCGTCGAGGTGCAGATCGACGGCGGCGACGGCGTCTTCCAGGTGGTGCACTTTGGTCGCCCCCACGATGGGCGCGTCAACCCCGGGTTTACCCAGTAGCCAGGCCAGCGCGACCCGGGCAGGCGCGATCCCCCGCTTGGCGGCCACCACGAGTACCGCCTCGACGATGGACCGGCCCTCTTCGCCGTAGAGGGAGCGGCCGAACTCGTCGGTCTCTGAGCGTGCGGTCTGTTGCGACCAGGGCCGGGTCAGCCGGCCGCGCGCCAGTGGGCTCCACGGGATGGCCCCGACGCCCTGGTCGACGCATAACGGGAGCATCTCGCGCTCCTCCTCCCGGTACAGCAGGTTGTAGTGGTTCTGCATGCTCACAAAGCGGGTCCAGCCGTTGGATTCGGCGAGGCACAGGGCCTGGGCGAACTGCCAGGAGTACATCGACGACGCGCCAATGTAGCGAGCCTTGCCGGCCTTGACGACGTCATGGAGGGCTTCGAGCGTCTCCTCGATCGGCGTGTCGTAGTCCCATCGGTGGATCTGGTAGAGGTCAACGTAGTCGGTGCCGAGGCGGGACAGGCTGTTGTCGATCTCGGCGAGAATGGCCTTGCGGGACAGGCCCTGGCCGTTGGGCCCAGGACGCATCCGCCCGTGGACCTTGGTGGCGATGACGACCTCTTCTCGGGAGACCATCGACAACAATGTCTGGCCGGTGATCTCCTCGCTGCTCCCTGCCGAATAGACGTTGGCCGTGTCGAAGAAGTTGATCCCGGCGTCCAGCGCTTGGCGGAAGAACGGCTCGGCCGCCTCCTTACCGAGGGACCAGGGATGGCCGCCACGACCGGGCTCGCCGTAGCTCATGCACCCGAGGCAGATGCGCGAGACCTGCAGGCCGGTGGTGCCGAGACAGACGTAGTCCATGGATCACCTCTACCACAGGCAGCCTGAGTTTCAGTGGCCCAGTGCTGCGCGATAGTGCGCTAGCTCGGCGTACATCGCGTGTTGGATGTTCTTGGGTCGGCTCAGTCCGTGACCTTCATCTGGGTACACCACGAGCGAGCCCTGTTCACCGAGCGTCGCGACAAACTCCCGGACTTGGTTAAGTGGCGTGACCGTGTCCAGATCACCGTGAAAGGCGAGGATCGGGCAGCGGGCCATTATGCCGGGTCGGAGCAGGGACCGATCGCTCCACGTGCCGGTTGGTCCCACGAGAAGGTCGGCATGATGCGATTGGAACTTCGGTGCGGCGCTACGCCATGCGGCGGGATCAACGATGGCGCACCGCACAGTGGCCGCCCGGAACTTCGTGGTGTTCGTCGCGGCCCGTAATGCGGTGTAGCCGGCTGCGCTCGTACCGCTGATAATGACGCGGGTCAGATCAAGAGTTCCGTCTTGGCCGAGCGCCTGGACGGCATCGACGCAGTCGGACACGTCCAATACACCCCAGTGGCCGCGTAGCGCATTGCGGTACGCGCGACCGTAGCCGGTGCTGCCCCGGTAGTCCACGTCGAGCACCGCGAACCCTTGGCCGACGAAGAACTGCACCCATGGGTCCAGCCGCAACGGAGCGTTGGCGGTCGGCCCTGGGTGCGCCCGGACTATCACGGGCACCGGCGCGGGGCGTTTGTCCGGCCGGGGACGGTACAACGTCGCATACACCCGGTCGCCATCCCGAGCGCGGATATGGACAACCTCGGGGTTCGGCACCTGCGATCCGGGCGTGACTTCCGCTGTCGCTGTCAACTCGCAGGACTCGCCACTGTCGATATCAGCCACGATGACTGTGGGCATCCGATCCGGAGACGACCCGATCATCGTCACCCCGCTGGAGTGCGCGGCCAAATAAGGCTTTATCGAGGTATAGGGCAGCTCGACGGCACGCACCTCGGCGCAGCGACGATCCCAGATAAGGAGTCGGGTGGCTCCGCCCTGTTGCGCGAGCACAGCGATCCGGTCGTTATCCAGGAACGCGTAGGTGGAGTACCCGAACTCCCACTGCGCCGTTCCGAGATCTGCCGACTCAAGATGAACCAGCGAGACGATGTCATTGTTCGGCCGGCAGGCGTACAGATCCCACCAACCGGTGCGATCAGACACGAAATGCAGGACACCCTCGGGACTCCATTCCGGCTGGAATACCGATTCCTCCGCGTCGCCGGCAATATGTCGAGTGGCGCCGAGGGTCCCGTTCTTGCGAATCTCGGCTACCCACAGCCACGTGCCGTCCCACGGCATCAGCGGGTGCCGCCATGTTGTCCAGGCCAGCGCACGCCCGTCGGGGCTTGGCCGCGGGAACGAGTAGAAGTCCCAGCCTTGGGCTACCGCCCAAGGAGCAGCCG
This sequence comes from Pseudonocardiaceae bacterium, assembly GCA_036279835.1. Taxonomy (GTDB): domain Bacteria; phylum Actinomycetota; class Actinomycetes; order Mycobacteriales; family Pseudonocardiaceae. The sequence continues at coordinate 5,276 of DASUII010000235.1, forward strand.
ATCCGTCGGCTGGGAGCATCACCAGCTCGTTGGTCACCGCGGCGTTGCGATGACGCTCCCGCACGGCGACGAGAAGCTCAGGTGCACAAAGGCGGAGGTCTGCGTAACGGTGCTGGCCATGGGAGGGCGCCGCAGTGACCGCGCGCAACCCGGCCTGGGTGGCCCGCCAGATTTGCTGGTCATCAGCGCGGACGAACCAGACGGCATCCTCGGTGGCCAGGTAGGCGCCGCCACCGTACTCGTGGACGTAGGACGCTACCGCCACGCCGGACGGCAGGACATCCTCTCCGCCGACCGACCCGCGTGACCGGACCAGAACGTCACCACTGGGCCGTCCCTCGATCCAGTACACGTACTCCCCGACGGCCTGCACGGCATCAACCGAGACAACGCCCGGCCCGACAGCAGGTCCGATCACGGCAGGTCCGATCACACTGGTACGGTCCCCAAGGCCCGCGCCTGCTCATCGATGGCCGCAGCGGCGCTGACGTAGCCCCTGGCCTGGAACGTCCCTCGCAACTCCCGGACCCGGTGTAGGCCCGCAACCGAACCCCGAGCAGCGAAGGTCGTGAGGGCGGCCAGCGTCAACCGTTGTGCCTCGTCCAGTTCCCCTGACGCCAACCGTGCGGCCGCGAGTCCAACCTGGATCTCTGCGCCGCGGCGCTCGCAAGACGGCGGCAACAACCGCAACGCGGCGGTGAACGCAGCAGCCGCGCTCTCCGGCCGCTCTACTGTGATCAGGCAGGTGCCCGCGTGTGCCGCGAGGCTGCCCTCGTCGAAGTCGTACATCCACTCGTCTGTCCGGTTGCCCTGACCTGCCAGCAGCGACCGCGCGGCCTCCAGTGCAGCTAATGCCTCGCGACTGCGGCCGACTCGCGCTAGGGCGCCCGCAGTTAGCACTGTCAACCACGACCGAGTGGAGTCAGCGGCGGTCCGCTGGGCCGTCTGGCGCGCCTGGTCGAACAACCCTAGCGCCGACTCCGGACGGCCCTGTACCCGCGCGACAAGACCCTGATAGCCCAGGATGTAGGACCGTAGAGCAGTGTCGGACGATTCGGTTACGGCCAGGACCGCCTGCCGATAGCAGTGATTCATCGTGGACAGGTCACCCAGGTCGTACCACAGCCATGCTGCGAAACCTGCCGCCTCCGCAGCCGCTGAGGCGACCCGGCGCCGCAGCGCGTCTGGCGCCGCACTATCCAACAGTGCCACCAGCAGCCCGGCCTGTGCCTGGACGTGCACGATCATCTCGGCCGAGGACAGCTCGTGATACATCCGCCGCTGGCCAGGCCAGTGATGAGCTCAAGGTCATCAACAACCGCACGGTTGAGCCGCGAGGGCCGACGTGCTGCATCAGCCAGCCGTGCCCAATCAAGGTCGTCCCGGTCGCACACCTGCCGAGCCCTCGCCCCAACAAGATCGGTCGGCTGACGTGCACGCCTGGCCGCCTCATGCTGATGCCGCACCCGTGCCTGCTCCCGAATCACCGCCGGTAAAATCGACACCAAACGACCATTCGCCAACACCGCAGCATCGCACGCTGCAACCACGACTTCCGAAGGCACCGCAGTACCTAGCTCTATCGCGCCCAGGTGCTGTCTGGAGTACCCCACCAGTCGACCAAGCTGACCTAATGTCAGTCCGCGATCGATCCGCAACCGCCGCAGCTCAGTGCCCAGCGCCGCAGCCGCCGAGCTTCCTGGATCGATGATCTTCGGTGGACGCCCAGGCCGCCTCTTTCCGCCTCCTGGCGACCAAACGCCACTCAGCTCGTCCACCCGCGGCGACCCCCTGACCCGTGCGCGAATTTGCTGATTGTTGTGAGCAAATCCTCCCTTGATGTCTTCTTACACCTATCCAGCCCACGGCGATCGTCCAGCAACAGGGGGACCAGCGCCAGACCTGCTGATTGGCCGTCCACCGTGAAGGAGGTGCCCTGGCATGGGCTGGACCATCGATCAGACCAGCCATCGACTCCTGTGTGATGCGCTACGTGAGACCGTCCATGCCGGGCCTGGCGCCGTCGATTGGCCCGGATCGATCCGGTATCGGGCCAGTGCCGTGTTGTATATGCTGTTGCTCGATCACCCCATCGACCGGCGCGGCCGCTGTCGATCCTGCCGCCGCTCAGGCGCGATGATCGGGCTCCGACGCAGACCTTGCCGTATCTATGCGCGGGCTAGCTACTGGCTGCTGCGTCAACCCGATGACACGCTGCTGTCCCACCTCGCGAACGAGGTGGGAGAAGACAGCCCGCTTTCACGAGGTGCAGCAAATCCGCCTCACCGATCTGATCTGACCCTGACGGCTCGGATTGATTCCAGTAACACTGACGTGCTGCCCAGGATCATGGCCTATCCACGCACTGATCCATCGCAGACCCCGGCCGTTGCAATCTCGCTTGCGCCCTACGAATTCCGCGAGGCAGGACGGCCGGAACCGCATCACGGCGGGACCGGGGAGCTTTTCCCGACAGCCCTCGGTTCCGCCGTGTCCCACGCGATGACCTACCGCGATCCCGCCCCGATGGATCGTTGGTGATCACCGGAGGCATGCCATGGCTGCGGTAACGGCAGAGATCGATGAGCAGGAAGGCGCCTTGTGATCCGGGAGGACCGAGAGCTACTCGCAGAGCTAGCCCGGCTCAACAGTGATATGACGCCACTGGCCATGCGCATTATGGACGATAGCGCCAGTGCCGCTGAGCAGCAGGACTATGCGCAGCGCTTGATTATAGCTGGTGAGCGCCTGCGGCGGCGGGTCACCGCGACGTGCGGAGCGGTTATAGACGGTGAATTTTGTGGCAACGGACCGCTTACCCTTCCGGTGCTTACTGTAGAGCCCCATCGGGAGCCGTTTGGAACATGTAATAAGGCTACGACAAGGAAAGGGGGAGCAGACGTGGCCAATAACAGCGGTAGTCAGGGGAAGCACGAGGACGAAGAAGAGAAGCGGCGCGACAGCGACGGCCAATGGGATAAGGATAGAGGGATTCCACCGGAATCCGACTCCGGCAAGCACGGCAGCGACGACGACAGGTGAGCGAGCACGCGTCGTTGCGGCGACGGCTCATGGACGAGTTGGCCGCCAGTGGTGACCTCACCCCGCAGTGGCGGCCAGCTTTCGAGGCGGTGCCCCGTCACCTGTTCATCCCGGATCTGGTGTGGCGCGAGGAACACACGCTGGTCCCGCTGCGCAGATCCGACGACCCGGCGACGTGGCTGGAGGTGGCCTACGCGAACAGTCCGGTGATCACCCAAGTAGACGATGGGCATCCGGTCGGACCGGGCTTGATCGGGAACGAGATCTCCAGTTCAGCGAGCAAACCGACCGTGGTGGCGCGGATGCTGGCCGCGTTGCGGGTCGAGCCGGGGATGTCGGTGTTGGAGATCGGGACTGGTACCGGCTACCAGGCCGCGCTGCTCGCGCACCGTCTCGGCGGCCGGAACGTGACCTCGATCGAGATCGACGCTGCCATCGTTGCTCAGGCCTGCAAAGTGCTCAGCGACGCCGCATACGGCGCCGTCACCGTGGTTACCTGCGACGGTGCAGCCGGATATTTGCCACACGCTCCGTACGACCGGGTGATCGCCACTGTGGGCGCCTGTGACGTGCCGCCAGCGTGGGTAGCACAGACCAAACCTGGCGGTCGAATTGTGCTTTCTTGGGCAACTGAATATCACAACGGTGGGTTGCTTGCATTGACCGTCGCTAACGACGGGACAGCCTCCGGTGGCATCGTCGGCAATGTGGCGTTCATGCTGCTGCGCGACCAGCGCAGCCGCTACACGTCACTCCGCGACGCGATCTATGACGAAGACCGAGCACTTATCACCAGCACCGATGTGCACCCCTACCACGTCGCGGGTGACTATGACGCATCCTTCGCGATCGGCGTGCGTGTCCCTCGTTGTCGAAACATCTACCGCCGCCCCGCGACCGGTGAGGAGTTCCAGCTCTATTTCGTGGACGCCTGGTCACGGTCGTGGGCCTGCCTACACTACTTGCCCAATGCCAGCGAGTATCAGGTGCGTCAATTGGGGCCGCGCCGACTCTGGAAGGAAGTAGAGGCCGCCTACCATTGGTGGATCGGTGCAGGTCGCCCTCCTGCCAGCCAATGGACGTTCACCGTGACACCCACAGGGCAACGCATCGAACTGACCTGACCAACCCCAGCGTTCCCGAACTCCACAGCAGAGCTGTTCCACGGCAGCCGGACAGCTCTGCTGTGGAGTTCGGGAGCCTCAGAGCGCTATTGATCCGATCACGCTTGCCAGACCAGGTCGAAGGCGGGTGGGTCCAGGGGCAGCAGCCAGCATTCCGCGATCCGGTCGCCGACGAATCGATAGAGACCGAGCGTGGACCAGTGATGCTCGACGCCGGCAATGGTCGCGGTGCCGTCGATCAGGACGCCGACGTGGCCTTGATCGCCGGTGAGGGTCTCGCGCGGATGCATCCGGAAGGTGCCGGAAGCGATATCCCGGCGGCGGGCCAGGTAGTCCAGAACCTCGTCAACTCCGAGGTAGTCGCCGGCGATGGCGTTGCGGCCGGGGACGTGCCAGGCGACGTCCGGGGTGAACAGCTCACGGACAGCGACGTCAGCAGTGGTTCCGGCGTAGAAGCCGCCGAGAGTTCCGTGCATGCGATCGAGGAGCGCCTGGGCGGGGAGCTCGTTCACCTGGCGGAGGCTAACCCGCCGGGCAGCAATCAGATCGTGCCGGTCAGGGCCTGCAGAGCGAGGCTGCTGGTCGCCACGGCCACCCATAGCAGCGCTCCCAACAGCAACGGGCAGCGTCCGGCCTTGCGCATGTCAGCCGACCGAAGCGACAGCCCGATCCCGGCCAGCGCAGTAGTGATCAGGAATGTGCCCAACACCGAAAGCGCCGGGTGCCAGGAGGTCGGGATCAGCCCGAGGCTGTCCAGGCCAGCAACGTGGCGGCACAAGCACTCGACCGGACTAGTGGGCAGCCCTTCTGGCAACAGCTGCAACACGCGCTGGTCGCCCGGCTCGCGGCGGGGGAGTTCGCCGACCACTTCGTCGGCGAACGACGCCGTCGTCGCCGACCGCCTCGGCCTTGACGCGTCGGCGCCGCTGGTCTACCTCGAACGCCTGCGTCTAGCGGGCGACGAGCCGCTCGCGCTGGACCGGGTGTGGCTGCCGGCCGCGCTCGCCGCGCCGCTGCTGGGCGCCGACTTCACCCACACTAGCCTCTACGCCGAGCTGGCCACCCGCGCCGGGATACGACTGGACCGCGGGCACGAGGACGTCCACGCGGTGGTTCCCACCCCCGCCGAACGTGCCCAACTGCGTTGTCCGCCCGGCACGGCGGCGTTTTCCATCAACCGGCGCAGCCTCGCCCAGGGCCGCCCGGTCGAATGGCGCCATACCCTGGTGCGTGGCGACCGGTTCGCGCTGGCCGCAGACTTCGCCGCAGGAACCGGCTATCGCCTCACCCAGTAGTCCTCGATCACGACGTCGTCGGCGTCGACGAAGGCGTGCCGGTGGTTGAAGGAGATCTCCACGTAGCGTCGGTCACCCATTACCAGAGTGTGATAGCCCGGCATAGCGCCACCGTCGAACGTCGCGTAGTAGTAGTCCCCGCGGTGTGGCTCCACGCCGAGGTAGACCTGCCCGGCGGGGACCGTGTACTGCAGCGGCACGACCGTGGTCACCGGGACCGTTGCCGGGTAAGCGTCCGCCTCCGGGTAGGCGGTGCCGTAGACCGGGATGGCCGAGCGTCCGGGCCGGGGCGTGACGAGCGTGCCGTGTTCCGGTGCGCTCACCCGGGTCTCCAGCCAGGCTATCCGGCCGCCGAACCAGATCGCCGTCCACTTGCCGCGGCGCGCGGCCACGACGAAGGACTGCCCGGCGACCGCCCTGGCCGACCAGTCCGCAACCCGGGTGGTGCCTGGGGAACCGTCTGGGTGCAGCGCCGGGTCCCCGACCAGCGCAGCGTCGGCGCTCGGCTCGGTGCGCAGGTAGACGACGTTGCTGCCCTGCGGCGGCAGATCGGTGCAGCTGTTAGCAGTGCAGCTGCGCAGTGGCTCGACGTTGGTGTCGAAACGCGGCGCGATCGTCAGCACCGGTGGGTCGGAGACACGCGCAGCGAGGACGGCCAGAGGCGCTCCGTGCAGCGGCGCACCCAGCAGGTCGAAGTAGTGGCCCCAGTCCCAGTACGGGCCGGGGTCGTAGTGCATCGCGGCGACTCCGCGCGGTGTGGTGCCGGGTATCTCCTCGTGGCCCAGGATGTGTTCCCGGTCCAGCGGGATGTGGTAGCGCGCCGCAAGGTAGCGCACCAACCGGGCGGAGGACTGATACATCGCCTCGGTGTACCAGTGGGCACCGTCGGCGAGGACTCCCTCGTGTTCGATGCCGATGGAGTGCATGTTGAACCAGTAGTTGCCAGCCTGGTGCGCGATGTCCTTGGTGTGGACGAGTTGGGTGATCTCGCCGTCGGAGGACCGGATCAGGTAGTGCGTCGACACTCC
>DASUII010000236.1:0-3179 GCA_036279835.1 Pseudonocardiaceae bacterium
GGCCTGATCGCCAAGACGATGCAGGAGGCAGCCCAGGCGGAGCCCGGTCCCGCCTGGTGGACCGCGCGGGTCGTCGATCACCACCGGCTGACCTGGGACCTGGCTGTCGTTCGGGTCACTCCCGACCGGCCGGTGCCGTACCGGCCTGGGCAGTACGTCGGCGTCGAGGTGCCGCAGCGCCCCCGGCTGTGGCGTTACCTGTCTCCGGCGAACGCTCCCCGCCCGGACGGGTCGATCGAGTTCCACGTTCGCGCGGTACCGGGTGGCTCGGTCAGCCGGTCGATCGTCGGCCACACCCAGGTCGGTGACACCTGGCGGATCGGCGCTCCGATGGGTCTGCTGACGGTGGACCGGGGATCAGACCGGGACGTCGTGATGGTCGCCGGCGGTACCGGGACGGCGCCCATGCGCGCGATCCTCGAGGAGCTCAGCCGGTGGGGAGACAATCCGGAGGTGACGATGTTCGTCGGCGGCCGGACCCGCGCCGATCTCCACGACCTGGACACACTCACCGCGCTGGCCGCCACAAATCCGTGGCTGAAGGTGATCCCGGTGGTGGAGTCGTACCCGAGAATGGTGGGGATGGAGCACGGGACACTGGCCGATGTGGTCACCCGCTTCGGCGCCTGGCCGGACCGCGACGTGCTGGTCTGCGGCTCTCCGGCGATGATCAGGGCCACCGTCTCGCGGATGCTGGTCGCCGGCACCGCGCTCGACCGGATCACCTACGACCCGTTCACCCTGGACTGAACTGGGCGCGTTCAAGGGCTACCTGCTGGGGCGCCAGATCACCAGGGCTGTTTCGGTGCCGGGGGGCAGCGGGACCAGGTCGCGACGGTAGGAGGCGTGCACGTTTGCCGCGGCCTGCTGGGCGAGCGCCTGCGCCTGGGCCAGCTCAGCGCGCGCCTGCTCCAGCTCAGCAACCATCTCGGCCAGCCGGGAGCGCAGCGCGTCGACTTGGTTCTCCAGCTCGATGATCCGCTTGATCCCGGCCAGATTGACGCCGTGGTCCTGGGACAGCCGCTGTACCTCTTGCAGCCTCGCGATGTCGCGCGCCGAATAGCGGCGCCCACCCCCGGCACTTCGCCCGGGGGACACCAGTCCCAGCCGGTCGTAGCCGCGCAGGGTTTGGGCGTGCAACCCAGCCAGTTGAGCGGCGACGGAGATCACGAAGACCGGGGTGTCCTGATCCGCACCCGGTGGCGTCGGGGGGATCATCGCGCCGCTCCGGGTTGCGCGCGCGTGAACAGCTCCGCCCGCGGGTTCTCGCCGGCGGTGGCCTGCGCGTAGGCCTCCAGTGCCGCCTTCGCTTCCCGGTCCAGCTTGGTGGGGACCGCGACCTGCAGGGTCACCAGCAGGTCACCGGTGCGCCCGTGCCGCCCGGCGATGCCCTTGCCGCGCACCCGCAGGGTGCGACCATTGGCGGTACCGGCCGGGACCTTGAGCTTGACGGTGCCGCTGGAATCGGGGCCATCCATGGTGGGCACGGTCAGCGTGGTGCCCATCACCAGTTCGGGGAACGACACTGGGACCGTCACGGTGAGGTCGTCACCGGCGCGCCCGAACACTGGGTGCGGGGTGACATGCACCAGCACGAACAGATCACCGGCGGGCGCGCCACGCATTCCCGGCTCACCCTGGCCGGCCAGCCGGATGCGCTGACCGTCGGCGACCCCGGCGGGGATCCGCATGGTCAGGCTGCGGGACCGGTTGGACACTCCCCGACCGCCGCACTCGGTGCACGGGTCCTCGATGATCCGACCCGTACCGCGGCAATCCCGGCACGGCTCAGACAGCGCGAACGCGCCTTGGCTGCGGGTCACGAGCCCGGTGCCGCCACAGACCGGGCAGACCCGGGGGACGGTACCGGCCCGAGCCCCGGAGCCGCCGCAACTGCCGCAGCTGGCCGGGCTGGCGATCCGCAGCGGAACGGTGGCGCCGCGGATCGCCTCGGTGAAGTCGATCCGCAGCTCAGTCTCGACGTCGGTACCGCGCCGTGGGCGGCTGGCCCCGGCACCCGGCGTACCGGCGCGGTTGGCGAACAACCCGCCCAGCAGATCGCCGAGTCCGCCCGGGTCACCGCCGCGACCGGCCTGCGCCCCGCCGAACAGATCACCGAGATCGAACCCGCCAGGGCCCGGCCCACCGCCCCCGAAACCACCGCCGGGTCGGAAGCCGCCGTTGAACAGGCTGCGGGCCTCGTCGTACTGCTTGCGTTTCTCCGGGTCCGACAGCACCCCGTAGGCCTCGGACATCGACTTGAAGCGCGCCTCAGCCTTAGCGTCACCGGGGTTGGCGTCGGGGTGCAACTCCCGGGCCAGCTTGCGGTAGGCGCGTTTGATCTCGTCGGCGGACGCGGTGGAGGAGACACCCAGCTCCGCGTAGAAATCCTTCTCAATCCATTCCCGGGCGCTCACCGGACACCTCCTCCCTCATCACTGTTCAATCGTCCTGCAGCTGTTCGTCTGGACCGGGCGGTACCTCGGTGTCCGGGAACGTCACCACGGCTGCCTCCGCGTCGGTTACCGCCACCATCGCTGGGCGCAGTACCCGCTCCCCGAAGCGGTAGCCGGGGCGTAGTACGGCGGTAACGGTCGGCTCGGAGATGTCCGCGGCGGTGCTGTGCTGCACGGCTTCGTGAACCGCCGGGTCGAAACCTTCTCCGACCACTCCGAACGGTTCCAAGCCCTGCGCCTGCAGTGCCGCTACCAACTTGTCCGCAACGACCTTGAACGCCCCGGATAGGTCACCGTGTTCCTGCGCACGCTCGATGTCGTCGAGCACGGTGAGCAGCTGGCTGGTTACCTGCGCCTTGGCGACATCGATCACCATCTGCCGGTCCCGCTCCACCCGACGGCGGTAGTTGCTGTACTCGGCGGTGATCCGTTGTAGATCACCGGTTCGCTCGTCTAGCTGAGCCTGCAACGCATCGACCTCGGCTGCACTAGCGGCTGCACCGGGGTCTGCCTCATCGACGTGTACGCCGCCACCGGCGGGCTGCTCGCCCGCCGGTGGGACCCGAACCTTACCCGTCACCGGATCGATCCTCCGCTTGTCTCGCACCACGACTCTGGGCTCCTCACCAGCGGCGCCATCGCCGAAGGTGCCATCCCCGTGTCTCACTTCCTGGCGCTCCCCGGCTCGTCATCGACGATCTCAGCGTCGACCACGTCGTCAGC
>DASUII010000237.1:0-3352 GCA_036279835.1 Pseudonocardiaceae bacterium
GAACCCGGCGGTGCTGTTGAACTCCACCCAGGCGATCAGCGCGACCGCGCCGCCGCCGACGCCGTTGAACAGCGCCACCATCTGCGGCATCGCGGTCATCTTCACCTGCTTGGCCGCCGGCACCCCGAGCGCGGTGCCGAGAGCCACTCCCAGCACGATCAGTGCCCAGTTGCTCACGCCGGGGGTGAGCAGGGTCGCCAGTACCGCGATGCCCATCCCGACCGCCGCGATAAGGTTGCCGCGCACCGCGGTGCGCGGACCGGTCAGGCCCATCAGGCCGTAGATGAACAGCGCGAAGGCGACGATGTACAGGACTATGACCACAGTCGTCATTGCTGCTGCGCGCCCTTCTGGGCGGCGGCCCCGGCAGCTTTCTTGCCCTTGAACATACCCAGCATCCGGTCGGTGACCAGGAAGCCGCCGACCACGTTGATAGTGCCGAACGCGATCGCCACCACCAGCAGCAGCTTGTCGAAGATTGTCAGGTCGTGGCCCACGCCGAGCACCACGATGCCGCCGAGCAGCACGATGCCGTGGATGGCGTTCGTGCCGGACATCAGCGGCGTGTGCAGGGTGTTGGGCACCTTGGAGATCACAGCGAAGCCGACGAATCCGGCTAGCACCAGGATCGCCAGGTTGGCGAGCAGCATCAGCGGTTGTCCCCTTCCGGCTCCCGCGTGATGCAGGAGCGGACCAGCACCTCATCATCGGAGTCCGGTGTCAGCCGGCCCTCCTTGTCCACCATCAGCTCCAGTAGCGACTGCACGTTGCGCGCGTACAGCTCGCTCGCGTGCTCAGGCATCGTCGCCGGCAGGTTCAACGGAGAGGCGATCGTCACATCCTCGCGGACGACGACCTCACCTGGCACGGTGAGCTCGCAGTTGCCTCCGGTCTCCCCAGCCAGGTCGACGATCACGCTACCCGGCCGCATCCCCTTCACCGCCTCGGCGGTGACCAGTATGGGCGCCTTGCGCCCAGGCACCAGCGCGGTGGTGATCACGACGTCGAAACCACTGGTCGCCTCGGTCAGGCGCTGCTTCTGCTCGGCCCGCTCGTCCTCGGTCAGCTCGCGGGCGTAGCCACCCTCACCGGCTGCTTCGATGCCCAGATCGAGCCACTTGGCGCCCAACGAGCGCACCTGGTCGGCGACCTCGGGCCGGACGTCGTAGCCGGTGGTCCTGGCCCCGAGGCGCTTGGCGGTGGCCAGCGCTTGCAGCCCGGCAACCCCGACGCCGAGGATCAGCGCGGTCGCCGGTTTCACCGTGCCCGCGGCCGTGGTGAGCATCGGGAAGAACCGGGTGGACAGCTCCGCGGCCAGCAGCACTGCCTTGTACCCGGCCACGTTGGCCTGCGAGGACAGCGCGTCCATCGACTGCGCGCGGGAGATCCGAGGAATCGATTCCATGGCGAAACCGATCACGCCCGCGTTGCGGAGCTTGCCGGCGATCTCCGGGTCGGACCGCGGTGCCAAAAACCCGATCAGCACCGACCCGCGACGCAGCCGGCCGATCTCCTCGTCGGTCGGTGGCGCGACTTTGACCACGACGTCGGCGTCCCACGGGTCGCCGATGGTGGCGCCGGCCTCGATGAACATCTCGTCGGGCATCAGCGCACCTACGCCGGCGCCGGGCTCGACGACGACCTGCAATCCCCTCCCGGCCACCTTCTCGACCATTTTGGGCACTAGTGCAACCCGGCGCTCTCCGTCTCGCGATTCCCGGGGGACGCCGACCCGGGTGCCTTGGTGGTCCTGCGATGAGGTCACCCGCAGAGCATTTAACATGATCGGCGTGGCGTCCAGTGGCCGCGCACAAACGTGGCCGGGTCGACAGCGCTGGTCTCTGGTGGCATCAGGCTCCCAAACAGCGTTCTGGATGCAGAACGCGGTAAACGACGGCTCTATGACAGCGTTCGACGGTTCGGGTGGCCTTCGCGGCGTGTGCCCGAACGTGGCATCGTCGCAGTCCTGGAAAAAAGCTCCTGCAACTGCTCGGAGCGCACAGGACGCGACTGACCCAGGTCCGGCAGCACCGGCGTGATGTAGGTCAGATGCCGTACGTCCGGTTCACCGGCACCGGCCTCGGTGATCACGGTGCCGGCGTAGAAGTGCCCACACAGGATGAACGGCTCGCCTGCCGCGCGCACCGCTTCGGAGACCGCGTCGGCGTCGGCGTAGATGTCCCCGGGCTCGCCGGGTACTTCTGAACAGCCACTGGCCGTCGCCAACTAGGGCTCCATGAACGAAAAGGACCTTCACCAGTCTCCGCTTAGTGGGTAGCCACCGCGCCCTCCTCATGTCACTGTCACCGACCTTCGGGGAAGGACTATCTCAGCATGGGGACGTGCCGTGGGTGGCAACTTTGGGCCAATGTTGTCACCTACGGCACCTCCGCAGCGGATCCATTCCTTCTATTCTGGGGCTGATGGGGCCGTCCTTGAGGTGACTCGCACAGCCCTTCTTAGGTGGCGTAGGGATGAGCCGCCCTGGCGTACTGGAGGGGGTGCGCCCACCAGCAGCTGGTCCAGGTGCGCGCCGGCTGCGGTGTTGACCGCCGCGGGCTCGCGGGGTGCGCCTCGCTCGTCGAACTGCGCATGTGCCCCGTGGAAGCTCACCGTTTCCCCGGATTGTCACGGTGTGGAGTTCAGCGAACACGATCCGGAGTTGCTCCACCGCAAGCAGACCGCCGGACAGGCCGCCCGTAGCTCACGAAGCCGACCGGTTTGGCGTGCCATTCCCGGCCTACCGAGTCGATCGCGGTCTTCAACAGGCCCGGGTAGCCGTGGTTGTACTCGGGGGTCACGACGACGAACGCGTCGGCCGCGCCGATCCGGGAGGCGAAGTTCGCGCTGGGGATCGGGGTATCGGCCAGATCAATCACGTCGACGCTCACGTCGTCGCGTTGCTGGCCTGGCCGACGAACCAGTCGGCGACGACCGGACCGAACCGGCCTTCCTGGACAATGGCAAATGATCACCGCCGGCGCAAACGGGGGTGAATTCATGGTTGTTGACGCTATGACCTTAACTATCGTTGAGGTCAAGAGGTCAGCCGCCGACGTGGATACCGGGACGGCAGGCCGGGTTCTTCTCGACCTCACGCAGAATCTCCCGCACGACTGGGGCGGTGTCGCCTCGGCCGAGGATCAGATAACGCAGAAGGTGCCCGATGGGGTTGCCCTCGGCCCATTCGAAGTGGCAGTGCGGACGGACACCAGTGACGTCTCGGAGCGCGAGCAGGATCGCCGCGATCGCGTTCGGGATGGCGGGGCTCTGGGCGCGTAGCACGCGGTGCCCGTCGACTTCGACGCCGTGGACGGTCAGCACGTCGCTGAAGCTGGAGGGGTCGATGACG
>DASUII010000238.1:0-17365 GCA_036279835.1 Pseudonocardiaceae bacterium
ATGGAGGCGATCAAAGTAGGCGCAGGTCGTCTCCCGCCCCTGGTAGTCACCGGCGATTGAGCTACGTCCGGGAACGTGCCAGACCACGTTCTCGGCGATGAGTTCGGCCAGGGTATCGGTATCGCCGTTGTTGACGGCGTCGTAGCCTTGCCGCACGATCTCGACGTGAGGATGTTCGGGCATCGTTTCCTCCTCGCACCCAGCGCCCCGTTGCCAGCCGCATTTTCGGTCGTGAGCGAGCGTGCGCCCGCGGGGTTGCACGGGGCGTTACTACTGGGTTACCGCCTCGGATGGACATAGGCTGTGGGTCGACCCCGCACCGAACGGGGAGGGGTGCAGCCCGGTGGAGTTCCGCATCCTCGGTCCTCTTGAGGTCACCGCCCAGGGGCGGCCGGTGGTGCTTCCCGGGAGCCGCGAGCGGGCCGTCCTGGTCCTGCTGCTGCTGTCCGCCAACCGGGTCGTTCCAGCCGAGCGCCTGGTGGAGGACCTCTGGGACGGAAAAGCCCAGAAAGGAGCCGCCGGCGCGCTTCGAGTCTTCATCTCCCGGTTGCGCAAGGCGCTCCGAGAAGGCGGCGGCGACGCCCTCGTGGTCACCAAGCCGCCCGGCTACCTCCTGCAGATCGAGCGTGCTGCTCTCGACGCTGCCCGATTCGAGGATCTCCTGGCCGAGGGACGCGAGCACGCCGCCCAACGAGACCACGAAGGGGCCGCGGCGCGGTTGCGCCAGGCGCTGTCGCTCTGGCGAGGGCCTGCCCTGGCCGACCTGGCCGACGTTCCGGTGGCTCGGGCCGAGGCGACCCGACTGGAAGAAGCGCGGCTGGCCGCCCTCGAGGAGCGGGTCGAAGCCGACCTCGGCTGCGGGCGCCATGCCGAGGTGGTGCCCGAACTCGACCATCTGACCAAGGTTCATTCGCTACGGGAGCGGTTGTGGGGCCAGCGGATGGTGGCCCTGTACCGCTCGGGGCGCCAGGCCGACGCGTTGCGCGTGTATCAGGAGCTTCGCCGACTCTTGGCCGAGGAGCTGGGCCTGGAGCCCAGCCTCGAAGTCGCCCGCCTGGAGAACGCCATCCTGCGCCAGGCGCCTGAGCTGCAAGCGCCCCAGTTGGCAGCGCGCTGCGCCCGCAGGCCGTCGCCAGGCTCAGGGGAGCCGACCACGTTCCTCTTCAGCGACATCGAGGCCAGCACCCGGCGGTGGGAAGGCGATCCGGAAGCGATGACGGTCGACCTGGCGCGGCACGACGAGTTGCTCCGCGCCGCCATCGAAGCCGCAGGAGGGGAGGTCTTCAGCCACACCGGAGATGGGATGGCCGCGGCGTTTCGTGCTGCCCCCGACGCCCTCGCCGCCGCTGTGGCGGCCCAACAGGCGCTGGCGTGCACCGCCTGGGCCGCCCCCGGGCCGCTGCGGGTGCGGATGGCGATCCACGCGGGGGTGGCGCAGCGCCGCGAAGATAACTACTTCGGCCCTGCACTGAACCGGGTCGCCCGCCTCCTGGCTACTGCCTCCGGGGGTCAGGTGCTCTGCTCCCATGCGGCCGCCGAGCTGATCGGCGCCGATCTTCCGGCTGATGTGGTTCTGCTCGACTTGGGGGAGCACCGGCTCGCTGACCTGGCCCGCGTCGAGCGGGTGTTCCAGGTGGCCCACCCTGCACTGTCGTCGCAGTTCCCCGCTTTGCGCAGCCTCGCCGGGCATCGCCACAACCTGCCCATGGCCCTCACCCCTTTTATCGGGCGGGCCCGGGAACTCGACGAGCTGGGCACACTCCTCGCCGGATCCCGCCTGCTCACCCTTACGGGGGTCGGAGGGGCGGGGAAGACCCGGCTGGCCCTGCAAGGCGCGGCGGCTGCACGGCCGGCCTATCCTGACGGCGTTTGGATAGCCGAGCTCGCCCCGCTCCGCGAGGGGGCGCAGGCGGCTTCGGCGGTGGCCGCGGCGCTCACCTTCGAGACCAGCGCCTTCGACAGCCCGGAGGCTGTGGAAGACCGCCTCATCCGCTATCTGGCGACGCGGCAGACGCTTGTCCTGCTCGACAATTGCGAGCATCTCATCGAGCCGGTCGCCCGTCTTGTCCACGCCTTGGTGACCCGGTGCCCCAGCGTGACCGTGCTCGCCACGAGCCGCGAGCGGCTCGGCGTGCCCGGCGAGGTGGTGTGGAAGGTGCCGCCGATGTCAATGGCGGCTCCCGGTGCCGCCCTTGCCGAGCTCACCGGCAGCGACGCGGTGGCCTTCTTCTGCGAGCGGGCTCGGGCCGCCCGATCCACGTTCGAGCTCGATACCACCAACGCCGCCGCCGTCGCCCGGGTCTGCCGTCGTCTCGACGGCATTCCCCTCGCGCTGGAGCTGGCTGCCGCCCGGATCCAGGTGCTCAGTCCTGCGCAGGTCGCCGAGCGCCTGGATGATCGTTTCCGGCTCTTAACCGGCCGGGAGCGCATCGTCGTGCCGCATCAACAGACCCTGCGAGCGACCGTCGACTGGAGCTACGGACTGCTCTCGCCTGCCGAGCAGCGCGCGCTGACCTGGTTGGCGATCTTCCCCGACACTTTCGATCTGCCGGCGGCCGAGGCAGTGATGTCAGGCGGGGACGGGGGAGTGGCCTACGACGAGGCCCTCGACGTGCTCTGCCGGCTCGTCGACAAGTCGCTCATCGTCGTGCATAGCGAGGGCGCTGCACCTCGTTACCGGCTGCTCGAGACCATCCGGCAGTACGGGGCCGAGAAGCTGGCCGAGGCCGGCGAGGAGGCCATCGCCCGGCGCCGTCACCGCGACGCATTCGTGGCTTGCGTTCAAGCGTGGCGAGGCACGCCACTGGGGTCGGATTTCCTCTGCGGGGCGTTCGCCGATGCGGAGAACTTCCGCGCCGCGCTGGAGTGGTCATGGACGCAACGCGACGCCGACGCCGTGCTGCTCCTCATCGGGGCGCTAGGCGTGCCATGGCTGTGGTTCGGCTACCCCGACGGACAGATCTGGATCGAGCGCATCTTCTCCGAGCCCGAGTTCTCCGCGCCCGAGCTCGCCGACCACCCTGGGCATGTCGACGCCCTAGCCATCCGGGCGATCCTCCTTCCGGAGGATGACCGCGACCGCTGCGACGAGCTCCTAGACGAAGCGGCGGCGCTGGCCCGGCGGATCGGCGACAATGGCCGCGCGGCCTACCTGGATTGGGGGCGCGCCGAGTACAAGCTGCTGTCGGGGAAGGCCGCCGAGGCACGCTCGCTCCTCGAGGTCGCCCTCGCCGGCTACGAGCGTCTCGGCCTGCCAGACGGAATCGGCTGGTGTCACCATCACCTCGGTTGGGCTGCGGTGACCGACGGGCAGTACGACCGGGCCCGAGACCATTTCGAACGCGCCGTGGAAGTCGCCCGCAGCGATCCCCTCGGCGAATGGGTCGAGCCGCACGCGCTGGCGGCTCTCGGCCCACTAGTCGCCCTCTCCGGTGACGGCGAGCGGGCCCTTCGCCTGGCGGAACAGGCAGTCGGCGCCGCCCGGCGACTGAAAGCCCCACCGGTTCTCGCCATGACGCTGACCCGCGCCGCCGAGACGGCCGTCCTGGCCGGTCACCCGCGCCGCGCCGCGGGCATTCTCGTGGAGCTGCTGGGTCTCCTGGCCGACCAGGGAACCCGGCGGTGGGTGGCCGACGCGCTGGAGACCGCCGCTCTCATCCTGGAGATCGATGACGCCGAACGAGCGTCGGCGATTCTCGGGGCAGCCGACCGGCTGCGGGAGGCCATCGAAGTGCGGACCATCGCCGAAGAGGTACGGCACGCTCGGGACCGCCTCGCCGGCGCCCTGGGTGCCGAGCGTTTCGCACTGCACGAAGCCCGGGGCCGCACGCTTTCGCACGAGGCGGCCGTCACCCTCACCCTTGCCGGGCTTGCGGCCCGTGGATATGACGTTGGCCAGCCCTAAGTAGCGCATCGAGGGCCACGCAGGCCGCGGTCTCGCCCAGCAGCGGGCAAGGTGTCGGCAAGCTGACCCTGACCATGTCGAGTACGTGACAGCGGGCCGGCGCGGCGGGCGCAGAGAATTTCACGCTATGAGCCCTCAATCGGAAACCCTATTTGCGGGTACCGCCGAGCGGAGCGCGGCAGCACCAGGTGCTACCGACGTTGTTTCGTCGACTCGTCAGCAGCGCAAGATGGGCTCGAGGATCTTAAGAGTCGTCATGGCGCACCAGCGGCTGGCTGCGGATGAGCGTTGTGTTCGTCGTCCTTGCAACCGCTGCATGGAGGTGCACCGGGGGCGCATCATGTGGTTCGTCTCCCGAGGCATCCCGGTCGAGTTCGTACTTCCGGCGTTTCCTGCCAAGTCCCCGAATAGCTCGAAAGTACTCGGCACCACGCCCGACTTGGCGGAACGGCTCTCGCTTAAGTTCCTGTGTGCCATCTGCGACCGGGTTCGGCAGATATACCGGCCCGGCGCCATAATCATCGTGTGCTCCGACGGCCGGGTGTTCAGCGATCTCGTCCAGATCGCTGATTCAAACGTCACTCGTTACCAAGCCGAGCTGCGGGCGATGATCGATAGTATCGGGCCGGACTCACTCGGCCTGTTCAACCTCGATGACGAGTACACCGGCTTTACGCACACGGCAATGCGTCACATGCTGATGGGATTCTACGGCGAGGATCTTGAGGTGTTCAAGCAGCAGGTGCACGCCGGGGGCGAGCAGCTGAGGCTATATCGCGGAATCACCAGATTCCTGGTAGAAGATGCCGACACTCCCGACTACCGAGGGAGCCGAGCTGCCCTCCAGCGAGAATGCCGCGAGCGGGCCTATGGCGTCATCCAGCGAAGCAAGGCATGGGGGAATCTGCTTGCGCACCGGTTCCCGGACGCCGTGCGACTGTCGATTCACCCCCAGCCTTGCGGCTCCGCCAAGCTCGGCATACATCTTCTTGAGACGTCGGACAACTGGCTTACCCCATGGCACGGTACGGCTGTCGATGTCGGTGGCAGGTTCGTGCTCATGAAGCAGCACGAGGCAGAGGCAATGGGTGCGGATCTTATTTACGTCGACGGGCGACCGTCGCATTATATGGCGAGGGCTTCGGACGTACCCGGAGCATTGATAAGATCAGGAGAAAGACGGTGAATCAATTGCATCCGGGCTTGCCCAGCAAATTCGACGTGGAAGTCATGCCACCATACGGCGTGATGATCCGCTCCGGGAAGGGGAGCACAGATACAGCTGATCTCCCGGTTTCGATCGCCCGAGAGCTGGCGCGTGAACATCACCTGCTCGTCCTGCGTGGCTTCGATCCGTTCTCAGGATCAGCGGAGCTAGCCTCCTACGCTGCATCGTGGGGACAAGTGCTCAGCTGGTCCTTCGGAGCGGTGCTCGAGCTTCTCGAGCATGAGCAGCCCGTCGATGTCGTTTTCGACAACACTGCGCTGACGTTTCACTGGGACGGTATGTTCGTAGAACAAATCCCGGAGTTCCAAATCTTCCAATGCGTCAGGGCGCTCGACGATGAGCAGGGTGGACGTACCATCTTCTGCGACACGACCCGAGTACTCGCCAGCGCGTCCTCGGCAACCCGGACGTTGTGGGAGGGGCTGACCCTGACTTACCGAGTCGCCAAGGAGTCACACTACGGAGGCACGGCTACGTCGCCGCTCGTTGTCGAACACCCGGACTGCGGGTTTCCTACAATGCGGTATCAAGAACCTGTTCCGGACAACATTGACTACCTCAACCGGCCACGGGTGAAGTTCCACGATGTGTCGGCTGAATGCGTCGCCGAGATCGAACAGACACTGCGCGACGCGCTGTATGACCCGCAGCACTGTTACGCCCACTCCTGGCAGGCCGGGGATCTTGTCGTTGCGGACAACTACACGCTGCTACACGGCCGGGAACCCTACGCCACCAAGTGCGGACGCCACCTGCGGCGAGTCCACGTCCTCGGTGACCCGCCGCTGACGAATCCCGCATTGCGTTGATCATTGATAGCAGCAGAGTTCTTAAGGAGAAGGAAATGACCGAGGACCGTTATGGCGACGTCCGGGGATCGGATGCCGGCGAGTCAGCCACCAGTGTTTCGAGAGTTCGCTCCGCGAAGAGGCGAACCAACGAATATGTCGTGCTTGACAGCACCTGGGCCCGCCACCTCGGTGTGCGGCGCTCGGGGGGTATGTATCGTATCGCCCGCCGGAAGTTGATGGACCGCCTCAACGAGCTTCAGCAGATCTCTGCGCAGGCTGACGGCGACCTGACGGCGAACGTTGAGCTTCATTCACATTTCGTTGGATTCTACGAGACCGAAGAATTCCTCGTCGACTCAGTGCGGGACTTCCTCACGCCGGGCCTCCGCGCCGGCGATGCTGCCATCGTCGTTGCCAATGATGCCCACCGGGATTCGGTCGACCGCGCGCTCATGGCAGCCGGCATCGACTTGATCCAGGCGCGGGGATGCGGCCGGTACATTGCCCTGGACGCGTCCGAGGCGCTGGCGACATTCATGGTGGACGGCAGTCCAGACGCGGCGCGCTTCACAACCGCGATCGGGCAGCTTGTCTCCCGAGCAGTGGAAAGCGCGCGCAATGTGAGAATCTACGGTGAGATGGTCGCGGTGCTGTGGGATGAGGGCAACGTCGCTGCTGCCATCGCCTTAGAGGACCTCTGGAACGACCTCGCCTCCAGATACCCGTTCTCGCTGTTCTGCGCGTACCCGACCCGCGCCTTCGATACAAACGCGAGCGCGGAGGGATATCGGACGATTTGTGGGCAGCACTCCACAGTGTTGCTTCGGGATCAGGGAACCTGACCAGGGGTTCCGCGCCGTCGCATTCCTTCGCGCAGGAGGCGGTGAGACCAGCACAATCGCGCTGACGCGGGTGACGATGTCGCCGACGATGTCGCGCAGCTTGAGGTTGAGGTGCGAGGAGGCGGCCCGCAGGATCTCGAACGCCTCGTCGGCGGTGCACCGGTTTTGGCCCATGATGATGCCCAGGGCTTGATCGCTGATGGTGCGTGAGGCCAGGGCGGGCCGACGCAGTGCGGGCCGAAAATACGCGCTGTACCGGGCTCGAGAGACATAGCACGCCAGCCGCGCTGGAGGTACTCTTAGAGTTAGTCTCGGCCTGTGGGATCGGAGGGCCGTTAGGGTGCGAATAGCTGATGTACTACGCGCCAAAGCGGCGGTGGTCGCAACTGTGAGGCCGGACGCGCCGGTCGCTGTCCTGCTCGCCGCAATGGCCAAGCACCGCGTCGGGGCCGTGGTCGTCGTCGACGACAGCGCCGTGGTGGGGATGGTGTGGGAGCGCGACCTCATCCGCCTCCTGCACGAGCGCGGAGCGTCGCTCGTGCACGCCTCGGTCTCGGACATCATGAATGTCGACGTGATCACCTGCATGCTTACCGACGAGGTCGATGACATCCTGCGGATCATGACCGACCGGCGGATCCGGCACCTGCCGGTGATGGTCGACGATAAGCTCCACGGTGTCGTCAGCATGGGGGATCTAGTCAAGGCGCGAATCGGTGAGCTGGAGGCCCATCGGGCATACCTGCAGTCCTATATCGGCGCTGGCTGATAAACCCGCTGATCGACGCCACCCTCACCCACCTGATCCACCGTGAGGGTCGGCGACGAACTGCCCTGCCTGGCCCTGCCAGCAGCGGTAGTCGCCGCCTGGTCATCAACGTGTCGGCAAGCTGACAGTGCCCATGTCGGGTACCTGACAGCCGGACTCCGTGGCGGACCACATCCTGATCTGGACGATTCAGGTAGGTCCCGGGGTCGCAGCCCGATCGCGGCGAGGCCTGGGAGCAGCGACCAAAAGGAGTGAGCGGCTATGACGACGGCGTACTCGGCGGACGAGCGTGGCGCGATCGAGGATGCAGTTCGACTCTATATCGACGGCGTGTCAAAGGGTGACGCCGATAAGCTCAAGACGGGATTCCACAGTGAAGCCTGGATGTTCGGCTCTGTCGGCGGCCAGCGCTATGACATCCCGATCAGTCAGTTGATAGAAATGGCCACCAGTCAGCCGTTCGACAGCGGCGGCAGCTACGCCGCCCGGATTACTTCGGTCCAGCAGGTCGGTGACGCGGCAACCGCAATCGTTGAAGAGGACGGCATCTGGGGAAGCTTGTCCTGCGTTGACTTCATCGCGCTCGCGAAGATCGACGGCGCTTGGAAGATGGTCAACAAGACGTTCGCCCACACCCGCGGCGAGATGCCGGCCGGCTGACCTTTGCAGCGACGGCGGCGAGCCGGCGGATCGCTTCAGGTCCGCCACTCGATGGGGGTATGCGGATCGGGCTGGTATGAGCAGAAGTAGCTGGCTCGCACCGTCGTCGCCAGATGTGCCCCCAGCGCTGGGTGAGCCTGCTCGATCCGTCGCAGGCAGGAACGCAGCGACTTGCTGACGTTCGCCCGCGCCCGCTCGGCCGGCGAGTTGGTTTCCGCCGCGAGGTCGAGAACGTGAAACTGTTGGCCAGGAGCGGCCAGCAACTTCCGCAGATATCGCAGGCCCTTGGTGTCCCTGAGGCGAATGACGACGCGCTGGAAGCCTATAGTCCAGTATTCTCCCTCGTGCCGGAAGACGGCGGCGAACGGGTCGAGTTGCGACTCCATGACGGCCGGGTCCGAGAGCAAGCCAGCCTGGGCCGCGACGACCTCGTCGTAAAGCTGGTTCATTCCCAGCTTCTTCGCCGCCTGCAGGGCGTCGGCGAGCAGCTGTCTGGCTCGCTGACGGTCCAAGGTGGCGCCCCGGCGGCCGAGCATGGCGCCGTAGGCGCCCTGTGCCAGGGCGAGGTAGGGCCGAGCGCCGATCCGCTCGGTGGTCTCGATGGCCACCTCGAAGTGACGGGCGGCTGCGTCGAAGCGGGACAGCGCCGCGGCGAGTATCCCCAGGTAATAGGCGATGGGTCCGCCCGCGGCGACGGCGTCTCGCCCGGCCAAGGTCCAGCGGTGTTCGTACGGACGAACGAGGTCGTAGATGACCTCCCCCTCGTGGGTGGCTCCGGCGTGGGCAGCCAGCAAAGTAATACATGTGCCAGTCATGGACAGCCAGAATGGCGGCGGGATCCGGTTTCGGGCCCGCCAGATCACCGGGAAGGTTTCCTTGATGCCGGTCCGGTCCCCGGCGAGACAAAGGAAGCCAAGGTTCACCAGTCTCGCGAGCTCGGGGGGATGTTCGCGCGCCGCGGGCTCGAAGTAGGCGGCGCATTCCTCAGGCCGGCCCTGCAGGGCCCGCAGCAGGGCCATCTGGACGTGGTGGGAGACCCGGACGTTGACGTCCCCCACCTGCTCCCCGAGTGCCAGCGACCGCTGGGCGAGGGCCTCCGCGTCGGCGAACTCGCCGCGCAACATCGCCTGCGTCGCACGAAACATGTACGCGTGCGCGATGAAGTGCGGGTACCCGACTCGATGGGCCAGCGCCTCGTGTATCTCGATCTGGCGATCGGCTCCCGGTATGTCGCCCATCTCGAACAGGTCTGCGAGATGCCAGACATGCCCGGCTAGCTCGAGGGAGAAATCGCCGGCTTGCTGCGCGAGCTCGACGATCTCGGCCGACAGGCTCACGCGCTCCTCGACGTTGTCCGGGCCCCACACCGCCAGGTGACGGGCGTGTAGGGCGTAGGCGAGGGTCGGGCCGTCGCCCAGGCGGCGGGCTAACTCCACGGACGCTCGGCTCAACGCGTCCCGCCTCGGCAGCGAGTCGAACGGCGAGAGGTACAGGGAGGTGGCCAGCCGGGCCAGCACGCGGACCTTAAGGAGGGTCTCTTGGTCACCCAGCGCCGTCAGCGCCTCATCGAGGAGCTCCACTTTGACCGGGTCGAACGTCCAGGCCTCCATGTATGCTCCGCCGTACCCGACCTCGCCCACCCGCAGCGCGGCCTCGGCCAGTCGATGAGGATCCTGGAACTGCCGAGCGAGGAAGGTGGCGGATTGAAATGTCGCGCTCGCCTCGGAGACGTGCCCGGCCCACCACTGGGCATCGCCCAGCGCAAGGAGCAAGCCGAAACGTTTCGCAGCGGTGGCCGGGTCTATCGTCGCGGCCCGTTCCAGGGCCGCGCGCAGGTTCGGCAGCTCGGTGGCGAGCCGGCGTAGCACAGGGTCGTCTCGCCCGGCGCTGAGTACCTCCGGTTCGGCGCGCTCGGCCAACCCGACGTAGTAGGCGAGGTGGCGCTTGCCCACCGCGTCGAGTTCACCAGTCTCGGTCAGCCGCGCGGCAGCATACTGGCGGACCGTCTCCAGCAGCCCGTAACGTAGCTGCGCGTCCTGTTCGCCGGTGGTGACCAGCGACTGGTCAACCAGCCCGGTCAACAGGTCTAAAACGGCATGGCGGTCCATGCCGTCGCCGCCGCACACCTGCTCGGCGGCGTCCAACGTCCACCCTCCGGTGAACACCGACAGCCGCCGCAGCAGCGCGCGCTCAGCGTTGCTGAGCAGCTCGTAGCTCCAGTCGATGGACGCCTGCAGGGTCTGCTGGCGTGGCATCGCCGTGCGGCTGCCACCGGTGAGCAGGTGGAAGCGGTCGCCCAGCCGGTGGGCGATCTGTTGGGACGCCAGCACTCGCACCCGCGCGGCGGCCAACTCGATAGCAAGTGGAATGCCGTCGAGCTCCTGACAGATGTGCGCGATGGCGGGCGCGTTGGCCCTGGTGATCCTGAAATCGGGGCGTACCTGCGTGGCGCGGTCGAGGAACAGGCGCACTGCGTCCGATTCTCGCAGCGCCTCGACCGGCTCGCGTCGGGCGTCGCCTGGCAGCGACATCGACGGCACCCGCCACGCCGTCTCCCCCGGCACCCCCAGCGGCGCCCGGCTGGTCGCCAACACGGTGAGCGACGGGCACCCACGCAGCAGCGCCTCGGCGAGCTGTGCGCAGGCGGCCAGCACATGTTCACAGTTGTCGAGCACGAGCAGCGCTCGGCGGGCCCGCAAATACCCGACCAGTGTCTCCAGCGGCCCCCAACTGGGCACCTCCCGCAGGCCGATGGCGCCGATCACCGCGGCCGGCACCTGGGTGGCGCTCTCCAGCCGCGCGAGGTCGACCCACCACACCCCGTCGAGGTGGCCGTCCATCGCGCCGGCGGCTGCCTGCAGCGCCAAGCGCGTTTTACCGCAACCTCCCGCGCCGGTCAGCGTCAGCAGCCGCACCTGCCCGAGCAGCTCTGCGACCTCCGCCAGCTCCGCACCCCGGCCGACGAAGTTCGTCAGCTCACCCGGCAGATTGTTGGACAGCGAACCCAGCGACCGCAGCGGCGGGAACTCGACCGGTAGATCGGGGTGCAACAGCCCGAAAACGTGCTCCGAGCGGCCAAGATCACGAAGCCGGTGCACGCCCAGATCTACCAGTTCGACTCCGTCAGGAAGCTGCTCGCGGACCAGATCCCGCGTTGTCTTGGACAGCACCACCTGCCCGCCGTGCGCAACGGCACGCAACCGGGCACAGCGGTTCACCGCCTGCCCGAAGTAGTTCAACTCATCACGCAGCTGCGCCGGCGCGGTGTGCAATGCGATGCGCACCTTCAGCGACGCACCCTCCGGCCAGCATTCGGCGCAAAAGGCACGCTGAACATCCAGCGCAGCGGCCAGCGCCTTCGAGGCAGACTGGAACGCCGCCACCACGCTGTCGCCTTCGCCCTGTTCCTGGGGCCGTACCCCGCCGTGCAGCGCGACAGCCGCGTCCAGCAGCTGATAGTGCCGGCGGATCGCGGCACCCATCGCCTCCGCGGCGGACTCCCACAGCAACGTCGAGCCCTCGACGTCAGTCAGCATGAACGTCACCGTGCCGACCGGCAGATGAACGGCCGTCTCCTCGATACTGTTCATGTCCACCGGGGATTCCCCCCACCGCCGCGGCCCACCCGTCCAGCCCAGGCACTCCCGACAGTGTCGCACCGCGAGCGCCTCCCTCGCACACGTCTTTCCCCCGACCGAAATGCGCAGTCTGGATGCGGGCTACGGTAAAAAGTGACTCGAATTACCGCAGGCTGCATCCAGACTGCGGTGTTGTGATCGACTCGCGGATCACCCTGTTCGCTATTCCTGCCGGGCATTACAGTTCGGGACGAGTCTCTTCCTGCTCAAACGGCTCCGCTCCAGCTACCTTGCCGAGGAGGCGTGGCCGCCGATGCGCACGGAGTTGGTTGGTCGCGAACGGGAGCTGGCCGCGCTCGTGGCGCACTTCGAGTCGGCTCTCGCCGCACA
Source organism: Pseudonocardiaceae bacterium (assembly GCA_036279835.1). Classification (GTDB taxonomy): domain Bacteria; phylum Actinomycetota; class Actinomycetes; order Mycobacteriales; family Pseudonocardiaceae. The sequence goes on from DASUII010000238.1 coordinate 12,163, forward strand.
TCCGCGCGTCGTGCTGTGCCGCGGCGAGCCGGGGATCGGCAAGACCCGGATGGCCGAGGAGCTGACCGGGCTGGCGGCGTCGCGGGGCGTTTCGGTGGCGTGGGGGCCGGCGGCGGAGTCGAGCGGCGCGCCCCCGTACTGGCCGTGGCGCCAGGTGCTGCGTGCGGTATCCGCCAGCGTCGACGTCGCCAAGATCGCCGGTAAGCTCGGCGTGCTACCCGACCTCGTACGGCTGTCACCCGAGGTGTTCGGTGCTCCGGGCGGTGATCGGGGTGGCAGCGGCTCGAGCGAGGACCGGTTTCGGCTGTTCGACGCGGTGGCCCGGCTGCTGAGCGACATCACCGCGAACGCACCCTGGGCCATCGTGTTCGACGACGCGCACCGGGCGGACTACGGCTCGTTGCTGCTGCTGCACCACGTGGTGCGCACGCTGACTGGCGAGCGGCTACTGGTGATGGTGAACCACCGGGATACCGAGCCCGTGCACGACGTCCTCGTCACGGGACTCGCTCGGGAGCCGGTCACCCGGCGGATCGACCTGCGCGGCTTGGCCGCTCCGGCCGTCGGTAAGCAGCTCGCCGCGCTGATCGGGCGCGCCGTCGCACCGGCACAGGTCGAGCGGGTGCACGTGGTCACTGGCGGCAACCCGTTCTTCGTCGGTGAGATGGGCTGGGCGTTGGCCGACGCAGGCCCAGCCGCGTCGCCCGTCCCGGTCCCGCCGAGTGTGCGGCAGACGATCAACGAACGGCTGGAACGGCTCCCACCGAAGTCCGCGCGGCTGCTCGGCGCGGCGTCGATCGTCGGCCGGGAGTTCTCCGTCGAGGTGCTCGCCCGGATGGAGGGCGAGCCGGTGCTCGGCTGCCTCGGCCAGCTCGACGAGGCAGCGGCCGCCGGCCTGGTCGAGCCCACCGCGACGCCCGGCGAGCACCGATTCGTGCACGTGCTGGTTCGGGACGCGATCGAGGCCGGCTTGGGCACAGCGGAGCGGGTACAGCTGCACCGGTCGGCGGCCGAGGCCGTGGAGGAGCTGTACGCCGGCCGTCTCGAGCCGCATCTGTCCGATCTCGCCCGGCACTGGGCGGCCGCGGCGGTGCTCGGCGAGCGGGGTCGCGCTACCGGTTGGATCCGGTGGGCTGCGGCTGAGGCGGTGAACCGGCTCTCCTACGAAGAGGGTGTCCGGCTGTACCGCCTTGCGTTCGACGTCGGCGGCGGTGAGCTCGACGATCTCGACCGTTGCCAGCTGCTGCTCGCGCTCGGCGCCGCGCAGAGCCTGTCCGGGGATCACCCGGGCCGGCTGCACACCTGCCGGTGCGCGGCCGATCTCGCGCGTTCGATCGCCCGACCCGACCTCATCGCCGAGGCAGCCCTGACGTTGGACGGCGGCGACGGCGCCGAGGCCGATCGGCTGGTCAGGCGACTGTGCGAGGACGTCCTGCGGTGGCTAGGTCCGCAGTCCTGCTCGTTGCGTGCCAGGGTGGCGGCGGGCCTGGCCCGCGCATGCATCTACCTCGATGACGTCGATGCCGCTGCGCGGGCCAGCGAGCAGGCATTGGCGGTGGCGAACCAGTGCGACGACCGGGCAGCGCTCGTGGCGACGTTACGAGCCCGCCAGCTCGTGCGCTGCGGTCCGGACGGGACCGACGAACGGTTCGGCCTGGCAGCGCAGCTGCTGAAGATCGGCAGGGAAGCCTCGGACCCCGAAATCCAGATGTGGGCGCACCTCTGGCGGATCGACGTGATGTTCCAGCGGGGCGCTCTCGCCAGCGTCGGCCGGGAGCTCGATCCGTTGACCTGGTGCGTCAATGAGATGGGCGGGCCGGTCGCGCGTTGGCACCTGCTTCGCTGCCGAGCAGCGCACGCCCAGGCACAGGCACGCTTCGCCGACGCCATCCGGCTGGCCAACGAGGGCTTCACCGAGCTGTTGCCGCTCTCTGCGTGGGTCCGGGACGCGGTGTTGGCTATGACGGGTCACCACGTCGGTCCCGAGGCGAGCGGCGCGGCGAGAGCCTACGGCCTCGATGGACCTGTCGGTGCCCGAGATTTTTGCCCGGCCTTCGGCGCCATCTACTCGCTCTCGCCGGCTTATGTGCTGATCTCAGCCGGACGGCGCGCCGAGGCGGCCGAGCTCTACCGAGCGCTGGGGCCGGTCGCCCAGTGGCAGCCGACCACGCACGGGGCGACCATCAGCTACGCGCTCGGCATCATGGTCGCCTCGGCGATGGACGCTGCCGAGGATGTCGCGGCGCTACGCGCGCTGCTGGCCCGTTACCGCGGCCACCATGTCGCGGGTGGGGCGGGCGCCGCGGGGTATCTCGGGCCGGTTGAGCTCTATCTCGGAATCGCGGCCCGGCACCTGGGGCTGCTCGATGATGCCGTCGCCGACCTCGACCACGCCCGGCAGGCGTGCGCGGCGAACGGGGCGGCTGGTTACCACGTCGAAGCGCTGTTCGAGCTGGCCGTGGCGCTGGCCCGCCGGGCCGGGCACGGTGATGCGGCACGGGCTCGTTCGTTGGCCGCCGACTGCGCCAGCAGAGCCGGGATCCTCGGCATGGCGCCGTTCACGGCGCGCGCCCAGGAACTGGCCGAGCGGCTCGGCCAGGCGCCGGCCGAGCCGCTGACGCCGCGGGAACGGCAAGTTGCCGCGCTGGTGGCGCAGGGGCGGACCAACCGGGAGATCGCCGCCCGGCTCTACCTCTCCGAGCGCACCGCGCAGAACCATGTGCAGCACATTCTCACCAAGCTCGACCTGTCGAACCGGAGCCAGATCGCAGTCTGGATCACCAGCCGCAGGTAAGTATGCGGGCTCGTTTTCGCTGAGCGGACCGCCCACAGGCGACCGGTCAACAGCTACCCGGGGCGGGCCGTTCGGGTGATCGGTGTCGGCTGTGTTTTCTTCCCCACCTTCGCTGCTCTCATTCGGCACAGACTCGATATGGGAGGGACATCATGGCACTTGGTGATGGCATCCGGAGGAACATCGCCACCGTTTCGGCACAGGAACGGCGGAACCGGGAACTGATCAATCGTTTCGAGGAGCTGATCCGGGAAATCGACCCGCAGCTGTCGTTGCACTACTGGGACTGGACTCAACGGCGCTACCCGAGAACACTGCAGCGCAACTCGGCGTCGGATTGAACGCGCCGCCCGCACCATTCGTCCCGGAACAGCACCATTTCGCACCTGGGTACGCACTCCTGGTCGTCGGGTTCGGCTCGGCCGAGGAACATGCCCGAGCCATGGCACCAATCCGTGCCGTATGCCCGCCGTTGTTCGAGTTCATCACCCCAATCCCCTACATAGCGCTTCAGTAGGTATTCGATGACAGTGCCTTCCCGTGGGGAATCCGGGCCTACACGAAAGCGCTCTATCTCGATGAACTCTCCGACGAGGTGATCAACGTGCTGGTCGAGCGAGCCACCGACAGTACTCGCCAATGTCGTTCATTCCGATCTTCCGGCTCGATGGCGCCTTCGCGCAGGTCGGCGAACAGGACACCGCGTTCGGCGGAACGCGCACCCCACAGTACGCGGTGAACATCGAGGCCATCAGCCCGGACCCAGCGGCGCTGGCGGCCGACCGGAACTGGGTGCGATCGGTGTGGGACGCCCTGCGCCCGCTCGCCGCCGGCGCTGGCGGCTACGTCAACTTCGACCCAGAACAAGACGACGACCGCCTGCGAGCCACCTATGGGTCCACGAAATACGATCGACTGGCCCTGATCAAAACCCAGTACGACCCAGGCAACGTTTTCCACCGCAACGCAAACATCGCGCCGGCCTAACCTCCAGACAGAGCCGTATGAATCGTGTTCGCATTGGTCGATGGCGGAGGAGTCAACATGGAGAAAACAATGGGTGGTATTCGGATCGAGCACTTAGAAGACTTTTCCCAGGTATGCCCGAGGCAGTGCTTGATCCAGGTACTCAGCCGTCACCAGGTGGGAGATATCGGACTGCAGACTGCCGAATGGAAGGTGGAAAACAACGATCCTGACGGCAGTCCGAGGACGCTCAGCGCTCGCACTGTGCACGTCTTTCGCCGGCAGCCGGACGGATCGTGGCGATACCTCGTTGACAACGCGTTTCCCTTCGGGTGATCATCATCCGGTGGTTGCCAGAGTCAACGCCGGTTGAGCGGCATGTCGCTGAGGTGGCGGCACGGGGTCGGACTAACCGGGAGATCGCCGTCCGGCTCCACCGCGAGGAACAGCGTTGCGTGCGCCGAGTTCGACAGGAGGGCTGCGCTGGCGGCGGTGAACAGCCGTACTGTCGAACTCGGCGACAACAGGGTTGTTGCGACTGTATTTCGAAGCAGATCGCGGGCTGGATCACCAACCGCAGTTGAGTATGCGGCTGAGTAATTCGACGGACGCCACTACACCGCGCGCCTCAGTACCGTTGGAGACGGAGCTGACGTCGAGGATGCCGCGAGCCGAGCACGGCCAGTAGCTGAGGAGGTTTCCGATGCTTGACATACAGGTCGAGGTCTCGCAGGAAGTCGACCAGTACGCCCCTCAACGGATGGCCGCAGCCGCCGCCGCGAAGGCCAAGCGGTTGTGGCCGGGAGTAATCGGCGAGGTGCTCGCCGACGAGATCATGGCCGCGCTGGATCTGCCGTCGTGGATGCAATCGCGAACCCGCACGAAGCGGCTTATCGACGCGATTTCGAACATTACGGAGGAGCTGGGGCATCGTGCGATGAGACCGGCGCCCACGCTGCGCCATCCCACGCTGACCGACGTATTAAGGGGTTGACATGGTCGCGAGCGTATCGGCAGCTCAATGGCAGCAGAGCCAGGCCGCACTCCGTGATGAGGTTCGGCGGGTGACGACCCTGATTCGGTCCATCACTGATCCGGGAGTTCCCGCGGTGGGCCAGTGGAACATCGCTGAGGTCGCCATGCATCTCTCGCAGAACTGGATGCTGGTGCCTGGGATGGCGCGGCAAGACCTCTCCCGATATAAGGCAGTGGTGCCCGGCATTGCTGAGGTGGCCGGTGACTCGATGATCCCGGATATGTGGGACAACGCTGACATGAACGCGCTCGGGTTGAAGTCCGACGCCGAGCGCGATCTGGCTGTTCTGGCCGACCGCATCGAGGAGCGGGCGGAAGAGTACCTCGGCGAGTGCGCGGGGCACTCGCCCGATGAGCCGCGCCCGTGGACGGTCGAAGGCACCTCGGTGCCCCTGTCGGCCTTGACCT
>DASUII010000239.1:0-8569 GCA_036279835.1 Pseudonocardiaceae bacterium
GTCGATCGTGTGGGCGGCCAACGAGATGATCCTGGGCGCCAACCCCGCGATCCACATGTACGCCGCCGGTCCGGCGTTCGCCGGGATCGTGTCCCGGCTCGGCAACGCAGACCAAAAGCAGCTCGCCCACCACATGATCGAGCGCGGCTGGGGCGCCACGATGGTGCTCACCGAGCCGGACGCCGGCTCGGATGTCGGCGCCGGGCGCACCAAGGCCGTCGAGCAGCCGGACGGCTCCTGGCACATCGAGGGCGTCAAGCGCTTCATCACCAGCGCCGAGTGGGACATCCCTGAGAACATCGTGCACCTCGTCCTCGCCCGGCCCGAGGGCGCTGGCCCGGGCACCAAGGGCCTCTCGCTTTTTGTCGTACCGAAGTTCCACGTCGACCTCGCGACCGGCGAGCTCGGCGAGCGCAACGGCGTGTACGTCACCAACGTCGAGAAGAAGATGGGCCTGAAGGTCTCGACGACGTGCGAGCTCACGTTCGGCGAGCACGGCACTCCGGCGGTCGGCTGGCTCGTCGGTGATGTCCACGAGGGCATCGCCCAGATGTTCGAGGTCATCGAGATGGCCCGGATGATGGTCGGCACCAAGGCGATCGCGACGCTGTCCAGCGGCTACCTCAACGCGCTGGAGTTCGCCAAGCAGCGGGTGCAAGGCGCCGACATCACCCAGATGCGAGACAAGACCGCTCCGCGAGTGACGATCACCCACCACCCCGACGTGCGCCGGATGCTGATGTTGCAGAAGGCCTACACCGAGGGTCTGCGTGCGCTGTACCTCTACACCGCGAGCTATCAGGACACCGTCGAGATCGGCGGCGCGGATGCCGAGATGGCCACGAGGGTCAATGATCTGCTGCTGCCCATCGTCAAAGGCGTCGGTTCCGAGCGGGCTTATGAAATGCTCACCCTGTCGCTGCAGACCCTGGGCGGATCGGGCTTCCTGCAGGACTATCCCATTGAGCAGTACATTCGGGACGCCAAGATCGACAGTCTGTACGAGGGCACCACGGCGATCCAGTCCCAGGACTTCTTCTTCCGCAAGATCGTCCGTGACGGTGGTCAGGCGATCGGGCATCTGAACAAGGAGATCCAAGCGTTCCTGGACGCCGGCAGCGGCAATGGCCGGCTCAAGGAGGAACGGGCATTGCTGGCCACCGCACTGGCTGACCTGCAGGCGATGCTCGGCACCATGATCGGCTTCGTGCTGTCGGCGCAGCACGATCCGCGCAACACCTACAAGGTCGCCCAACAGACCGTGCGCCTGTTGATGAGCACCGGCGACCTGCTGATCGGCTGGCTGCTGTTGCGCCAGGCCGAGGTGGCGCTGACCGCGCTGGCCGGCCAGGTCTCAACGAAGGACGAGTTGTTCTACCAGGGCAAGGTCGCCGCGGCGAGCTTCTTCGCCCGCAACATCCTGCCCGAACTGACGTGCCGCCGCGCCATCGTCGAGTCCACCGACAACGCCCTGATGGACGTCCCCGAAGAAGCCTTCTAACCCGGAGCGCTCTGTGCCTCCCGAGCAGGAGGGCTCGTGGCGGCGGAGGTTACGGGGCGCAGATGACTTGGGGTTCTGGGTCGTAGACCACCTTGCGGGTGTGGCGGGTGATTTCGGCGTGGGTGTTAGCGTCGCGGATCACGCGGGTGTCGGTGACGGTGAAGCCGCGCTCGCCTTGGGTGGGGGTGCACGGTTGGCCGGTGACGGTCTCTGGCTTCTGATCGATGAAGTCGGTGCGCGGCCCGGTGATCGACTCGACGTCGACGTGTTTGGTGCCCCAGAGCGTCACTGTGATCGAGGTCGGGGTCCACGCCGTCTGGATAAGGATGCCGGTGGGTGAGTCGTCGCGGAACTTGACGTCGATGGCGCCCTCGAACACGGTCGCCTCCCGGGCCGCGGGGTAGCGGCTGATGTAGTAGCTGTGCTCCTTGTGCTCGACGTCGGTCAGGCCCGCGAAGTAGGTGGCGTTGTAGAGCGTGGTGGCGAACTGGGAGATGCCGCCGCCGATGCCCCGGCTGGGCCGACCGTGGTCGATGATGCCGGCGTCGACGTATCCGGTGGCGGCGTTACGCGGGCCGGTGTACCCGTTGAGGCTGAAGGTCTCGCCCGGCCGCAGGATCGCACCGTTGACCTGTTCTGCGACCCGGCGGATATTGACACCGGAGTCGGTGGCGAATCCGCTGGTACTGAACGTGGCGATCTGGGTGGTGATCCCGAGCGCAGTGGCCTGCGCGGTGCTCAGCGTCGGTGGCAGCGTGACGTAGCTGGCCGCCAGGGAGCGCTGCGGTCCGGAGTTGTGCAGCACGTCGAGCAGCGGCAGCAGGCTGGCGGCCCAGTCGATGCCGCGGCCGTCGACCGAGGGCAGTACCACCGGCGCGGCGCCCTGGATCAGGATCTCGGCGTTCTTGCCTGGTCGCTGGGTCGAGTCGAGTTGCGGGTTCAGCGCGGCGATCACCGTGGGATTGTCGATGGTGGTGGTCAAGCCACCCCGGCTGTCCGGCGCGAATCGCAGCGCCGCCGCGATGACGTCCGGCATGAGCATGGCGTCATGGCCGTCACCGGTGACCTTGACCGGGGCTGACACGGCAGGTTCGACGATGTCGTGCAGGGCCGCCCGGATCCCGTCGGCAGTAGTACGGACCGGCTGCGCCGTCACCGGGACACGCACGGTGCCACCGCGGACCCCGCGCTTGAGGATGAGGTCGGTGGTGGCGGCGACGTCGAGATGCTGACCGGACCGCGGTTGCACCGCGATCGGCCGCGTGCCGACGAAGTGGATGGTGCCCTCGATCGGTTCCCGGTCGATCGTGCTGAGCAGTCCTTGCAGGGCCGCGGTGAGAGCGGCTCGGTCGGTAGCGGTGACCACGCTCATCTCCCGAGCCCGCCACAGCGAGCTCAGCCGGGTCCATGGGTTCAGCGGCTGCTTGCCCGCCTGGTCGACAGTGGCGGGCCAGTCCAGGCGCAGACCTGCCCGCCCAGGGTCGAGGGTGGCATTGACATCACCGGCCTCCAGCGTGATCGGATGGCTCAGCCGTGGCTCGAGCTGTTCACGCAGCCGCTGCTCGGCCGCGACCCGGGTGATCCCGCCGACGGGTACGCCCGCGACGGTGACGCCGCGAGGGACGTCGCCGGAGGACATTGCGAGGTCGATGAAGTAGGCCAGCGCCAGCAGCCTGAGCAGGCCGGCTACCAAGATTCCGGTACGGCGCAGGGTCCGGTTCTGGTCGGACTGGTGCAGCGGTGTTGCCAGTATTCGGGGGATCTCGGTCGTGCTGCCGGGGGCGGTTCGGGCCGGTTTGTCGAACAACGGCCATGGCTCGGGCTGCGCCGGCTTGTCGGGTGACCTCACAAATACAGGCCCGTTCCGTGCTCGGCGCGCTCGCTGGCTACCGCCTGCAGGTCCCGTTCCCGCATGACCAGGTATGCCGACCCCTGGACCTCGACCTCGAACTGGTCCTCCGGGTTGAACAGCACCCGGTCACCGACCTGCACGGTGCGGACGTGGTTGCCGACCCCGTACACCTCACCCCAGGACAATCGCTTGGCTACCTGGGCCGTTGCCGGGATGAGGATTCCGCCACTGCTGCGGCGCTCGCCCTCGTCATCGGCCAGACGCACCATCACGCGGTCGTGCAGCATCTGGATCTCGAGCTTGCTCTCGGGCACGGGCACGGCGAAGAGGGTACGTGCCGCGGTCGGCGCCGCTTGCGGGGCACCAGCGGTACGGCACCGGGGCATAAGAAGGCCCCGTGAGGCTGCCGGGTCGGGGGTCCAACAGCATCACGGGGCTACCAGTGTCATCGAAACACGCCCGGGCGCTGTTACAACCCTCCGCCGACTCACCGGCCGTTCACTCATTCGGGGTACCGGATGCCTCAGCCGACCAGCCTGCCGAGCAGGAATCGACCGAAATGTGGGACGGTGAATGCGATCTGCCCGCGCTCGGCGGAGTACACGAGCCCCTTCTTGAGCAGGCTGTCCCGGGCTGGGGACAGCGATGAAGCGCGTCGCCCGAGTACCTCGGCCACCTGTGTGGTGCCGACCGGCTCGTCCCGGCCGCCGGTGAGTTCGGCCATCGACTGCAGGTACTCCCGCTCGGCCGGAGTGGCCCGCTCGAACCGGGACCCGAAGAAACCCACGCCGAGCTCGCTCTCGGCCTCGGGCGCGGCCACCTGGACGTCGATGATCCCGATCGGGGACCTCGGGGCAGCGTCCCACGCGGCCTTGCCGTAGGCCTGCACGAAATAGGGGTAGCCGCCGGAGGTTTCGAACAGCGTGTCCAGCGCGTCGGGGGTGATCGCGGCGTTCTCCCGCTCGATCGGGGCGACCACGGCGCGGTCGGCGTCGGCACGGTCCAGTCGGTCGATCCGCAGGTAGCGGAACAGCCGTTCGGAGTAGGACTTCGACGCGCTGAGCACCGCCGGCAGGTGCGGCAATCCCGCCCCGACCACCACCAGCGGCGCCCCGGACTGGGACAGCTCGTGGCACGCGGCGCACAGTGCGGAGACGTCATCGGGTGCGACGTCTTGCATCTCGTCGATCAGCAGCGCCACCCCGGTGCCGACGTCGGCGGCCAGCTCCGCGACCGCGGTGAACAGCTCCATCAGGTCGATCTCGATGTCCCCGGAATCGGCCCGGCCGGTGACGGTTGAGGCGTCGATGCCCGGCTGCCAGCGATCCCGCAGTTTGGCGTCTCGCGGGGTTGCCCGCAGCGCGAAGGCCTTGAGCACCCCGAGTACCTCGTCAACCCGGTCCGGGGCGCGGTGGCGCAGCGCGAGATCACGCACCGCCCGGTGCAGCGCGGCCGACAGCGGGCGGCGCAGCCCGCCATCCGGCCGGGCTTCGACTTTGCCAGCGCCCCACCCTCGGCGCATCGCCATCGACCGGAGCTCACCGAGCAGCACTGTTTTGCCCACCCCACGCAGGCCGGTCAGCACCAGGGAGCGTTCCGGGCGGCCCCGGGCCACCCGCTCCAGCACCACGTCGAAGGCCGCCAGCTCGCGGTCGCGGCCAGCCAGCTCGGGTGGCCGCTGGCCCGCGCCGGGGGCGAACGGATTGCGCACCGGATCCATCATCGGACAATATCCGGCTATCTAGCGTTCACCGCAGATTCCGCAATAATGCCCAATCGGCGTGTCACCGCAGGCTCACTGGATCAATGATCATCCCGTCGAACCAGGGACACACCGGTCCCCCACCGCGCCCGTAGCGCCACCAACAGGAAACTGCGAAAAGGTTCCATTAGCCGACCCTGGGCGCCCTGGAACTGCGAAAAGGTTCCAATATACAGAGCCGGTAGCAGTCAGAGACGGCGATACATGATGTGCAGGCCGACGTAGCCGTCGACTGGATGGTGGAAGGCTTCGGGAACGGTGGCGAGGACGTCAAACCCTAGCGAGCGCCAGAGGGCCACTGCACGGGTGTTGGTTTCCACCACCGCGTTGAACTGCATAGCACGGTAGCCGTCGGCGCGTGCCTGGTCGAGTACGTGCGCACCGAGAGCTCGCCCGATGCCGCGCCCGGCGTGTTCGGGGTCGACTAGGAAGCTGGCGTTCGCAATGTGTGCAGCCGGTCCACCATGGTTGGGTCGAATCGTGGCGATCCCTACCACGGCGCCCTGGTCATCGACGGCTACGACCGCGCGCCCCGGAGGTTGCGGAAACCAGGTCTGGCGGGCTTGATCTTCGGTCAAGTCACGGTCGAAGCAGAAGGTCTCGCCCGCGACGATGTCGTGCTCCAGCAACGGCCAGATCGCCAGCCAGTCGTCTCCGGTCGCCTCCCTGATCAGCATGTTTCCCGTAGGTCCTGTTCGTCGCCGTCGAGTGTGATGACGTGAGTGGACCTCCCTACAGCGAGCGGCCCTACCCGCAGCCCTTCTGATCCTGACCCGATCCGCCCGCCACACCCGGGCGTGAACCCGGACAGCGAGGTGCAGATCCGTCGCGCCTGCCCGCTGGCGCCGCAGCTACGCCTTGCTGAAGTCGGGGATGCTGATCGAGCCATCCTCTGCCAATGGGAAACCCGGGTTGTGCGCGATCTCCCACGCATGGCCGTCGAGATCGGTGAAGACGCCGGCGTATCCGCCATAGAACGTCTTGGCTGCCGGCCGGGTGACAGTGGCGCCGGCACGCTGCGCTGCCGCGATGACATCGTCGACTTGGGTCTCCGAGCGAACGTTATGCGCGAGAACAACGCCGCTGAAGCCGGGCGCCTGGTCGTCAGTGACGCCGCAGTCGAGCGCGAGCTTGTCACGGCCCCAGAGGACCAGCGCAATACCTCCAGCCTGAATGAACACGGTTTCTTCGATCTCCTGGCCCTCCCAGCCCAACCGCTGGTAGAACGCCTGAGCGCGATGCACGTCGGCCACGCCCAATGTGATCAAACTGACCCGCTGCTCCATAGGCTCTCCTTCTCGTCACCCGCGAGCGGCACTCGTTGGCGCATGCCTGGAACCTAACAGCCGAGTCCGACAATCCTGCCGTCCCGGACGCGCCGGAGACACCCGGAGCGGTTCGTCGGCGGGCACTTCCATGCGGCCGCCGTGAGTCGGCCGTGGCAGGGTCGGAGGGCGGTGCGTGACGACGGAGAGGACCGACCGCGATGAGCAGGGCCTACGGGTACACCCCGTACGGCGGTCCTGAGACCGAGACCTGGTTCGACCGGCCTGAGCCGGCGCCGGGTCCAAGCGAACTGGTGATCAAGGTCAAGGCTGTCGGGGTAAACCCGGTCGACTACAAGATCCGCAGCGGTGTGGCGGCCAACTCGCAGGCGACTCCACACTTTCCCCTGGTGCTGGGCGTTGAGGCGGCCGGTGTCGTGGTCGCAGTCGGTTCCGACGTCAAGGGATTCGCCGAGGGCGATGACGTGCTGGGCAGGACCGCGCCGGGACACGGCAGCTACGCCGAGCACGCGGTGCTGCTCGCCGAGGCCACCACGGGTAAGCCCCTGCAGATCAGTTTCGTGCAGGCAGCCGCGCTGCCGGTGGCCGGTGGGACCGCCTGGGATGCGCTGGAGAAACTCGGCGTCGCCGAGGGCGACACGCTGCTGATCAACGGCGTCGGCGGTGGTGTCGGTGTGATGGCCGCACAGCTAGCGCGCAACCGTGGCGCGGCGGTCTTCGGGGTGGGCAGCGAGACCAAACGGTCGATGGTGGAAAGTCTCGGAGCCATCCTGGTGCCCTACGACAGCGGCCAGGTCGTCGAGCAGATGCGACAACTGCTGCCTGGCGGAGTTGACGCCATCTTCGACGTGGTAGGTGGCGAACCGATGCGCCATGTCGCCATTCTGATCACCAACCCGGCCCGGATCGTGTCGGTCGCCGACCCTGGTGTCGCGGACCTGGGAGGCAGCTACCTGTCGTCCGGCTCTGCGGGCGTTCCCGCCGTCGCCAATCTGGTCGCCGCAGGCAAGGTCGATCCGAAGGTGCTCCAGACGTACCCCTTCGACGAAGCGCCACAGGCACTGCGAGCGGTGGAGTCCGGTCACGCGCTCGGCAAGATCGTCATCGACCTGGAGCAGACCACTGAGGTGTGATCGGATCAGCTCGCGGCGGTGAGGTTGCTGAGGTGCTGGTGCACGGCGGCGGTGGTCCGGTCGACGTCGCCGGTGGCGAGGAGGTCCAGCAGGCCTCCGCGCAGCACGGCTAGGACGAGTGTCCGCTGCGCGAGGCCGGCCTGGCTGTCGCGCTCGGCGGGTGGCTGAGCGTCGGCGAGGACGGTGAGCCAGTCGTCGACAGTTGAGCGGGCGGTCGGGGATACGAACCTTTACAACCCCGAGACCCGTAAAACGTCTGCGCCGCTGGTGCCCGACACCGAGAAGCTAGGCAGGACCTTCGAACCCAGCGAGGTCCACGGATGGAACGACGTCATCAGGGTCGATCCCGGCAACATCATCGAGGTGGCCGTCCGGTTCGACATCCCAGGCCGCTACGTCTACCACTGCCACATCCTCGAACACGGGGACACCGAGATGATGCGGCCCTTCATGGTCACCGTCACCGACATGCGCGATGGCGCGATGGGTCCCATGAGCGCCCCCGCGCCGCCTGTATAGCATCAACCGTAGATTCCGCAATAGAACGCGATGGGGGGTCGCGCCCCGGCTGCGGCACCTCCGATCGGCGCCTGGCTGTCGGTAGCTGTGCGGTGCATTCTTCGGTCCGGGTCCCCTTATACCACTGATTCGTGTCCCGTCGTTCGCCTACTTTTTTCGACCGGTCGTCGCATCGTTGGATTGCTCTTTCGGCGGCTCTGGTCGGGCACCGAGATTGTCGGGGGTGGGTGCGACAATGGTGCCGTGATCGAGACGCAGTTGGATCCGAGGCAGGCGATGGTCGCTTGCCTCGCCCAGTGGCGACGCTCGATCATCGAGTGCGGTGATGCGGGGTTGCCGGATCAGGTCCGCGATATTGAGTCGGTGTCGCGGATGGTGTATTCGGTGATGCTGGATACCGTCGCGGAACTAGAATCCCGCAATATTGCGGTCACCGCTGGATTCCGCAACACCAAACAGTTGCTGGCCGGGATGTTGAACCTGTCACCGACCGAGGCGGGCACCCGAGTCACCCAC
>DASUII010000240.1:0-3192 GCA_036279835.1 Pseudonocardiaceae bacterium
CTTGTTCACTTGAAAATCCCGTCCCATGTTCTGCCCGCGCGGCGCCAGCAGCGCGGTCGAGCGGGTCGCCCCGCCGATGGTCTGACCCACGCTGAGCCCAAACAGGGTCAGCGAACCGGCCGCGACCATGCCCAGCGCGCCCCGCCGCGAGATCGTCGCCGGGGCAGGATCCGACGACACCAGGTGATCGGGATCAGGTTCCTCAGCGGTGGTCTGGGACGCCGGGGTGCGAAGCTCCACCCGGAGGCTGCGGCCGCGCAGCGCGCTGACCATGGTGCGCAGCCGAAACGACACGTGCACGACGAACGCGGCGATGAACACCCACGCCCCGTAGTAGTGCGCCTGGTAGAAGCCGAACGGCCAGGCATAGTAGTACTGGATGTTCATCACACCGGTGACCAGCTCGAACACCGCGCCACCCACGAGGAGCAGCAGCGAAGCCCGTTCCACCAGCTGGGTCACCGAGCGGGCCGGTGGCCACTCGAAAAGCTTGGGCAACACCGACCACAGCTTGGCCAGCACAACCGGGATGAGCACCAATCCGAGCGTCACATGCACGCCCTGGTTCACCCAGTACAACCAGGACGGACCGGCCGGCCAGCCCGGCAGCCAGGACCCGAGCAATCCCTTGTCGGGCGTGGTGTCGTTGCCGGGCGCCAGGTTCGGGTTGTACGCGGCGTAGGACGCCAGGCCGGTGAGGAACATCAGCGTGATGCCGGGCAGCAGCACCACGCTGAGAATTGCGGTGAACCAGGGGCCGCGTAGTGGGCTACGCCAGAAGCCAGCCCGGAACGGACCCGGCGGGGGGTGCTCGGCTGCTCGATTGGCCCACCGGTCCAACACACTCATAGTCGCAACGCTAGCGTTCCAGCAGGTCGGTAGGGCTTACCGTCCGCTGACATAGCGCAGCTCGAGGAAGCAGCGGCCAGCTCGGTAGCGGTCCCCGGCCTGAAATCCGGCCAGTGCGGCGAGCGCGACGAGCGCCGTCAGCTCGGCGACCGCCCACGGAAACCAGGGACCCGCCGCGCTGCCGATCACCTGGAGCCTGGCCGCCCCCCGCCACAGCCCCGCTCCGGGCTGTCCCGCCTCGACCAGCATGGTGCCACCGGGTCTGAGCAGGGCGGCGCAGCGGCGCAGCAGGCGCAGCGGATCCCCGCCGATCCCGATGTTGCCGTCCGCTAGCAACACGTGGTGCCACCGACCCTCAGCAGGCAGCGTGGCGAAGACATCGCGGTGTAGCACCGCGGCGCCGCGGGAGTGGCATTGCCGGACCGCCAGTGGCGAGCAGTCCACCCCCAGCGCGGGGACGCCTCGGCCGGCTAGCTCGGCCACCAGTCGGCCCGGACCGCAGCCCACGTCGACTGTCGGCCCGGTGCAGCGGTTCAACAGCCAGGCATCCTCGTCGTCAGCCGGGGCCAGCCAGCGCTGCGGGGCGACCGGAAGGATCCGCCCGTCGTCGCTGACGAGCTGGGCGGCCCTTCCGGCCAACGCCGGATCGAAGACTGACGTGTGTTCGGCGATCACCGGCGGCTCTCCAGGGCAGCCGCGGCGGCGACCGCTGCGGCGAAGCGACCGTCCGGCACCTCGGCGGCCACCGCGACCGCGTCCTGCCATGTATCCACATCGGACAGTTCCGGCAGTTCCGCCAGCCGGCATCCGGAGGCACGTAGCGCGGCGAGCGTCCGCTGCCCGGTGTCTGGCAGCGAGGTCGGAATATCAGCGATCAGATCAGCCAGCTCGGGTCGTCGGACGCCCAGCACCCACCAACCACCATCGGTGGCCATGCCGAGCGCGGCGTCCACGCCGTCGACGTCGAGCAGGTCCAGGCAGTGGCTGAGCAGCTTCGCGTCGACCTGTGGGGTGTCCATCCCGATCTGCAACACCGGCCGGTCACCGACTGCCGCCGCGGCGTCGGCAAACGCGGCGGCGATTCGTTGCCCCAACGTCGTACCACGTTGCGGTAGCACCGTGATGGCCCGCAGCTGCTCGGTCAGTGCCTCGGTCTCGATCGCTTGAGCGAGATCACCTGTCAGCGCTACCACGGGTGTCACGTCGGGCACCGCGAGCACCGCGTCCACGGTATCCAAAAAGGCCGCCGCGGCGATCCGGGCGGCCTGAGCCGGGCTGGCAGGCGGGCATAGCCGGGTCTTCACCCTGCCCGGTACCGGCGCCTTGGCCAGCACCAGCAGCGTCGCGCGCGGGGCGGTCAGCGCCGCGCCCCGGTTTCACCCCGCGAGCCCCCGACATCGCCGCGCGAGCGCGGCGAGGCATCGACAAGCGGCACGGCGGCGACCTCCCCTCGCATCAGACGCTGCCGGACATCTTGCCTTACGACCCGTCCCGCAACCCTTACCACCCGGTTACATTCCATCAGCTCCGCGCGCATTAAGCAGACCCAGCGGGGTTTCCCACGCCGGATAACCCCACTTAGCCCGCGCAATGCGGTCTCAAGCCGAAGGTTCGGAGGATCTCGTCGGCGAGGTGGTCGGGGGAGGCTTGCAGGTTGAGGGTGATGCCGGGCTCGTCTGAGGCGAGCGGTTCCAGCACGGCGTACTGGGATGCCAGCAGCTGCGGCGGCATGAAATGATCACGGCGCGCGGCCAGCCGTCTTGCGACCAGTTCATACGGACCCGCCAGGTGCACCATCCGGACATCCGGACCCGCGCCGCGCAGCACGTCTCGGTAGGCCCGGGTCAGCGCCGAGCAGCTCACCACGGCGCACTCGCTACCGGCGGCTCGCTCGGTGAGCCAAGTCGCGATGGCCGCCAACCAGGGCGTCCGCGTCGTGTCATCGAGCGGGTACCCAACAGCCATCCTGGCGATGCTCGACGCGGCGTGGAAGTCGTCACCCTCGGCCAGTGCGCAGCCGGTTCGGCTGGCGACCAGCGCGGCCACGGTGCTCTTGCCACAACCGGAGACGCCCATCACGACAAGCTGCATGCGGCCCTCGACGGCTCAGCGCCACCCGCGACGGGGCCCCTTGCCACCATTTTCGATGCCTGGATACCGCACGTGCCAGCCGTGCCTGACCGGGCACGGAAACGACTCCAGCCGTTGTCTAGACGCGGACACCAGGCGGTTGGCCGCGGCCACGGTCAGGATGGCTCGATGCTCACAGCGGGGGCACCTGGCTGCCATGCTGTAACGCTGATCGTTCATGCCTTACCCACCTGGGCAGCATAGCGCAGCACC
>DASUII010000241.1:0-12567 GCA_036279835.1 Pseudonocardiaceae bacterium
GAGACCGGCTCGGGAAAGACCACCCAGATCCCCAAGATCTGCCTGGAGCTGGGCCGCGGGGTCCGCGGCACCATCGGGCACACCCAGCCGCGCAGACTGGCAGCGCGCACGGTAGCCGAGCGCATCGCCGAGGAGCTGGACGTCCCAATCGGTGGTGTGGTCGGCTGGAAGGTGCGGTTCACCGACCGAGTATCCGAGCACACCCTGGTCAAGCTGATGACCGACGGCATCCTGCTGGCCGAGATCCAGGCCGATTCCCTCTTGCGGCGATACGACACGCTGATCATCGATGAGGCCCACGAACGCTCACTGAACATCGATTTCATTCTGGGCTACCTCAAGCAGCTGCTGCCTCGCCGGCCGGACCTAAGACTGATCATCACCTCGGCGACCATCGACCCCGAGCGGTTCTCCCGGTACTTCGACGGTGCACCGGTGAACGAGGTCTCCGGCCGCTGCTTCCCGGTGGAGATCCGCTACCGGTCCTACGGTCTGGACCGCACCGACGACCGGGACCAGACGCAGGCGATCTGCGACGCGGTGGCGGAACTACGCACCGAGGGCCTTGGCGACATCCTGATCTTCCTGTCCGGTGAGCGGGAGATCCGCGACACCCGGGATGCGTTGCACGCGCTGGACCTGGCGAATACCGAGATCCTGCCGCTGTATGCGCGGCTGTCGGCGGCCGAGCAGCACCGGGTGTTTCAGCCGCACCGGACGCGCCGGATCGTACTGGCCACCAACGTTGCCGAGACGTCGCTGACGGTGCCCGGGATCCGGTACGTGATCGACCCCGGCACGGTCCGGATCTCCCGCTACAGCCGCCGGCTGAAGGTGCAGCGGCTGCCGATCGAACCCATCTCGAAGGCTTCGGCCACCCAGCGCGCCGGACGGTGCGGGCGCACCAGCGACGGCATCTGCATCCGGCTGTACGCAGAGCAGGACTTCCAGTCGCGACCTGAGTTCACCGATCCGGAGATCGTGCGCACCCATCTGGCGTCGGTGATCCTGCAGATGGCGGCGCTAAACCTGGGAGAGGTGGCCGCGTTCGGCTTTATCGACCCGCCGGATCGCCGGCAGGTCTCCGACGGTGTCGCGCTGCTGCGCGAGTTGGGGGCACTTGCCGACCAGCCAACCTTGCAGCTCACCCGGATCGGACGCACGCTGGCGCAGCTGCCACTGGACCCCAGGCTGGCCCGAATGCTGGTGGCGGCCCACGAGAACGGTTGCCTGCGCGACGTCCTGGTGATCGTCGCGGCACTGTCCATCCAAGATCCTCGGGAGCGCCCAACTGACGCCGAGGCGGCCGCCGATGCCCAGCATGCCCGGTTCATCGACAAGAGCTCCGACTTCCTGGCCTACCTCAACCTGTGGCGCCACGTCGAGGAGCAGCAGCAAGCCCTGTCGTCGAGCCAGTTCCGCAAGCTGTGCAAGTCGGATTTCCTGCACTACCTGCGAGTCCGGGAATGGCAGGATCTGCACGGGCAGCTGCGGCGGATCACCCGCGACCTCGGGATGAAGCCCGCTCCGTCCCTTCCTGGCACTCCGGTGGACCCGCAGCAGGTTCACGTCTCATTGCTCGCCGGGTTGCTCTCACACATCGGGCTGTTCGATCCAGAAACCCGCGATTACCTCGGCGCGCGCGGCGCGCGATTCGCGGTCTTTCCCGGATCAGCGCTGTTTCGCAAATCGCCACGCTGGGTGATAGCCGCCGAATTGGTGGAGACTTCCCGGCTCTGGGGCCGGATCGCCGCCCGGATCGAACCGCAATGGGTGGAGCCGTTAGCCGGCCACCTGGTTAAACGCAGCTATAGCGAGCCACACTGGGAACGTAAACGCGGCGCGGTGGTGGCTTACGAGAAGGTCACGCTCTACGGCATCCCGATCGTCGCGTCCCGCAAGGTCGATTACGGGAAAATCGATCCGGAACTGTCTCGCGAGCTGTTCATCCGGCATGCACTGGTCGAGGGTGACTGGGAGACTCGGCACGCCTTCTTCCAGGCCAACCGGACGCTGCTCGACGACGTCGGGGAACTCGAAGCGCGAGCTCGTCAGCGCGACATCCTGGTGGACGACGAGACCCTATTCGACTTCTACGACCAGCGCATTCCCGCCGAGGTAGTCTCGGACCGGCATTTCGACAGCTGGTGGCGCAAGGTCAGGAAAACCCAGCCGGACCTGCTCGACTTCAAGCCCGCAATGCTGATCACCGGTGACGCTGTCCGCGAGGCGGACTACCCCGACTCGTGGCTGCTGGGCACGCTGGCATTGGAGCTGTCCTACCACTTCGAGCCGGGTGCCGACGCCGACGGCGTCACCGTGCACGTGCCGCTGCCGGTACTCAACCAGCTCACCGCCGCGCCGTTCACCTGGCAGGTTCCCGGCCTGCGTGAGGAGCTGATCGTCGCGCTGCTGAAGTCACTGCCCAAGCCGCTGCGCCGCCAGTTGGTACCGGTGCCGGACCACGCCAAGCCCCTGCTGGCTCGGATGACCCCCTATCGCGAACCCTTGCTGGACGCTCTGGAACGCGAGCTTGCCCAGGTGGGCATGCCGGTGCGCCGCGAAGACTGGCGGCTCGACCAGGTTCCGGAGCATCTGAAGATCACGTTTCGGGTGTCCGACGGCGACCGCACACTGGCCCAGGGCAAGGACCTCGGGCCGCTGGCCCGACAAGTGGCGCCGCAGTTGCGGGCCACGCTGTCCGCCGCCGGCGCCGCACTGCACCGCCGCGGCCTAAGCAGCTGGGATATCGGGACGCTGCCGCAGACCTACCAGCAGGAACAGGCGGGCTACCTGGTCACTGCGTACCCGGCGCTGGTGGACGAGGGCGACACCGTCGGCGTCGCGTTGCTGCCCACCGAGGCGGAGCAGCGCCGCGCCATGTGGGCGGGCACCCGCCGTCTGCTGCTGCTGGCCGTCCCCGGGTTGACCAAGTCGGTGCAGCGCGGCCTCGACCGGCAGACCTGGCTGGCCCTGGCCCGCAACCCGGACGGCAGTACCGAGGCCTTGCTGGCCGACTGCATCGACTGTGCCGCCGACGCGTTGATCGCCGCCTGCGGTGGGCCGCCTCGCGACGAGGCCGGTTTCGTCCTTGTGGCCGACCGGGCTCGCGGTGAGCTCGCTGACGCGGTGCGCGCCGTGCTCGCTCACGTGCAGCGGATCCTGACCCAGGCCAACACCGTCGAGACGCGGCTAGCTGAGCTGCCGGGGCCGGTGTTCGCGCCCGCGGTCGCGGACGTCCGCGCGCAGCTGGCCGGCTTGCTCGGACCGGGCTTCGTTACCGCGACCGGCGCGCAGCGGCTTCCCGACCTGACCCGTTACCTGCAGGCGATCGCCCGCCGGCTGGAGAAGGTGCCCCGCGATCCGGACCGCGACCGGGACTGGATGCTTCGAATAGGGGCCGTTGTACGCGCTTACCAAGAACTCAGTGACGGGCCGGAAGCGCAGCGGATCCGCTGGATGATCGAGGAGCTGCGGGTCAGCTACTTCGCCCAAGAGCTGCGTACCCCGTACCCGGTGTCGGACCAGCGGATCTACCAAGCGATGGACGAGCTGGCCGGACCGACGAGGTGATGTCGAGCGGGTTACTCAGATGCGTAGGCCGAGACACCGTGACGAGCCAAGCGCTGCCGGAGTGTCACCCGGACGGTAGGCCATTCCGGAGCGATCACGCTGTACCAGGCGGTATCGCGCCAGGTCCCGTCGGGAAGCGCTACGTGCCGACGGTGGATGCCCTCGAACTGCGCGGGAAGCGCCTCCATCGCCGCGCGCGAACGGTCGTTGCGGGCGTCGGTCTTCAGCTCGACGCGTTCGCAGCCGAGCTCTTCAAAGGCGCGCTGTAAGAGGAGCAGCTTCATTTCGACGTTGGCGCCGGTGCGCCACCAGGGTCGTCCGAGCCAGGTCCAGCCGATCTCGAGCGAGCGGTGGGTGGGTCGAAGCGCAAGGTACCGGGTGCTGCCGATAGATCGCCCGGTCGCACGATCGACGATCGCCCAGGCACCCTCGTCGCCGGCGGCCGTGGCTGCGAGAGCCTGCTCCATCCAGCGGTGAAAGCGCTCTCGCGTCTCGTAGGCGTTGGGAAACGCCGACAGGTAGGCCCACATCTCCCGGTCGTGCCCAGCGGTGAACAGATCTTCCTCTTGCTCAGCCGTGAGTGGCTCGATGATGACGAGCTGGCCCTCCATTCGCCCAAGCAAGTTCGGCCACGCGTGCACGCGCTGGAGAATAGTCCCAGAGCAGTTCCGGCCAGCGCCGCTAATCCGGTTCCTGACCAGCACACAGGCGATGCGATATCATCAGGTGCATGCGCACGACGCTAAGTCTCGATGACGACGTCCTGCTCGCGGTTCAGGAGCGGGCAAGGCGCGAGAAGCGCACGGCCGGGGAGGTGCTGTCAGATCTCGCTCGTCAGGCGCTGACCGGGCAGCACCGGCAGTCCGAGGATCGTGGGACTGAGCATCACGGGTTTCGGCCCCTGCCGCGCCGAGGCGCTGCCATCTCCAATGCGCTGATCGACCGGCTCCGGGAAGACGAACCCGAGTGACGCGTGCGCTGCTGGACGTCAACGTGCTCCTGGCCCTACTCGACAGCGATCACGTCGATCACGACCGGGCCCACGACTGGCTCGATGACGAGATCGGGTCGGGATGGGCATCATGCGCGATCACCGAGAACGGGTTCGTGCGGATCATCAGCCAGCCCCGCTACCCGAGTCCCGTTTCACCTACGGAGGCCATCAAGCTGCTGAGCCGGGCGTGCGACAGCGGTCATCACGCTTTCTGGCCCTGCGATGTCAGCGTGCTCGATGCACGCATTGTCGACAGCGCCCGACTGCACGGGCCACGCCAGGTGACTGACGCTTACCTGCTCGCCCTGGCAGCTTCGCACGACGGACGCTTCGTCACCTTCGACCGCTCCCTGTCCCTCGCTTCAGTACACAGCGCCACCAAAGACCACTTGACGGTCCTGTAGTCCTTCCCCGCTCCGGGGCCGGCTCAGGCCAACATGGTGCGCACCGCGTCGTAGTCTAACCACGGATCCTGCAGAAACTCGCGCCACCGCGGATCATGGCCGCACCGTTTCACCCGGAAATACACCGCGCGGCGCACCCTGTCAGAGGTGTTTCCGCCGATGTTGTGGCCTAGCAGATAGTGCGCTAGCAGCAAGTCGCCGGCCCGCCCTCGGATCTGCACCGGCTCAGGTAGCTGAATAGGTGGGTAGCCTGCCGCATTGAAGAACGCATCCGGCCCGTGCTCGCAGAAGAACTCCGTGTGGGTAACATGTGTCCTGGCCAAACCCACAGATTGTTGCGGCAGCGCAGGACTGCCCACGGCGATCTTCGCCGGTCTCGGACTCGTCACGGAAGGCCCGGCCGCTGCGACGCAGCTGTGGCTCGCGGACCTGCTCGCCATCGCCTACCTCGCCGTCGCGGTCACCGCGGTGGCCTTCGTCCTGTGGTACTCCAGCGTCGAGTGCCTGGGGTCCGGCCGCGTTGGGCTGCTCACCGGTGTGGCGCGCGTCGCCGCCGCGGCAACGGGGATCTTTCTCGGCGCTCCGGCCCCCCGTCTGCTGGTCTGGCTGGGCATCGCCGTCGTCGTCTCTGGACTCGCCCTCGGGCTTCCCCATCGGAGCAGACAGTTGCGACCGGCACTGCTGATCGTTCAGCGGTAGCGGGCGGCTTGTGAGTGCGCGTAGGCCGCAGGTGTCTTGCCGATGGCGGCACGAAAGTCTCGGGTCAGGTGGGCCTGGTCGGCGTATCCGAGCTCGGCGGCAACGTGCGCCCACGACACCTGTTCGCCGTTGCGTACTGCCTCGGCCGCCTCCAGCAGCCGGTAGCGGCGCAGCACCCAGGTCGGTGACACGCCTGCATGCTGCAGGAACAGCCGCTGCAGGCTCCGCTGGCCGATGCCCACTGCTGCGCACAACTGGCTGAGGCGGCGCACGCCGCGGTTGGTTTCGGTCAGCCTGGCCACCTCTGCGACGAGGCGGGCAGCCGGCGTCCGCTGTGGTTTCAGGGCCTGCTCCAGGAAGCCGGCGAGCACCGCGACGCGGGATGCCTCATCGGGCTGGGCGACGATTTGCCGCAGCAACGCCGCCTCGTCCGCGCCGAGGGCTGGGCCCAGCGGGACTGTCCGGTCGGTGACATCGGCCGCAGAGCTGCTGATGAACGCGCCCAAGCCGCCGGGCGTGGTCATCGCGGCCACCGCCCACCCTCGGCCGGTGAGCATGCGGGTGGTCAGGTCGCGGGCGACACCGTTGAGGCGGGCTTCGATTCGTTCGGTAGGTCCCACTGCACCGCCCAGAACCGGTCGACCAGCCCGACCAGTGTCGGGCCAGCCGGATAACGGCTCAGGCGGACGCGCTGGCGTAGCAGCCACGGGTCCAGGATCCCGCGGCTGTCCCGCTCCACCGGCTGCGGGCCGCTGGTCACTCACTGACTCTAGCGAGCTCGGCCGGCCGCTGGACTGACGCGAATGTTCAAGCCCGAGCCGAGCCCGGCTATGTACCGTCCTTCGGCATGACCACCTCGACCGAGAAGACCGCTGATCTGCTGCACGCCGTGCTCGCCGACTTTGCCCCGGTCGTCGGCGCCATCACCGCCGAGCAGCTACACGATCCCACCCCCTGCGCGCAGTTTGACGTCGAACAGCTGCGCCGCCACGTGCTCGGCTGGCTGACCACTTTCGCCGCGGGCTTCGCCGACGCCCACGGCCAGGCGCCGCGGGCGAACATCGACGGATACGAAGTACCCGCCGACCCCGCGGCCGAAGTGCGCGCCTCAGCCGACCAGCTTGTCCACGCCGTTCGCGGGGGCGCCGCGGCGCGGCCACTACGGCTCGAGGACAGCGAGATGCCCGGCGATCTCGCACTTGGCATGATCCTGTGGGAGTACCAGGTGCACGGTTGGGACCTTGCTCGAGCCACCGGACAGCAGTGGTTGCCGCCGGTCGAAGCTACCGAGGAGTCGCTGCATTTCGCGCCCGCCATGCTCACCGGCGACTACCAGGGTGAGGGCAAGGCGTTCGCCAAGCCGGTCGACGTGCCCCCCGACGCCCGACCCCTGGACCGTCTGCTCGGGCTATCCGGTCGTGATCCCCGCTGGCGCGGCACCGGACGGTGACCAGCGCCCCGACAGGACCTAACGTGTCATGACCTCATCGGCTCCATCGGCGGGAGCTTGGGCGGGTTTTGGCACTGCGCAGCGATGAGGGGTCACCGCTGACCTAGGGGCTCGAGTACGGGTTTGACGTCGACGATGGGTGTCTCGTGGAGTGCCTCGAGGTCGCGTACCTGAACCCTGGTGCCGACGATGGAGATTATCCGCACCCGGTGCAACCCGATGGGGTTGGGCCGATCAGGAGAACGGGTGCTGAAGACTCCGCGCTTGGGGACCTGCGGATCGCCGCGCGGATGCACGGCCAGCACGTCACGGCGGGCGCGATCAAGCCAGGTCAAAACAATGATCTCGGTGCCGACCGCGAGGTCGCGAATCCCCTCGCTGACGTCGGAATTGAAAACAAGCCAGGCGTCGGGTGATCCTTCGTCGCCCTGTTTCGGGGCGGTGTCGCGGTCGACGAGCGGAGAGTCGACCCATCCGATCGGTGTCACCTGGTACATATCGTCGCCTCTCGCTCGTATCCTCAGGCCGACTGGATGAGGCCGATGACGTTGCCGTCCGCGTCCTTCACGGAGGTTGCGTTTCCGCGTCCTGACCATTGACGGTGAAACCGACGTAGTAGGCCTCATCCATGGACGGCTCCACACCCAGGAGTGCGCTGTGTCGAGTCTTGGCCCTCGCGAGATCCTTGACGGGGTAGATGAACGCCTTGATGCCGTGAGTCATGGAGTAGTCCTCAGGTTGCTCGTCACATCGACGGGGTTGGCTCCGTCAACTGCTATGACGCAACGCCGACGAGAGAATGTGACCGATGGACGAACCCGACTGGCTGGCAGCGCAGTTCCAGGCCAACCGGACCCACCTCCGGGCGGTGGCCTACCGGATGCTCGGTTCGCTCACCGAGGCCGACGACGCCGTGCAGGAGTCCTGGCTGCGGCTCAGCCGCTCGGGCACGAGCGACGTGGAGAACCTTGGCGGATGGCTGACGACCGTCGTCGCCCGGGTATGCCTGGACATGCTGCGCTCGCGCACGTCGCGGCGTGAGGAACCCTTCGGTGTTCAGGCGCCCGAGCCGATCGCCAGCCGCGAGGAAGCAATCGACCCCGAGCGCGAAGCGCTGCTGGCCGACTCGGTCGGTCCTGCCCTGCTCGTGGTACTCGAAACGCTGACTCCCGCCGAGCGGCTGGCGTTCGTGCTGCACGACATGTTCGCTGTGCCCTTCGACGAGATCGCTCCTATCGTGGGGCGCTCCCCGGCCGCGGCGCGGCAGCTCGCCAGCCGCGCCCGCCGCCGGGTGCAGGGATCGGCCCCGGTTACCGACGCCCATCTCACCCAGCAGCGAGAAGTCGTCGACGCCTTCCTCGCCGCCTCGCGCGACGGCGCTCAACCGGTGATCATCGACGGAGCCGTGGGAGCCGTGTGGGCTCCGGGCGGACGGCCGCGTGTCGTATTCGACTTCACTATCACGCGCGGGAAGATCATCGAAATCCACCTGGTCGCTGACCCGGAGCGGCTTCGCCAGCTCGACCTGACGGTCCTCAACGACTAATGAACGGACACGATGAAGCGACCAGGCCCCGCCCGACCGCGCTGCCGACGTCCTCGCCCGTCAACGCAGGCCGATGAACGCCACGGGACCGCCTCCGACCAGAGCGGCCGGTACCGATCACTCATGATCGCGGTTTGGGAAGAAGTAACCGCGATGAGAGGCTGTTGATCGCCGAATCTGAGTGATAGCAGTGCGATTTTGCACCGTTACCGTTCAGTATCGGCGATCTTGAGAGCCGGCGGCAAGGCGAATAGGCAACAGCCACATGCGCGGCTGGCAGAGGTGGGCGCCTGAAACCGACCGCGATTACCGCAGTCGCATGTGCAGCCGGACGGTGGTTCCGGCGCCGATCTGGCCGGTCGGTATCTCGACCAGATCGCACAGCGAGTTGACCAGCATCAACCCGCGGCCGTGCGACCCCTCCTCATCGGGGGGCATCCGGCCGACTAACCGGTCGTGCAGCTGTCCGCTGTCAGTGATCTCGCAAATCAAGCTGTCGGTGTCAGGGTCCTGCCAGACTGAGAGGACACCCGATGCGTGAGTGTGCTCCAGGGTGTTGGTGGCGACCTCGTTGACTGCCAGGCACAGATCGGGCACCCGGTGCGCCGGCAGCCCAGCCCGCAAAGCCAGATCCTGGACGAACAGCCGCAGCGCTCGCAACTCGGTGAGCGACGAGAAGACCCGCATGTCACCCCACCACTCCGGGGGCTCGGGCAGCGCCCGCAGGCTCGCGTCCGCGACGGCACGGGGATCCCGGTAGTCAGCGCTGATCTTTCGCCGGTCCTGCTCGATCAGCACCGGATGGGCCTGGCGGGCCTGAGCCAGCGTTGCGGTGTCCAGCCCGTGGCGGTCGTACGGGCACAGGATGGTCGCCTCATAGTCTGCCAACGCGATGTTGATCAGGGCTTCGTGTTGCAGCGCGGCGCGACACTCCGCCGCGGACCGACCAGGCCAGATCGGTTCGTCGACAATGCGGACCCGGCGCTGCGGATGATCCCGGACAAACGCGTGCAGCACCGTGCGGATGATCCGGCCCGGGTTGCGGCCCGCCTCGGTCATGTCGATGAACTCGATGCACTCGGCGTCGGATCCGAGTGCCGAGCGCAGCAGGTCAAGGTGCGATCGGGGGACTGCTACCAGCGCGGGTTGGGCCAGCTCGAAGCCCTCCCGAAGGAAGCTCGTGATGGCGACGGCGTAGTCGTCCGCGTCGCGGTAGAACAACGCCTCGTGCACCAGGCCGGCATCTCGGGCTAGCGCTGCGCCCGGGGACCGGCCGCGTCCAGCGTCGTCAGTCAGCACCGCGCAATCACCTCTTAGGCTGGTCTTCGTCTGCCTTGGCCGCAGAGAATACAACGCAAGTGAATACAACACACCTCGAATGAGCGGCAGACCGGCGGCGGGGCCACCACAGGTGCAACATTGTC
The DNA here is from genome assembly GCA_036279835.1 of Pseudonocardiaceae bacterium. Lineage (GTDB taxonomy): Bacteria > Actinomycetota > Actinomycetes > Mycobacteriales > Pseudonocardiaceae. Next base: position 10,091 of record DASUII010000241.1, read on the forward strand.
ACATGCACCGTCGGTTGTTCGAGGCCGAGCATGAGGCCTTCCGCGACAGCGTCCGCACCTTCCTGGCCAAGGAGGTCACGCCGCATCTCACGGCCTGGGAGGCCGATGGCATCGTGCCTCGGGAGCTGTTCATCACCGCGGGTGCGGCCGGCTTTCTCGGCATGGCGATCCCGGAGGAGTTCGGTGGCGGCGGGGTGGTCGACTTCCGATTCAACGCGGTGTTGGACGAGGAGATCATGTATGCCGGGGCCGCCGGCGCGGGGCTCGGGCTGAGCCTGCACAACGACATCTGCCTGCCGTACTTTCTGGACCTCGCCACCGAGGAGCAGCAGCGGCGGTGGTTGCCGGGGATCGCCTCCGGCGAGTTGATCACGGCCATCGCGATGACCGAGCCGGGGATGGGTTCAGACCTTGCCGGCATGGCCACCACCGCGCATCGCCACGTTGGTCATTACCTGGTCAACGGATCGAAGACGTTCATCACCAACGGCATCAACGCCGATCTGGTCATCGTGGCGGTGAAGACTGATCCTGCGCAGCGACATCAGGGGATGAGTCTGCTCGTGGTGGAGCGCGGGATGGTGGGCTTCGAGCGCGGTCGCAAACTGGTCAAGCTTGGTCAGCACGCCCAGGACACCGCCGAGTTGTTCTTCCGTGATGTCCGGGTGCCCGTCGACAACCTGCTGGGTACGCCGGGCCGCGGGTTCGTTCACCTCGTCGATCGACTTCCTCAGGAGCGACTGTCGATGGCCGTCGCCGCCGTGGCCGCGGCACGAGCCGCACTGGACCTGACGCTGGCCTACGTGAAGGACCGCAAGGCCTTCGGTCAGCCGATCGGCACCTTTCAGAACACCAGGTTCCGGTTGGCTGAGATGGCCACCGAGATCGACATCGCGCAGACCTTTACCGATCGCTGCATCGAGGCTCTCAACGAGGGCGAGCTGACCGTGGTCGACGCCGCCAAGGCCAAGTGGTGGTGCACCGAGTTGCAGGGCCGGGTAGTCGACGGCTGCGTGCAGCTGCACGGGGGCTACGGCTACATGCTCGAATACCCGATCGCCCGGGCCTTTGCCGACGCCCGCGTCACCCGGATCTACGGCGGCACGACTGAGATCATGAAGGAAGTAATCGGCCGATCACTGGGCCTATGACCGGCAAGCCGGCAGCCGAATCCGGCTAACCCGTATGTCCCACCGAGGTACATCAGTTGGGGTGAATATGGCTGTGCTGTGGTACGTACCCGGCCACTTCGGCGATGTTTTTAGTGAGCACAGCAAACATCCGACTGATCAGCTCCAGTTGATCGACTCCGGTGGTGACTCGGAGCGCGTTGAGTCGGAACCAGCGCGGAGAGGCGGCCCAGCATGACGAGCTACGGTGGCGGGGCGGTTGCCCACGACATGTTCGCGTTGCTGCATGAGGCCGCGGCGCCCGTGGTGACCCGCTGGAACTACTGCACCGATGACCCCTTCGCGGTGACCGTCGAGATCCAGACCCGCGGCAATCGTTTCGTGGACTGGGTGCTGGCCCGCGACCTCCTCGTGGATGGCCTCAGCGCACCTGCCGGGATAGGTGATGTCCGGGTGAGCCCTGCCGACATGGGGGACTGGGAGGTGACGCTGGTCGAGATCCGGTCACCCGACGGGCATGCCGTACTGGAGGTGGACCGCGACCTGCTGCGGCAGTTCGTCCAGGCGACGATCGACGCCGTCCCGCTGGGCAGCGAAAGCCTGGCCGTCGACATCGATGCCGAGATCGAGAAGATCACCAGGAGTTGCGCGGACTGAGCCGCCGCTAGCCGCGCGCCACGCATCGTCGTGAACTCGACCACACCGACGTTTCCGCGCGGCGGGAAAAGGTCCGTGACGTCGAGTTCACGACACCGACCGTCAGGTCTAGTGGGTGAGGCCTCGGGTGCGGAGGACTCGGCGTTCTAGGGGGGCGAAGATGAGGAGTTCTATGGCGACGCCGACCACCAGGATCAGGAAGATCGAGGCGATCACCATGTCCATGGCGTTGAGCTCCCGGCCGATGTTGAGCTGCTGACCGAGTCCGATGCCCAGCGCGGGGGAGTAGGTGATGAGTTCGGCGGCCATCAGCGAGCGCCACGAGAATGCCCAGCCCTGCTTCAGACCCGACAGGTATCCCGGCAGCGCGGCCGGCAGCAGCACGTGCCGGATCCGCCCGATGGTGCTCAGCCCCAGCACCCGGCCCACCTTGTCGAGCAGCGGCGGCACCTGGTCGAACCCGGCGAGCAACCCGTTGGCGACCGACGGCACCGCGCCGAGCAGCACCACCGCATAGATGGCGGCATCGGACAGGCCGAACCAGATGATCGCCGCCGGGACCCAGGCGACCGACGGCAGGCTCTGCAGCCCGCTGACGAACGGACCGATAGCGGCGCGTAACCAGCGGCTTCGCCACATCGCCAGCCCGAGCATGGTGCCCACGGCCAGCGACGCCAAGAATCCCAAGGC
>DASUII010000242.1:0-2861 GCA_036279835.1 Pseudonocardiaceae bacterium
TGGGGACCTCGCCGCATCCGGCAGGAAGAGATACGCGACAGTTTCGCCGAGGGGTGGACGGTGGACTCCATCCAACCCGCCAAGATCGACATCACGATCGATCCGCATCAAGCCGAGGCCTGGCTGGCCGTCATCACCCGCTTGTGACGGATCTCCTCCGACTCCTGGACGAGGAGTAGGAAATCCTGAGTAACCAAGTGAGTAACTATCGCCGCCGACCACGACACACGCCCGTGGACGCCAGCCGGCGATACGTCACAGTTCAGGAACAGGATACGAAAACAAGAGCGGTCGACAAGCTTCTCTGACACGGAAGAGGTCACTATTCAAATCCAGTATGGGTCGACCATGAGTTAGTGTCGGCCCGGGCAAGCTCAGCAGCCGACAGATATAGGGACGAATGGTGCGCGCTGTTAGCTTCAGCCAGAGGCACGAACATGAAGCCGGCCGCGACGGCCGGTATGACAACGCGAAGCGTTACCTTTCGTCGGCGTTCCTCTCGTCGCTGGTCGGCCTGACGCTGACGCTCGGCCGCCTCCCGCCTTCACTCAGCCCGGGTGTGCTGTGGTACTCAACCGACTTGCGCTGACGCTTCTCCTGCTTGCCCCGCGTTGCCTGACGGCGGCGGAGACGGGCTGCTTTGCTGCTCACGGAATCAACGATGCCACCAGCCGCATGGCGGCTACGGGATCGACACGCGCCGTGCCACTCACGTGCCAGAACGGACCGGCATGTCGGCGTAGTGAGCCTCGGTTACAGCCCGTCAGGGACGCACGTTCGCAAGAAGATCATGGGCCGGACCACGACCGAGGTCCGGGACAAGCTCAAGGAGCTGCACGCTCAGGTCGAGAGCGGCGTGCGCCCGCCGCGGCACTGCACGGTGAATGACGCGCTGGCCGACTGCCGGCGGTCTGCCTAACGATTGCGCGATTCCTCTTGGATATTCCTGTGGGAAGCAAGGTAATCGTGACGAGTCGCATTGGGCTGGGTATCGAAAATCCGATCCAGCGGCGGCTGGCAGTGGCGGCCTGCCTTCTTCGCTTCAAGAGTTCCTCCAGGCGTCCCTGCACGATCATCCCGGGGTACGAGGCTTGCTGACGGTCACGTCGCCTGCGCTCGCGAGTAGCGCGTGAGTCCAATCGTCGACGGTGCTGTTACGAGGCCGCAGTGGTCGGGGTACGAGGATCTTGCGCCGCCCAGACCGGGGTAAGACCGTTTCGAAAGCAGGCAAAAACCACAAGGAGGATCGATGCGGACCTACCACATCGCATGGTGGAACCTGGAGAACCTGTTCGATGAAGAGAATGCGGTTGCGCTTGGACGACGAACTGACAAGGTGTTCCGGGCAATCAAGGATGACATCGCCGGCTGGACGCCACAACTGCGCGATCGCAAGATCGACCAGCTTGCCTCGGTGATCGCGGCGATGAACACCGGCCAAGGGCCGGACTTGCTCGGCGTGTGCGAGGTCGAAAACCGGTTCGTCGTTGACCGACTGAGGGACACGGTGAATGCAGCGCTGCCCGCACCTCGGAACTATGCTGTCGTTCACGCCGACACCGATGATGCCCGCGGAATCGACGTTGCGTTCATCTATGACGTCACCCTGTTCGAGGTTCCCGCGCCCCTCGAAGAGTCCGTGTTCTTCCACGTAGTGATGCGCCGCAACGCCACCCGCGAGATCGTTCAGGTCAACTTCAAGACCACATCTCCGGCCGCCAGGACCTGGGCCGTGTTTGGCAACCACTGGCCCAGCCGCAGCGGTGGTCAGTTCGAGTCGGCTGGGTACCGCGCCATTGCCGGGGAGACACTCAGCTTCTTCCACCAGCGGGTCCTCGAGGTGCACGGGCCACAGACACCCGTGCTCGCTATGGGCGACTTCAACGACGAACCGTTCGACGTTTCCCTTGTCCAGCACGCACTCAGCAGCCGCCAGCGAGCCAAGGTCACCTCTGCGCGGGATAACCCGCTTCTGTGGAATCTCATGTGGCCAATCGCCGGAACTCCCGACGGGAGCTTCTACTTCGACAACCAGCCCAACATGCTCGACCAGTTCCTGGTCAACAAGAACATGGCCACCGGAGACGCCCCGATCAAAGCCGACCCAGCCACGGTGCAAATCCTGAGGCTACCGGCAATGGTCAGCACGGGTGTCTACAAGAAGCCAATCCCGTTCGGCGGGATGGGCGACCCGATCAATCAGAACGGTTTCTCAGACCATTTCCCAATCACCATGACGGTCACCGAGGCTGATTAGGTCGGCTGCCAGGTCTTCTGTAGGCCGTGTCGTGAGATGCTGCGCGAGCACGATCGCCTACCGCATCGACGTCATCGACGTCGATGCGGTCTACGCGCTGGCACAAGCGACCGGGCCGCTCCCGGACTACGACAAGTGCCTCGCCTACATCGCAGACGTGCACAGCGCATTCCGATCAGGAAGCTGATCGCTCTACGGGGCGACGCCGGGCGGGCGTGCCGCCCACACGGCATCGGGCTGGGGGGCCGACTGCGCGCGCTCGGGCCCGAAGCGACGGGTAAGCACCAGGGCGCATGCGGTGGCCGCGATGAACACGAGCAGGGTGAGCACGTAGTAGTTGCCGACGATCAATTCCAGCCCGCGCCAGGTGAACTCGACTGTCCCGTTGTTGCCCTGGTTCGGCGCGAGAAGCAGCAACCCGCGCGGCAGCAGCTGGGCTCTAGGGTCGTAGCCGCCCTGGTTTCCGATAGGCAGGGGCCACCAGCCAAACAAGCCCACCACCAGCGCGGCGCCGAGGATCCGGTAGCCGAGGCGCCGTGGCCCGTACGCGGCGAGGACAAGTGCCGGTACCACGTAAACGTAGTGGTGCGACCAGCTGATCGGG
>DASUII010000243.1:0-2176 GCA_036279835.1 Pseudonocardiaceae bacterium
GCCGACCGGCACGGTGCCGAGCACCTCGCTCATCGTTCCGGCCAAGACGCTGGCCGATGTCGCCAAGTCGCTCGGTTCGGCCAGCGAGGTGGTGCTGTCGATGGGCGACGCCGACGACGCGGGGTTCCTGGGCTTCTCCGCTGGTGGCCGCCAAACGCTGACCCGGTTGCTCGACGGCGAGTTCGTCAAGTTCGCTTCGCTGTGGCCCACCGCGGTCACCACGACGGTAGAGGTGCAGGTCAGCGAGTTCGTCGCAGCGTTGAAGCGGGTGGCGCTGGTGGCCCAGCGCTTCGCTCCGGTCCGGCTGGCGTTCTCCGAGGGCACCGTGCAGCTGTCCGCGGAAGCCGAGGACGAGTCCAGTGCCGAGGAGGAACTAGAGGTCGGCGTCACCGGTGAACCGTTGACCATCGGGTTCAACGCCGGGTACCTGCTCGACGGCCTGGCCGCGGTGACGACGCCGCGAGCGACGCTGTCGTTCACCGAGCCGAGCAAACCCACCGTCATCACACCGGTCACCGGCCTCGGCGCCGACGACCCGGATGACGCCCGGGACGGCTCCTACCGCTATCTCGTCATGTCGATGCGGCTGCGCGGCTAACGGCGGCGGCTGATCGCGCGGCGTGCACGTCGAGCACGGCACAACCGGACAGCGCCTGCGGGACCGGCAGCCGGACTAGGCGCCGCGCGCTGTAGGACTTCACCCCGAGCACCACAGTGGCGAGGACCGTCGCCGCCAGCGTCGATCCGGTCAGCAGCCACACCAGCAGCACCGCGCCAGTGTTGGTGGCCTTCGCCGGCGCGGACCAGTTCAGCCGGTACACGGTGGCGTCGACCAGGCCGAAGTAGTTCGGCGAGAGCAACGACCAACGGGCGAACGCCAGCGTGAGGTAGGCGTCGAGCACCACGAACTGCCCCAAAAACACCGCAGCGGGCACAGCGGCGGTGGGATGCGTGCCCACGTAGGTGACTACCACCAGGCAGACGCTCAACCGGTCGGCGAGTACGTCGAGTACTGCCCCGGTGCGGGTCTCCCGGTGGGTCACGCGGGCTAGCAACCCGTCGGCGATATCGCCCACCCAATAACACAGCAAGGCCGCGAGCAGCCAGGCATCGTTGCCGGTGGTCACCGCGACCGCCCAGGCGACCACCGTCGCGAAGGTGCGGACGGCTGTCACGACGTTGGGCCAAGTGCCCCATTGCTCAGCGAACGCGGCGGTGCAGCCGCGGTGCTCGCAGGGCAGCGCCCCAGGATTGGTTGTGGCGCTGCCGCTCACCCCGCGGATCGGCGGAACAACCGAGGTCGCCGTTCGATGGCCGGTGCCGGCTGGATCGAGTTGGTCCGACTTCGCCAACCAGCGAACTGCACGCTTGCCTGAGCCGGTTCCAGCACCGGGATACCGAGCGTGTTCGCGGCGCGCACGGTGGGGTGATCCGCCGGAATCGACGGATCGGCGACGACGACGGTGACCGCAGGGGTAAGCCGACTGCGGGTCACCGCTCCGTGCGCCTCCATCAACCGACGCAGTGCTCCGAGATCGGCAGAACTGCCGACGTACAGCACGTGCAGCGGGTCCTCGGTGGCCGTGTGACTGCCCACCGCCGTCTCCAGTCTCCCGACAGATACTCCTTACGCTCTTGCGGGCGCACGGTACACCCCGTACCTAACGAGACCCACCCGCCACGCAGGTTACAGCCCAGTGATCCTGGACACTCTCGAGCGCAACGCGGCATGTGCTGCCGCGCGATCCATCCGGGTCGGTGCACCGCTTTGCAGCACCCGCTCCCCTGCCACCCAGACATCGCGGACCGCTCGAGCTCCGGCTGCCCACACCAGATTGGCCAGCAACTGACCGTCCGGGACGTCCAGCCCGGCCGCGAACGCCGAATCGTCAGCTCCGATGTGCACCAGATCGGCCCACGCCCCCGGGCGCAGCGTGCCGAGATCATCGCGCCCAATCGCGGCCGCGCCACCCCGGGTGGCCATCAGCAGTGCCTGTGCGGCGGTCAGCGCGGCGGCGTCGCCGGTGGACAACCGAGCCAGCCGGGCGGCCAGCCTGATGTCGTCCCATAGATCGAGGTCGTCGTGCGAGGCGGGGCCATCGGTGCCCAAACCGACCGCGATCCCGGCAGCGCGCAGGTCGACCAGCCGCGCGATGCCAGAAGCGAGCTTGCTGTT
>DASUII010000244.1:0-6738 GCA_036279835.1 Pseudonocardiaceae bacterium
ACTCCCGAGCAAGACCATCAGCCGGCTGGTGAAACTGGCCTGCTCCTCCACCGGCGCGCACCGGACCAACTCCGCAGAAAACGCCCCCCGAACTACCCCACGAAACGACGCACGTGAGCCTTGACTTCTATAGGAGCATCACCACGGACGTTTTTGTCGACGGAAACGTCCGTGACGTCGAGTTCACGGCGACTAGCGTCGCGGTCAGCGCACGGCCCGGCGGCGGATCGCGCCGAACAGGCCGGTGATGACGAACAGTACGATGCCGACAATTGCCAACCACAGCAATGCTTTGATGGCGAACCCGATGACTACCAAGACCACCCAAAGCACCAGCAAACCAAGAATCAAACCCATGATGCCACCGCCTTTGGTCCCGCCGACCCCCGTGGTGAGGTCTGTGATCACCAGGGTTCCCAGCGGTGATCAGCTTTAAACTGGACATGCGGGTAGTAACCTCCGCCGCCACGCCGGTCGGCGATACGGTAGGAAACACAGGTGACCCTGCCAGCGAAGCACCTGACGATCGCCGCCCGCCCGCTCGGCTGGACGGTCGCGGTGTGCATCGTGGCCTTCGCCGTTGTGCTCGGGCTGGTCGCCGCACACTGGCCGCCATTGCTGACCGGCGATCAGGCCGCCGACAGCGCCGCGCACGTCGACGTGCTCGCCCAGCCCTGGCTGCTAGCCGCGGCCCGGGCCGTCACCACTGCCGGCAGCACCTTGGTCGTCAACGTGGTCGCCGCCGTCGTAGCCGTCGCGTTGCTGATCATCAGATTGTGGCGCGGCTCGGTGCTGGTGGTGGTCGCTCGGCTCGGCGAGTTGGCCAGCACAACGGCGGTCAAGGACCTACTCGCCCGACCCCGGCCGACGCTGCTCCACCCAGTTGACCACGGGGCCGGCTACAGCTTCCCCTCCGGGCACGCCGCCGGGTCCGCCGCCGTCTACGGGGCGCTGGTGGTGCTGATCCTGCCGCGAGCCGTCCGCTGGTCGCGAGCGTTGCTGCTGGCCGCCGGGACGTTGCTGATCTGCGCTGTCGCCGCTTCCCGGGTGTTGCTGGGGGTGCATTACCCCAGCGATGTCGCTGCCGGCGCGGCACTCGGACTCGCCTGGGTCGGCATCGCAGCGCTCCTCGTCACCCGGTTCAAGGTCACCCGATTCAGGCCGGGAGGCGCTGGGACGTGAGCAGGCCGGCGCCGGCAGCCGCCAGGCAGATCACGGTGCCCAGGATGATCCAGGGCTTGCTGACGTCCTTGCGGACCGTCTGGTAGCCGATCTGCTGGTCGAGGGTGTCATAGACCTGGTGGATCTGCTGGTTGCTCTGGGCCGGGTAGAACTCGCCACCGGAGAGTTGGGCGACGCGGGCCAGCGAGTCGTCATCGACCGGCACCGGGGCCTGTTCGCCTTGGATGTCGACGGTGCCGTACGGGGTACCGAACGAGATGGTGCTGATCGGGATGTGGGCTGCCCCGGCTTGGGCGGCCACCTCGAACTCGTCGCGGCCGACGTTTTGCTTGCCGTCGCTCATCAGCACGATCCGGGCGGGTGGCGGTCCCTGATCTTGACCGACGATGAGCTGGTTGAGCGCGCCGATGGAGGCCAGGGCGGCGGCCAGCGCCTCCCCTGTGGCGGTGGACTCCGCAAGGGTGAGGTGGCTGATGGCCGCCACGGCTTGGGCTCGGTCGGTGCTCGGACTGACCAGCACGGTCGCGGTGCCGGCGAAGGATTCCACCCCGAGGTTGATGCCGGCGGGCAGTCCGCGGACAAAGGACGTCGCGGCATCCTTCGCGGCGGCGATGCGGGTGGGAGAGACATCGGTCGAGTTCATCGACAGTGACACGTCGATAACCAGCATCACGACCGCGCGATTGCGCGGGACTTGGGCATTCGCGGTGGGCCCAGCCAACCCGAGGGTCAGCAGCAGCAAAGCTATGATCAACAGTACCGCGGGGATGTGCCGGGGCCAGCCCGGTCGGCGTGGGGCGACGCGTTCCAGCAACTCCAGGTTGGCGAAACGCAACAGGTAGCGGCGGGCCCGGCGGTGGGCCCACACGTAGCCGACGACCACTGCGGCGACGACTCCCAGCAACCCGAACCAACCGGGTGCCGAGAATCCACCCAACGCCATGCCAGGCAGTGAACCCAATCGGTCATGCAACCCCGGTGAGGTGCGCCGAGGGAGGCGGCGGGCGGCGGTAGCGTCGGGCGGGTGGACGACACCCCGAGTCGGACCGGCGACGACACCGCTGCCGCCGCTGAGACCACCCAGCACACGTTGCGGGCCCTCGCGGCCGCGCACGAGCAGCTCGCGCAGATTGAGGCGTCGCTGTGCGCGGGTCACCACCCGATCACCGGTCCGGCGGCCCGCCTGGCGCACGTGCACGTGCCGGCCTGGTTGCGCCGCACCAAGGGGGAAAGCCGCTGGCCGGTGGTCGCCGCGATCGTGGTCGCCATCGCCTTGCAGATAGCCCTGCCCGATCAGTTGGTGTTGCAGTCCCGGTGGCTGCTGCCCAGCCTGGAACTAGCGCTGCTGATTGCGCTGATCGTGGCCAACCCGAGGCGGTTCGACCGGGAATCCCGAGCACAGCGCACAGCCAGCCTCACCCTGACTGGGTTGCTCAGTCTGGCCAATGCCTGGTCAGCGACCTTGCTGGTACTCGGTCTGGTACACGGTCGGGAAGGCCAGGACGCCGCTCCGCTGCTGGCCAGCGGAGCGGCGATCTGGTTGACCAACATCATCGCCTTCGGCCTGTGGTACTGGCAGTTCGATCGCGGCGGCCCGGCCGCCCGGGCCCTCGCCCGCCAGCTGATCCCCGACTTCCAGTTCGTGCAGATGCAGAGCCCCGAGCTGGCCCCACCGGAGTGGGAACCGGAGTTCGTGGACTACCTCTACCTGTCGTTCACCAACGCCACCGCCTTCAGCCCCACCGACGTGATGCCGCTGTCACGGTGGGCCAAGCTGACCATGCTCGCCCAGTCGCTGGTCTCCCTGGTCACGGTGGCCCTTGTTATCGCCCGAGCCGTCAACATCCTGAAGTAACAGGCTGTGATCAGGGACACATTGCTAGCCACTCTCATGATCCTCACATCGAGGTGTCGCCAACCTCGCGCGCATGACCATCAATCCGGGGCGGGTCGCGGTTGCGCCACGAACCCGCCAGATGCTGAACAAGGTCCCAGAGGTTACGATCTACTTCTGGGTCATCAAGGTGCTCGCCACCACGGTCGGCGAGACCGCGGCGGACTTCCTCAACACCAACCTGGGCCTGGGCTTGACCGGCACCAGCCTTGTGATGAGCGCCCTGCTCATTCTCGTGTTGTTCTTCCAGTTCGGAGCCCGCCAGTACGTGCCAGGGATCTACTGGCTCGCCGTCGTGCTGATCAGTGTCGTCGGCACTCTGATCACCGATAACCTGACCGACAACTTCGGCGTCTCGCTGGAAACCACCACCGCCGTCTTCAGCATCGCCCTGGCTGCCACCTTCGCGGCCTGGTACGGATGCGAGAAAACCCTCTCCATCCACACGATCTACACCACCCGCCGTGAAGGCTTCTACTGGTTGACGATCCTGTTCACCTTCGCCTTGGGTACCGCGGCCGGCGACCTCGCCGCCGAGCGGCTCAACCTGGGCTACTGGATCTCTGCGATCATCTTCGGCGGGCTCATCGCGAGCGTGGCTGTCGCCCACTTCGGCTTCAAGCTCAATGTGGTCCTGGCCTTCTGGATCGCCTACATCCTCACCCGCCCGCTGGGTGCCTCGCTAGGTGACTACCTGTCACAGCCCTCCGACAGCGGCGGTCTCGGTCTGGGCACCGCCGCGACCAGCGCGTTGTTCCTGTTGACGATCTTGAGCCTGGTCACCTACCTGACCATCACCCGAAAAGATGTGCTTCCCACTCCGAACATCGCAGCCGCGCAGGAACCGACCGCATGACGTCAACGCGCTCGGCGCACCCGTTTCCAACAAACTGACAGATTGGAGAGGAATGTCATCGGGGGCAATGCTCAAACCGACGGGGCCAGACCTCGGCTATGTGATGCGGAAACTTCCGCATGTCACGCTGCTGTTCTGGATTTTGAAGATCGTCGCCGTTACGCTGGGGGAAACCGCCGGAGACTTGTTGGGAATCACCCTCAAGATAGGTTACGTCGTCACCGCGTTGATTTTTCTCGCATTTTTTCTGATCGTCGTGGTGGCTCAAGTCAAAGCCAAGCAATTTCATTCGGCCTTGTTCTGGGCGGTGGTCTTGGGTACCAGCATGGTCGGTACCGAGATCTCGGATTTCCTCAACCGCGGGTTCGGCCACGGCAGCGCCCAACATGGGATCGGTTACGCGTGGGGGGCGGTCATCCTCACCGGACTCCTGGCGGCCATCTTCCTGGTGTGGTGGCGCACCGGCCAGACCTACAACGTGGAGAACATCTCCTCCCGCAAGGGCGAAATCCTGTACTGGATCGCGATCCTGGTGTCGAACACCCTGGGCACCTCCAGCGGTGATTGGCTGTCCGATGACACCGGTCTGGGGTTCCGCAACGCATTCTTCGTCATCGCCGGGATCATGGTGTTGATCGTGGCCGCGTACTACCTGACCGACATCAACAGCATGGTGTTGTTCTGGCTGGCGTTCATCCTGACCCGCCCGTTAGGGGCGGCCGGGGGCGACTCGTTGACTAAACCAGTGGACGAGGGCGGCCTCGGCTGGGGCACATTGGGGGGGTCGGCGGCGCTGCTGGCCCTGCTGCTCGGTTTGATCATCTACCAGACCATCCATATCCGCCGCCACCCGCTGGAACTGCTCTAAACGTTTCTTCGCGGTCAAAATCAGCCAGGTTCCAATGGACACCTGAAAGTTCGCTGGGAATACCGGTGCGAACTGAAAGTACGCTGGGAGTACCGGGCCATCGGAGGGTCAGCGGGGTACTGTGGTAAGTGAGGAAATGCACCCATGCGTTACCTCACCGAGGAGGGATGGGAACAATGGAAATACTATCTATATCTTTCGGTCATGGCAGGGACCGCGACGACGACTGCCGGCGGCGGCGCGACCGCGACGACTGCGATCGGCGCGGGGGCCGTCACGAGAGATGTGAGAAGTAGCAGTGGGTCACTGAGATCGGGGACTCCCCGTCGCGCGCCCCGCGAACGGGGAGTCCCCACCAGTGCGGGCCGGCAGTTCGAGGGTCACCGCGGCGCCGCCGCCGGGTCGGTTACCGGCGGTGGCCTGACCGCCGTGGGCTTCGGTGATGGCTTGGACGATGGAAAGTCCCAGCCCGGTCCCACCCCCGTCGCGAGTGCGGGCGGCATCGGCGCGGTGGAAGCGTTCAAACGCGTCAGGCAGGAACTCCACCGGGAAGCCGGGTCCGCGGTCAGCTACCTCCACGGTGATCATCCCGGTGTCGTGCGCGGTCGCGTTGACCTCCACGACGCTGCCAGACGGGGCATGCCGGGTGGCGTTGTCCAGCAGGTTGTCCACGGCTTGGCGCAACCGGTCCGGATCGGCCACGACGGTCAGTGCGGCCGGACTGCGCACCTGCACCGTCACCCCCCGCTCTGTGGCGCGAGCACCCGCACCGCGAGCGGCGGCGCCTAGCAGGTCGGGCAACACAAGCGGGACTGGGTGCAGGAACGGTTGGGCGTTGTCGGCGCGGGCCAGCAGCAGCAGATCCTCCGCCAACCGGATCAAACGATCGGTCTCCTCACCCGCGTGGCTGACCGCTTCGACGAGCGCCTCGTGGCTTCGACCAGGACGAGCCGCGAGCTCCAGCTCAGCGCGCAGGATCGCCAGCGGGGTCCGCAACTCGTGACCAGCATCGGCGACGAAGCTGCGCTCGCGCTCCAGCGCCTCCTGCAACCGCGCGAGCAGGTCGTTGATGGTGGCGCCCAGCGCGGCGATCTCGTCACGGGTGGACGGCACCGCGAGGCGCCGGCCGGTGTCCCGGTCACTGATGTCCGCGGCCTGGCGGCGCATCCGCTCCACCGGGCGCAGCGCCGCCCCGGCCAGCAACCACGCGCCCGCACCGGCGAGCAGCACCGCGGGTGGGCCACCCACGACCAACGCCGTCTGGACCCGATCCACCGCAGCATCGGACACGTCGCTGGCGGTGCCCACCACGACCAGCACCCGCTGTCCACCCGCGAGCACACTGCTGCCCAGCAGGCGGCTTCGGACGCCGGTCACTCGGGTGGTGAACGAGACCTGGCCGGTCAACGCCTGCTGCCGCTGGGCGGCGTCGAGCAACGGTTGGATACCGGCTGCGGGTGAGGAGATCAGCAGCCTGCCGTCGAGCGTGCGGATCTGCACGATCTGCGCAGTCGGGCCAAGCTGCGGCAGCACCCCCTCGGTGTCCAGCTCGTCAGCCACGGCGCGTACCCGGGCTCGCAGGCCGGAGTCCACTGAGGCGTCCAGACTCACCCGAAGCTGCAGCACGAACGCCAACGCGGCCGCGGCGATCACCGCTGCTGTGCCGAGCGCGAAGAGCATCGCCAGCCGCAACCGCAACGGCATCGTCGCGTCCCTACCCTCGCCGCCCGGCCTTCACCGGGATCCGACCGTGGCGGGTTCGGTGCGCAACCGGTAGCCCGCACCCCGCACGGTCTCCAGCTGCTCCAGCCCGAACGGGCGGTCGATCTTGCGGCGCAGGTACAGCACGTACTGATCGACGACGTTGGACACGCCATCGTAGGCGAAGTCCCACACGTGCTCCAGGATCCGGGTGCGCGTGAGCACCTGCCCGCGATG
>DASUII010000245.1:0-19068 GCA_036279835.1 Pseudonocardiaceae bacterium
CAGTTGGTGTGCGGCATCCCGTCCGGAATGCCGAAGTACTGGTTGAAGCCGTCCGCGGCAATCCTCGGGGCGTCGGCGAGCGCACCGAGCAACAGATTCCGGTCGGCGCCGGGTACCTGCTCGGTGATGTAGCGATACACCATCACCATGTCCTGCGGCGTGATCAGCGTGTCACCCCACTCGCCGGGGTCGTCCGGCGGCTGGGTGCCGGTGAGCCCGAGCTGGCCGACCATTCTGGTCACGATGGCGGGGCCACCGCCGGCAGTCCAGAGGCGGTTTGCGATCTCGTCATCGCTGTCCGCGAGCATCTGGTGTATTTCCTGTTGTGTCGCACCATCCGGGGTTTCCCAGTTATTGCGATCCAATGCGTCAAGGGCGATCAGCAACTTGACCACCGACATGGCGGCGAATTGCTGGCCGGCGTTGTGACTGGTGAGCACCGCCCCGGTCGGTAGGTCGAAGACCTCGAATCCGTCCTGGGCGTCCGGGAGTACCGCGTGCATCGCCTGCTGAGCCGTCGTCGCTGCGGTGCTGGCTTGGTCAACTGCTGACGCAACCGCTGCCAGCTGTGTGGCCGGAGCGGTATCGCCGCCGACAGCGGGCGCGGTGATGCGTTGGGGTGGGGTCAGCGTCGAGTGCCTGGCCACCGTCGAGGCCTGGACCGCCGGCGCGATCTCCGCAGAGGCCAGTCCCGCACCAGCGGTGCAGAGTAGCGCTGTCACCGCCAGTGTCAGTACGCACTTCATGCCCGTTGGATCGCGGCGCTGGGCTCAGTTGGTACGCCTTATGGCGATCTCTCGGGAAACGTTCAGGGAAATCCCAGCTCCTTTACCTGCCGTTATTATTGCCGCTATCGGGCGTTCCATTCCGTGCCGTGATTAGCGGGAGTACCTGTGCTTGACGCCAGCGGGGAAGTAATCCGGGTCGCCGGCCGGGTGCAGGGTCACCCTCGGGAGCTGGTGCGCCAGCGGCGTGTAGTGGGCGAATTCGCTGTTGAGCCTGCGGAGCTGACCGGCGATCGACTGTGCGATCCCGTCTCGCATCTCCTCGGTGCCGGCCAACCCCGCAGCCAGCTCGACGGCGATGGCCAGGTACCGGTCGTGGTCGGCGTCCTCCTTGGACTCCATCACGAACTTGCCGGTGACCCACGGCGCGACCGGTGGCTGCTCCAGACCGACGATGACGTTCTCCGGGTAGATGTTCGCGCCGAAGTAGGACACCGTGAACTGCGAGCGGCCGAACACATACACGAACGGCAGCGCACGGATGCCACGCCGACCGGCACCGAGCTCGGCGGCCGGGGCGAAGCCGTGATCGGTCAGAAAAGCGAGCATCGCGTCGAACGAGGTGAGCCCACCAGTATCGGCGATGTGGTAGCGAATCAGCGGAATCCCGTTGTCGCCGGTGAACAGCAGGGTGTCGTCGTGGGTCTCGAACAGCCGGCTGCGGGGGTCGTACTGGGCGAGTGTGGGCAGCCGCGACTCGCCGAACAACTCCCGCGCGACGTCCGGGCGCGCGGCCAGGTAACGGCGGATGCAGATCGACAGCGGCGTCTCAGTGGCCAACACACCCGCATCGGCGGTGCCATATAGCGAGGCTGAACCGAAACACGGCTCGCCACCGCCCAGACGTTCGCCCACCAGCACGCGCCATTCCTCGCTGAACACCTCACCGGCCAGCACCAGCTTGACGTGGTAGTCCGGCCATGGCACGCCACGGCTCAAGCCGGTGTCGATGACGCCCTTGAGAAACGGCGGGTACCCCAGCAACACCACCTGCTCGAACTGCGGGCCCAGCGCGGTGATCACCCGTAGGATCTCGTCGACATTGCTACCGGGAGTGATCACCGTGATCGGGTAGCCCTTGGCGGACAGGTGCCGGCAGCAGTTCGCGGTGTACATCCCGCCGACCCAGGTCCCCAGCGCGAAGCACACCACAGCCAGCGTCGTGCGCTGATCAGCGTCGAAACTGTCGTGGAAGACCTGCTCGAACCGGGTGGCCACGGCGAACTCGTCGGCTACCGACCGCGGCCAGAAGGTGGGTTCGCCGGTGGAGCCGGAGGACACCGCGATCATGTCGCAGCTCACCAGCTCGCCCCCCCGGCACAGCTGCGCCAGCGGGTGCCGGCGCAGGTAGTTGTCCTTGGTGAGTAGCGGTAGCGCCCGGAAGTCATCGACGGTCCGCACCGCCGCGGGGTCGACGTCGTGCTCGGCGAGGAACGCACGGTAGGCCGGTACCGTCGCCACCACCGACGTGAACAGCGCCAGCGCGCGCTGCTTCGCCTCGCCCGGCGCCGGGCAGGAGAGGGCATCGTCAAGTCCAGTGGCCAGGAACCGGTCGAGCGCAGCCCGCAGTACGTCGCCTCGCAGCGCCATGATCCGCCCTCCGCGGTTGACCTTACGTTGTCGTTCCCGGGCCGCCTGGTCCTAATCCGCTGTGCGTCGGGTCGGTTGACCTGGACACTGGTTACATGACGGAGATCACCTCTGAGGCGCAGCTGCGGGAGCTTATCGGCGAGCCGCTACCCAGAGTCGCGGCCAAGGCCCGGCCCGGGCTGCACGAGTACGACAAGCGGTGGCTCGCCAGCTCGCCGTTGTGCCTGGTCGCCACCTCGAATGCCGACGGTAGTTGCGACGTCTCCCCCAAGGGCGACCCGCCGGGCTTCACCCGCGTGCTCGACGACACGACCATCGCCGTCCCGGAGCGACCAGGAAACCGACGCCTCGACGGCTTCCGCAATATCCTGACCAACCCGCACGTCGGCCTGATCTATCTTATTCCCGGCCGTCCGGACACCTTGCGGATCAACGGTAGAGCGCGGCTAGTGCGCGACGCACCGTTCTTCGATCAGATGCGAGTCAAGGGCCACCGGCCGCTGCTGGCTCTCATCGTCGAGATCGACCAGGTCTTCTATCACTGTGCCAAAGCGTTTCTGCGCTCGAATCTGTGGCAACCGGCCAGCTGGGATCCGCAAGCCGCGCCGTCCCGCGCCCAGATCGCCCAGCGGCTGGAACGACCGAACGACACCTTGGAGGACCTCGAGCGCTACTACGGCCCCGCCTACGCCGAGGGCCTCTACCGGACCAGCTGATCCCGCCCGCCGAGCGATCGGCGAGCAGCCGAAAGTTGCCACCCGCGGCACATCCGCAACGCAGCAAACGATCAGGCCGCTGATGATTCCGTCACTCCCGGTTGTCACCGTGCCCGAGTGCGAGGTAGGCGGGTCGGAGTAGTTCGATCAGCGGCCGGGCGCGCACTGCGACAGTGACGTCCGGGAGCTGGTCGAGCAGCGCGGTGGACGAGGTCGTCGGCGGGTTCGGCGCGGAAGTCTGCGCCTGCGGGGCGAAGTAGCAGTCGAGGCAGTCGACGAGCGGCCGGCCCAGCTGCTCGCCGCGGTCGGCGGCCGGTGGACCGTCGCAGCGGGCGGCCTGCAGGTTGGCCAGCAGGTCCGCACGCTCACGCCCGCGCCAGGCGAGGATGGCGAACGGGTCATCGTCGAAGGACTCCGCCAGCAGATAGAACGTCGCGGCGAGGTGCTTGCACGGCACCGCATGATCGGGGCAGGAGCAGTCCAGCGACAGGTCCCGTTCGGTGGCCGGGAACAGCGACAGCCCGAGGCCGGCGAAGACGTCCTCGATGTCATCGGGCATCTCGCCGGACAGCAGCATTGCCGTGTACCAGGCGTTGGCGGCCAGGGCATGCTCGGCCCGGGCCCACTCGGACTTGCCGAACGCGGCAATCCCGATCCGTACCCGGTAGGGCCGCGCCCGGCTGCCCTGCACTTGGGCGGTGACCGATCCCGGAGTTACGTCCATCGAGATCACCTGCCCGGTGCGGGCGTAGCTTCTCCCGCGCTGGAGTCGGTTACCCATACCGATGTCTTCGAGGACCTCGATGAACCGCTCGGACCACCAATTCTGGGCGATCGCGCCGCGGGTGCTGCGGGCCTTGAGGCCGCCCTCAACGGTGCGCGGGCGGGACCGCGGTGGAAACCAGTTACTCACCGACAGCCCCCGCAGACAGCGCGAATACCTCGCGCAGGTCGCGGGTGGACAGCTCGGTCAGCCAGCCCTCGCCGTCGCTGACCACGAGATCGGCCAGTGCCTTCTTCTCCTCGATCATGTCGTCGATCTTCTCCTCGAGGGTGCCCGTGCAAATGAACTTGCGCACCTGCACGGTGCGCTTCTGCCCGATCCGGAACGCGCGGTCGGTCGCCTGGTTCTCCACGGCCGGGTTCCACCACCGGTCGAGGTGAACCACATGGTTGGCGGCGGTGAGGTTCAGCCCCGTTCCGCCCGCCTTCAGCGACAGCAAAAAGATCGGCGGACCGTCCCCGGACTGGAAACGGGCCACCATCTCGTCGCGCCGGGTCCTGGGGGTGCCGCCGTGCAGATAGAGCACGTCCTGGCCGAAGCGCGCGGCCAGGTGCGGCATCAGCATCTCGGCGAACTCGGTGAACTGGGTGAAGCACAGCACCCGGTCGCCCTCCGCGAGGATCTCCTCCAGGATCTCCTCGAGCCGGATCACCTTGCCCGACCGCGTGCCGATGGGCGAGCGGTCGTGCAGCAGGTGCGCCGGGTGGTTGCAGACCTGCTTGAGCTTGGCCATCGCGGCGAGCACATTGCCCCGCCGCTCGATCCCCTCGGTGTTTTCAATCTTCTCCAGCATGTCGTCGACGACCGACTGGTACAGCGAGGCCTGCTCGACAGTGAGCTGGCAGTACTGCTTGATCTCGATCTTCTCGGGCAGGTCGTCGATGATCGCCGGGTCGGTCTTGAGCCGGCGCAGCAGGTAGGGCCGGGTGATCGCGCGCAGCCGCTGTGCCGGTTCGGTCTGCCCGTACCGTTCGACTGGGATCGCGTAGCGGGCGCGAAACAGCTCGGACGAGCCGAGCAGGCCGGGATTGAGGAAGTCCATGATCGACCACAGCTCGGCGAGGCGGTTCTCCACCGGGGTCCCGGTCAGCGCGACGCGGTGGGCCGCATCCAGCCGCCGCACCGCCTTGGCTGCTCGGGACAGGCTGTTCTTCACCGCCTGCGCCTCGTCCAGCACGACCCTGTTCCACTGGTATCCGGCGAGCTCGTCGATGTCGCGGGTTGCGGTGGCGTAGGTGGTGACGACCAGGTCGGTATCGTCCAGGTGCTCGTGCAGCGCATCGCCGTGCAGTCGTGCGCCGCCGTGATGCGGGTAGACCCGCAATCTGGGAGCGAACTTCGCCACCTCCCGCTGCCAGTTGCCGACCAGCGACATCGGGCACAGCAGCAGCGTGGGTCCGGTGCCGGGGTCCTGGTGGCGCTGCAGACATTCCATAGCCAGCAATTGCACGGTCTTGCCCAGTCCCATGTCGTCGGCCAGGCAACTACCCAACCCGAGCGAGGACAGAAACGCCAGCCACGACAGCCCTCGTTGTTGGTAGGGGCGCAGTGTCGCGGTGAGCCCGGGCGGGGGTTCGAGTGGTTGCAGCGACTGGGCAGTGGTGCCGCTGAGCAGCTCGCCCAGCCAGCCGTCGGCGCGCACCGAGGTCAGCTCCAGCGGGGTGTCGACGTCGTCGGGGTGGCTGGCGGCCAGTGCGAGGACCTCGGCCGCGGTCTTTCGCCCGGTGGGCGTGCGCGCCAGGAATTCCAGCCCGCGGCGCAGCTGCTCGGGGTCCACCGCCACCCACTGGCCGCGCAGCCGGATCAGCGGCGCTTTGGTCGCGGCGAGCGCGGCGATCTCGTCCTCGGTGAGGGTGTCGTCGCCGACCGCGAGCTCCCACCGGAACTCGACGAGCTGATTGCGACCGAACTTGCTGGCCTTGGCGACCACACCGTCGACCGGGGTGTACGCCGACAGGGCGAGCCCTAGCTTGCGGCGCCGGTCCCACCAGGACGGCACCAGGACGCCGAACCCGGCCTCGTCGAGCACCGCCGCGGCGGTGGACAGGAAATGGTAGGCGCCCTCGGTGTTCAGGAACAGGTCACACGGGCGAGCCGTGCGCAGCGCGGGCACCAGCTCGGGGTAGATCCGGCTGGCTCGGCCGAGTTCGGCCAGCAGCAGTTCCTCCGGGCGATCCAGCCACCGGCGCAAGCTGCCGTCGGCGTTCCACGCCTGCTCGGCGGGCACCAGCAGGCTGGGATCGGCCATGGATTGCAGAAGGAACTCAAGCCGCCAACCTGTGCCGGCCCGAATCTCCTCGGTCTCAGTCACCTCGGATTCGGTCTCGCGCTCCGCCTCGGTTCCGGTCTCGATCTCCGTGAGCCGGAAGGTCGCCCTGGCCGGGCCCACCTTGCCGATCCCGACGTCCTCCCACGGCCGCAGCGACTCGACCAGCGTGTCGAGCTCGTCCGGATCCGCCTCGAAGCGGCCGTTCGGAGCGGTCAGTGCCGTGAGCCAGGCCTGTGTGGCGGGCAGGCGTTGTGCGCCACGGCCGCGCCGTGACGGCAGGAGATCGATCCCGGGTGGCAACGCCGCACGCATGGCCGCGTCCAGCATGGCGTGCAGCGCCGAGTTGGCAAGCTCGTGCGCGTCGTGCTCACCTTGCTGGGCCCGGCACACCGGCGGCATCGCGGCGATCAGGGTATTCATCGCGACGATATCGGGACCCTGCAACACCGGACGCCAGAACGCCACGCCCCCGTGCCCATTGACCCCGTGCCTGTCGTGCGCGAGTGCGGGCAGAACCCGCCCGCGCTCGACCAGCTCCCGCGCGAAGGCCGCCAGATCAGCGAGGTAGGCGATGGACGCGCCGTACCGGACGTCCGCGACTTGATCGTCAAGAGCGGTCAACGCCGACTCGGCATCGAAACACACCACGGGAATGGTCCACGGCAGCAGCGCCGGTGGGTTTTGCGGTGCCGGGCGCGGCGTAATCCGGATCAGCTGCGGCGAGTCCAGCGGCGCCGAGCGCAACGACGGCAACAGCAGGACCGCGGTACTGGGCTTGCCCGCGTGGATCCCAGCGATCACGTCGGCGGTTGCGGCGAACGGATGTGGCCGCGCCGAGCGCAGCGCCTGGCTGAGACTCTTCACAGTGAGATCGGAATCTTCAGACCACAGGCACAACCCGTTCGAGGTGGACCAGAACCCGTGCAGGACCAGCATTGACATTCCCTCTTTCGCGCTGTGCGGGCGCCAAGGCTAACGAGTGCAGGAAGATGGTGTGACGACGCCACGCCCGCTGCCGTTGGGCACGGCGGGTGGGGCCGCCGCCAGCGACGCCGCCGGCTTGGCGGCGCTAAAAGCGATCGCGCCGCGGGCCATCGAGCTGTTCGACTGGATACGGGCGGAAGGTGACCCCGCCGCAGCCACTCCACCGCAGCAACCACGGGAGCAACCATGACCGCAGACCGGCACACCATCCCGCCGACCATCGACGACGGTGGTCACACCTTGCTGCCCTGGCTACGCGAGATGCGCGATGAGCACCCGGTGTGGCGCGATGCCTACGGCATCTGGCACGTCTTCCGCTACGCCGACGTGGCGCGAGCGATCTCCGACCCGCAGGTGTTCTCCTCCGAGGTTGGTCGGGTGTTTCCGGTGGGGGAGAAGTTCTCCCAGGGCAATCTGACCCGGACCGACCCACCTCGCCACCACACGTTGCGCCGGCTGGTCGGTGCGGTGTTCAGCCCGAAGATCGTCATGGGACTGGCTCCCCGGATCGCCGAGGTCACCGGCGAATTGCTCGACGTTACCGGCGGCGCCGACGAGTTCGACCTCGTCTCGGCGCTGGCCTACCCGCTGCCGGTCACCGTGATCGCCGAGCTGCTGGGTCTGCCGGCCGCCGACCGTGAGCTGTTCCGGTCCTGGGCGGACCGGCTCTTCGCCAGCGACATGGCCGACCCGAATGACCCCGAGCTGGCCAGGAAGATCGAGGAGAGCACCGCGGATATGGTCGCCTACCTGGGCGAGTACTGCACCGAACGGCGTGCCCACCCACGCGAGGACCTGATCAGCAGACTCGCCGCGGTGGAGGCCGACGGTGAGCGGCTGACCGACGAGGAGGTGGTGAACTTTTCCATCGTGCTGCTGATCGCCGGACACATCACCACCACCGCACTGCTCGGCAACACCGTGCTGTGCCTGGATGAGCACCCCGAGGTGTGGGCGCAGCTGCAGGCGGACCGCTCGCTGGTGGAGCCCACCATCGAGGAGGTGCTGCGCTACCGGTCCTCGTTCACCCAGGTCGGCCGGGTGACCACGGCCGAGGTCGAGCTCAGCGGGCAGGTCATCCCGGCGGATGTGGTCGTCACGCCCTGGCTGCTGTCCGCCAACCGGGACGAACGCGAGTTCCCCGACCCGGACCGGTTCGACATCCGTCGCTCTGGCAAGCACCACCTTGCCTTCGGCTACGGCATCCACTTCTGCATCGGCCAGCTGCTCGCCCGGGTGGAGGGCAGGGTCGCGGTGGGCGTGCTGCTAGACCGCTACGCCGAGATCCGGCTGACTCCCAGGGTGCCGTTGGAGTTCTACAGCCGTGGCATCTTCGCCGCTCGCAACGTCCCGGTGACCGTACGATCTGCCTAGCCTGAACTCGCTGGATTCTCCGGTGCACACAAAGAAATGCTTTCAATGGCAGCGCCTTTTTTCCTCTGCATACACGGTAAGTTGGTCATCGTCGGCTACGAGCCGGACGGGGACTCGGTCCGTTTGATCGCCGATGACGCCACGTACTATCAGGCATTGAAGCGCGCCGACCGGATCCGCCCGCCGCCTTCTCTCGGAGGGGCAGGCGTACTATACGGTGTATACATCAGCTTCCGCGAGCCACCGCAGTCAGCTGCGGTCCGTTGCCGACAAAGCTCGGACGAGCGGGCTGGGAGTCTGGGGGCGAGACACCACAGCGGACTGGGTGCTGGCCGACCAGGCCTCCATCGGGACCAACGGCCAGCTCATCCTGCCCAAGCTTTTCCGGCGGTGCACGGACTACCTCAAAGCGGTCGACAAGGGATTCATCGGCAACCTCGGTGACTGGTTGCTCGCCAGTTCAGCCACGCCCACCCGGGACGAGAACGATCGGGTGCTGTTGCGGGACACCACCGAGGTGCATCTCAGCGACCTGCTGCAACAGCGCAACCAGCACATCGCATTCCAAGCTGACCTCCTCGACCTCACCTTTGTGGAGAAGTAAGGACCGTCAGCGGTAGTCAGGATTCTCGAAGTCGAACCGGCAGCCGGCGTCCCACTCGGATCTTTGGTTGCCGTGCGCGGGGATACCACCGGCGTCCTTGAGCATCCGGGCGAGATGCATCAGGTTCCACGTCATGAAGGTGGTGTTCCGGTTGGTGAACTCGTTTTCCGGTCCACCGGATCCGGGATCCAGGTAGGACGGACCCGGTCCGGCTTCGCCGATCCAGCCCGCGTCAGCTTGTGGGGGAATGGTGTAGCCGAGGTGTTGCAAGCTGTAGAGCACGTTCATCGCGCAGTGCTTGACGCCGTCCTCGTTGCCGGTGATCAGACAGCCGCCTACCCGGCCGTAGTAGGCATACTGGCCGGCGTCGTTGAGCAGGTGCGAGCAGGCATAGAGCCGTTCGATGATCTGCTTGGTCACGGAGCTGTTGTCCCCCAACCAGATCGACCCGGCGATCACCAGGATGTCAGCGGCCAGCACCTTCTCGTATATCGACGGCCATGCGTCGCTCGCCCAGCCGTGCTCAGTCATGTCGGGCCACACGCCGATGGCGATGTCGTGGTCGATCGCCCGCAACACCTCGACCTGCACACCGTGCTTTTCCATGATGCGGGTGCTGACCTCGATCAGTCCCGCGGTGTTGCTGGGCTCGGGCGAGCGCTTCAGCGTGCAGTTGATGAACAACGCCTTCAGGTCGTCGTAACGCGGTTCGGTCATAACCTGCTCCTCGGGCTCGAATCTGGTTACAGGAGTTCGGCGTCCTGTTCCACGCACAGCAATGCGGGGCCGTCCGAGGCGAATAATGTGCTCATCGCCACGTCGAGCTGGTCGCGACTGGTCACCCGGATTCCGGTGGCCCCACACAGCCGTGCGTAGGCGGCCCAGTCCGGATTGTGCAATGAGGTGTGCCACACCGGGTAATCCTCGGCGAGCTGCTCTTTGCTGATCTTGCCCAGCGCATGGTTGTTCAGCAACACGTGCTTGATCGGGATGCCGTACTTCACCGCGGTAGTGAGCTCGGTGGCGTACTGACCGAAGCCGCCGTCGCCGGTGACCGCGACGATGGGCCGATCAGGTGCTGCCACCCAGGCGCCCATCGCGGCGGGATAGCCGAAGCCGATCGAACCGAGGTAGCCGGACATGAGCACCGGTTGCCCCTTGGACTCCAGGTACCGACCCAGCGAGTAGGCGTGATTACCGACGTCCACCGTGACCACGGCATCCGCTGGCAGGTGCTCCGACAGCGCGTGGAACACCGCGGCGGCGCCGACCCCCCGGCCGCGGTCATCCGCGGCGCGGCGGGCCTTCTCCGCTCGCCAAATCGCCCAACGTTCGGCCACATCCGGCCGCTGGTCGGTCGCTTTCACCTCGTCCAGGGTGTCGATCAGTGCGGTCAGGGTGATCACCGCGTCGCCCAGCACGTCGGCGGTGACGGCGTCGAATCGTCCGATCGCGGCGTGGTCGTCATCGATCTGCACGATCGGTTTGTAGGGCGCGATGCCGGTGTGGTTGGAAAACGATGCCCCGATGACGATCAACAGGTCGGATTCGTTCATCAGCCAGCTCGCCACCGGGGTGCCGCTACGCCCGAGCACACCAGCGCCCAGCGGATGGGTGTCCGGCACGAGTCCCTTGGCCTTGAAGGTGGTCAGCACCGGCGCGTTCAGCCGTTCGGCGAGCACCCGCACCTCGTCGGCCGCGCTGCGGGCGCCGTGTCCGACGATCAGCACCGGCCGCCGAGCGTCCCGGACCAAGGCCGCTGCGTCGGACAGCGCGGCGTCGTCAGGGCGGATCCGCCGCTTGGACAGCCGCCCTTGGGGCCGGGCTGCGACCGCCGCCGAGGGCTGCACCTGCACTTCGTCGGGCAGCACGAGATGCGCCACGCCCCGTCCGTCGATCGCATGTTTCACCGCCAGCGCCGCCAGCTCCGCGTGATCGCTGCCACTGTTGACCGTGGTGGTCGACACCGCGACGTCCTTGAACACCGCGGACAGGTCGACGTCCTGGAACGCGCCGCGTCCCAACACCTTCGACGGCACCTGCCCGGAGATCGCCACGACCGGCGACTGGTCGAGCTTGGCGTCGTACAGACCGGTCAGCAGGTTCGTCGACCCGGGGCCCGCGATCGCGAAGCAGGCGGCTGGACGCCCGGTCAGCTTCCCGTAGGCGCTCGCCGCGAACGCCGCGGCGCCCTCGTGCCGGATCCCGATGTAGGTCAGCTCGCCGCGTTGTTCCGCCCGCCGCAGCGCATCGGCGAAGCCGAGATTGGAATGCCCGACCATGCCGAACACCCGGGTCACACCGTGTGCGACCAGCGTCTCCACCATGACGTCGGCGACCGTGCGGACCTCGGTGCGCAGCGGTGGGAGCTGCACGTACACACCGTCGTCGCGCTCGTCGACCTGGTAGGCCGGGACTCCGTCGGAAAAGCCCTCAGGTGGCTTACCCGTCAGCGGGTCGTAGTCGTAACCGTGCCACGGGCACCGCAGCAGGCCCTTCTCGATGGAGCCCTCACCCAGCGGACCGCCCTGATGTGGGCAGCGGTTCTCCAGAGCGCCCAGCCGTGCACCGCACCGGGACAGTGCCACGGTGCGACCGTCGACGACGACGCTGCGCACCCGCCCGTCATCCGGCACATCGGCCGGGTCAACCCTGTGCCAGCCGTTCTGCGCCACGCCACGCCTCCCTACCTCGTGCACGCACCTCAGTGCCGATTCGGGTCAGATCGTTACACGAACTCGATCATGACACCAGATCCGCCGGGACGCCCGGGCTGCCAAGATCAGAACCGACGTCGCACTGGGCGACCAACGTCCGTGCTGTCGAGTTCACGGCCGTCCCCCCGGGGCGCGGGCGTGGCCGGCCGTTGGTGGATGGTGACCCGGAGGCCGGTGGGACGGGGTCGATCGCAGCCGCGGGGGTACGTCCGGACCGCATCAGCAACGCCCCCAGCGCGGTCAGGGCGCAGAGTGCGGCGAAGATCAGAAACAGGTTGTCGATCGCTCCGACGAATGCCCGCAGATCGGCCTGGTGGTAGGTGGCGTACAGATCCGCCCCGGGCGGAGCTGCCGGACCGAGATTCGGCAGTGGGGTGGTTGCGGGCATCAAGGCAGCCCGTCCAGCCATCAGTTGCGCCTGTTGGGTGGTCAGGATCGCGGTGCACACCGCGACCCCGAACGCACCTGAAGTGCGCTGCACGACGTTGTTGAATGCGCTGGCGGCGTTGGCGTGTGCGGTGGGGATAACCGCGAGTCCCGAGCTGAAGATCGGCATCATCCCGATTCCCAGTCCGGCGTATTGCAGCATCAGCAACAACATGATGTGTTCGCGGGAGGTGTCGGGATTGATCGTGTGCAGCAGGTAGTTGCCAACCGCCGCGATCGTCAAGCCGAAAGCCGCCGGCCAACGGGGTCCGATGCGATCATAGATCTGCCCGGAAACGGGCATCAACACTCCCATCACCAGCGCTGGCGGCAGCAGGATGAGTCCGGTATCGAACGCCCCCAGTCCCTGGCCTCGCTGCAGGAACTGTGGCACGTAGAACACCACCGCAAACAGCACCACTGACAACGATGAGATCAACAGCAGTGAGTGGGTGAACGCCCCGTATCGGAACACTCGGAGATCAAGCAACGGGTCGTCGACCTCAAGCTCGATCACGACGAACAACGCCAGGCTCAGCACGCTAAAGGTGATCAGACCCAGGATCCGATACGAGTCCCAACGCCAGTCCTCACCCTTCGACAGCGCTAGCAGCAGGGTGAACAGCCCGCCGGCCACGGTGACGAAGCCGAGTACGTCGAACCGCCGCTTGGTAAGGCCAGGGAACGCCGGCAATACCAGTGCGGCGGCGATCGCGCCGAGGATCCCGATCGGCACGTTGATGAAGAAGATCAATCGCCAGTTCACGTACTCGACCAGGTACCCACCCAGGGCCGGTCCGATCGCCGGGGCGACCACGGCGCCCAGGCCGTACATGCCAAAGGCAGTGCCGAGCCGGTCCTTGGGCACGATCCGTAGCAAGATCGCCATCGTGATCACTGGCAGGATCCCGCCCAGGACCCCCTGAACGACCCGGAAGATCACCAGACTGTTCAGGCTCCACGCCAGCCCGCACAGCGCCGAGCCGCCGGCAAACCCTAGCAGCGCCAGGTTGTAAACCTTGGTCACCCCGAAACGGTCCCCCAACCAAGCACTGACCGGGACGACCACACCCTCCGCCAGCGAATAGCCGGTGACCACCCATTGGGCGTCGCTGGTGGCCGCACCGAACTCGTTCTGAATGGTGGGCAGGGCCACATTGACGATGCTGAGGTCCAGGATCGACATGAACATCCCGGCGATCAGCACCACCAGCGGCAGCCGCCAGCCTGCCTGGTCGTCGTCTCCGCCAAGCCGTGTACCAGCCGGCCGTGCGGTCACCCTGTTGGCGGCCGTTATCCCCGACTCCCTCGCCACAGCACCACGGTGCCATAAGAGACGTCACGTGCTCTACTCATTATTGCGCGACAGCAGGGTTGATCAAGCCTGTCGGGAGCTCACCTTGCGGGACGGGTCGGGTGGGGCTGAGTCGGCGTTGGCGGACGGGACAAGGTGGCGCACCTCACCGTTGGGCGATGCCGGCGGCGCGGGCGCCTGTTGTGGCGTGGTGAAACCGGCCGGAGTCGCGGGAGCGGGTCCGGATCGCAGCAGCACCAGCGCCCCCACCGCGGCCAGCGCGCTGAGAACGGAAGCGATCAGGAACAGGTCGTCGATCGCGCCGACGAACACCTGCAGCTTCGTCAGCGTGTAGGTGGCGTACACCCCTGCTCCCGGTGGGGCGGTCGGACCGAGGTCGGGGGTGGGCATATTCGCGGGCATCAATGCGGCGCGTCCGGCCATCTGCTGGGCCTGCTGGGTGGTCAGGATCGCGGTGAGCACGGCCAAGCCGAGTGCACCCGAGACCCGCTGCACGACGTTGTTGAACGCGCTGGCGGCATTGACCTCGGTCATCGGGATGACCGCGATACCTCCGGTGAAGATCGGCATCATCGCCATCCCCAAACCGGCACCTTGGATCACCAGCAACCACATGACGTGACCACGGGAGCTGTCGAGGGTCAGCGTGTGCAGCTGATAGGTACCGATCGCGACGATCGCCAGGCCGATCGCGGCCGGCCAGCGGGGCCCGATGCGGTCATAGACCCGCCCGGCGATCGGCATCAAGAACCCCATCACCAGCGCCTGGGGCAACAGCGTGAGCCCTGCGTCGAATGCCCCCAGTCCCTGGGCCTGCTGCAGGAACAACGGGATGTAGAACAGCACCCCGAACATGACCACCATCAGCACCGCGATCAACAGCAGCGTGTAGGTGAACGCCCGGTGGCGGAAGATGCGGATATCCAGCAACGGGTCGGCCACCTGCAGCTCGATCACCACGAACAGCGCCAGGCTCAGCGCGCTGTAGGTGATCAGCATCAGGACCCGGTAGGACGCCCATCCCCAGGATTCGCCCTCCGACAGCGCCAGCAACACCGCGAACAAGCCACTGGCGATGGTCACGAAGCCCAGCACATCGAAGCGCCGGCCGGCCACCGTCGGGAACCAGGGCAACACCAGCGCCGCGGCCACCGCGCCCAGGATCCCGACCGGCACGTTGATGTAGAAGATCAGCCGCCAGTCCACGTACTCGACGAGATAGCCGCCCAACGTCGGGCCGACCGCGGGGGCGAACACGATGCCCAGGCCGTACAGGCCCATCGCGGCACCGAGCTTCTCCCGCGGCACGATCCGGTACAGGATCGACAGCGTGATCACCGGCAGGATCCCACCAGGGATCGCCTGGACGATCCGGAAGATCACCAGGCTGTTGAGATCCCAGGCCAGGCCGCACAGCGCCGAGCCGGCGGCGAACGCCAGCAGCGCGAGGTTGTAGACCCGGCTAAGCCCGAAGCGGTCCCCCAACCACGCGGTGACCGGCACCACCACGCCCAGTGCCAAGGTGTACCCGGTAACCACCCACTGCACATCGTCGGTGGTCGCCCCGAAGTCGTTCTGAATGGTGGGGATGGCCACATTGACGATGCTGATGTCCAGGACCGACATGAACATCCCGGCGACCAACACCGCCAGCGGCAATCCCCAACCTCCCGAATTGCGCGCTCCAGCACCTACCGGCCGGGCGGCGGCCCCGTTGGGGCTCGCAGCCGAGCTCGCTACCGCGGGACGGCTCATGACATCTACTGTGCCATCGGAACGCCACGTGCTCTAGCCTGTTCTTCCGCTACGTGACATTCTGTAATAGCTAGGGCACAAGGAGGTGTCGACGTTGAGCAGCGTCAGCGAGACTCGCGAGCAGAACCAGTCCGTGAATGTTGCGATCGATCACCGCAAGGGGCCACGACGCCGCGGTGACGCGCTCTACGCCGCGATCTTCCAAGCCACTCTCGCCGAGCTGACCGCGGTCGGCTACGCCGAACTGAAGATGGAACACGTGGCCAGCCGAGCCCGGGCGAGCAAGGGATCCCTGTACCGGCGCTGGTCGAGCCGCGCCGAGCTGGTGGCCGACGCGGTCCACCACACCCTGCCAGGCTGCTGCGCGACACCGGACACCGGCAGCGTGCGCGAGGACGTCCTCGGCTGCCTGCGCGGATTCGCCAAACTGCTCAACGGCCCCTCCGGCGAAGCGGTCCGTGGCCTGATGGCCGAGACCATCCGAAACCCCGACCTCATGGAAGTCGTCCGGACCCGCTTCATCGAACCTGGCGTCAACCTCTTTCTCGACGTATTGCGGCGCGGCGCCGTTCGTGGTGAGGTCCGCCCCGCCGCGCTCACCACCCGCATCGCGAGCGTGGGGCCAGATCTGCTACGCCAGTATTTCCTGGCGCACCGCTCACCGGTTCCAGACCAGGTGCTGATCGAGATCGTCGACGAGGTGATCATGCCACTGGTCCGCATGTGAGCTGAATAACTCCGTCGCGCTGGCAGCCTCGCTAAATTGGCTCCCCAAATTAGGGTACGGAACGTAGCCTATAGGTGAGGCTCCCCCCATCGACGGAAGGTGTGCGCATGGAAGGCCCGGTATCGGCGCCGCCCGCACAGACCGCTCAGGCGCCCACCGACGGTGCCGCGGCGGCTACCCCGCCCCGGCGCAAGCTCAAGCGCTCCACTCGTATCGGCCTGATCATCATCCTGATCTTGGCTCTGATCGCCGCCGCCGGCTTCGGCACGAGTTACTTCCTCAACGCCCGAAACTACGTCAGCACCGACAACGCCCAGGTCGACGGCAGCAAGATCAGTATTAACGCTCCCACCACCGGCACGCTCTCCGACTGGCGCATCAATCAGGGCGCCTCCGTACATGAGGGCGAGGTCGTCGGTCGCGTCAAGATCCAGGACGGGTTCGCCCAACCTCTCATGAGCATCAAGGCCCCGGCCGATGGCACTGTGGCAGTCGACAACGGTGTGCCAGGCACGTTCGTCACCACCGGCACCCCGCTCGCCGTCGCCTACAACATGAACGACATCTACGTCACCGCCCGCGTCGACGAGACTGACATCCAATCGGTCCATGTAGGGCAGGTGGTCGACATCGACGTCGACGCCTACCCGGGTACCCCACTCACCGGCCGCGTCCGGGAGATCCAAGGGGGAGCCGCCGCAGTGTTCTCGCTGTTCCCGCAAAGCAACAGCGGCGGAAACTTCCAGAAGGTCACCCAGGTCATCCCAGTCAAGATCGGGTTCGACAACGTCGACAATCTCGACCTTGTCCCCGGCATGAACGTCACGGTGCACATCCACAAGAACCCACCTGCCACAGGGCACTGATCGGCATCGCCCGCAGCCGCGGCCCGAAGGGAAGCGTCTGGCCCCCGGTGTAGAGCACCAGCCCGACGATGAAGTCGTCGCCGAGCCGGTCTGCGAGGTGCCGTAACCCACGGAAGTCCTCCTCGCGGACCGTCGACCCAGCCTTGACCTCGATTCCAACGACCTGCCCCTGCCGGTTTTCCAGGACCGCATCGACCTCGACTTTGTCCTTGGTGCGGTAGTGGTACAGCTCTGCCCGCTGATTCGACCAGGTCAGCTGGCGAGACAACTCCATCAGCACGAAGCCTTCAAGAAGCGGACCCCAAGGGCCGCCCGGTTGCAACAACCGATCGATGCCGGCATCGAGGAGGTTGGCGGCAATGCCGGAATCGACCATCGCCACCTTGGGTGTGCCGACGGCACGGGTGCTGAGGTTGCGCGACCATGCTGGGATTCGCTTGATCAGGAATACCTCCTCCAAGAGGCTGAGGTAGCGGGCGATGGTATTCCTGGAGAGTCCGAGCGCGCTGCCCATGCTGGCCGTGACGACCAACTGACCGGAGCGTGCAGCCAACAGCCGGGTCAAGGCACGCATCTCGGCGCCTCGTTCGATCTCCGAGAGCTGGATCACGTCTCGATTGATCAAATCGGCCAGATAGGAATCGAAGAAGCGGGCCCGGCGACGTTGGTCGTTCCGTGCGACCGCCTCCGGGAATCCGCCCCTGACCACCCGCCCGGCATATCCAGCGCGACTCTCCTTGGAGTCGTGGCGCAACTCAGGACCCTCGGCGAAGACAGCGTCGATGAATCCATCGGGCGCATCGTCGATTTCTCCCTGGGATAACGGCCACAGCTCGATGGTCTCCATCCGGCCGGGCATCGCGTCGGGTAGCCCGCGGAGTCCCAGTAGCCGCGCCGATCCGGTCAGCAAAAACCGGCCAGGTCGCGGATCAGCATCGACCGTCTCCTTGATGGCGAGCAGAAGTTCGGGCACCCGCTGTACCTCATCGATGACCATCGGCTGACCGCTCGCGACGAACTCCGTCGGATCCGACATGGCTGCGTTGCGGACCACCGATCGATCAAGGTTGCGCCATTGAGCATCTAATGCAGCACCGACCACCTGTACCAGGGTGCTCTTGCCGGACTGCCGGGCACCGTTGATCAGCACCACTCGGGTGTCCTGCAGCGCGGCCCGAACCTGCTGTTCGGCACGGCGGGGCAGCAGGCGCCCGAGCGGCGACGCTGGAGCGGTTGGCATGGCGTCATCATGCCAGTTCGACGCGACCGCTTGGACATTTGGTCGCATGCATGCTGGACGTTTGGTCGCCACAATGCTGTGCGATCGGTCGCAGGCGCAGTGCGTCGTGTTCTGGCAGGTTCGGCTAGTCGATCCTGCCGACGATCCAACGACCTGTCATGATCGCCGAAACCGAGTGATGGCCGCGCGATTCTGCACGGTGACCGCGCCTATCAGCGATCTTGAGAACCAGCCAGGCGACCCGGAGAACGTGTTCCACCGCAATGCCATCCGGCCGGCCGCCCGCGGCTGAGCCTCGTGACCGCACCCACCCAGCGCGCCACACTGGGTGGGTGCGCCTGACTGGGAATCGGGTCGCGGTGCTGGCCGCGGCGCTGGTGTGGCTCGTCATGCTCGGGTTCCCGGTGGCCTACGCGGTGAGCGGGGCGGTATCAGGAGTTGCGCTCGGGGTAGCGCTCGCCGCGCTCGCCCTGCTGGTCGGGGTATACCTGCGGGCTGCGCTGCGCATTGCCCGCGACGGGGCGCCCCGGCCGGCGCCGCTGTCGCTGGTGGTGGTGGCCGTGGTCGCGATAGCGCTGCCGTCGGTGGTGGGTACGGCGTGGTTCGGCGGGACGGTGTTCCTGGCGGCGTTGCTCGGCTTGAGCCTGCCCGCCCGGCGGGCGCTGATCGGGATAGCGGCGGCCACCGGGCTCTCTGTCGCGCAGGCGATGCTGATCGACGTCGCCTCGCCGCCATCAAGGCCGTCTACGACCCGGAGAACGTGTTCCACCGCAATGCCAACATCCGGCCGGCCGCCCGGGGCTGAGCCTCGTGACCGCACCCACCCAGCGCGCCACACTGGGTGGGTGCGCCTGACTGGGAATCGGGTCGCGGTGCTGGCCGCGGCGCTGGTGTGGCTCGTCATGCTCGGGTTCCC
>DASUII010000246.1:0-2156 GCA_036279835.1 Pseudonocardiaceae bacterium
TGGGGTCGGCGCCGCGGGGTAGTCGCTCCGAGTCGACTCTGGCCTTGATCCTCCTGATCTCGGTGGCTTGGCTCGCGCTCAACCCGCCGGCGGGGTAGCGCACCGGGTTGATCATCGAGATGAACCGCTCCCCCAACTCCCTATCGCCAGCTACTGGGCTGGCCCGCAGTAACGCCTGCGCCTCCCACGTCTGGGCCCACTGGGTGTAGTAGGACTGATACGACGACAGGGTGCGTACCACCGCGCCTGAGCGCCCCTCCGGACGTAGCCCGGTGTCGATCACCAGCGGTGGATCCTGGCTGGGTGAGCCAAGCAGGTTGCGCACCGACTCGGCGACTGAAGAGGCGAAACGCACGGCGTCGGTCTCTTCGGACCCAGCTAGCGCCTCACAGACGAACAGCACGTCGGCGTCGGAGTTGTAGCCCAGCTCCGCCCCGCCGAGCCGACCCATTGCGATCACCGCGATCCGGGCCGGCTCGGCCTGCCTGCGTTCGATCTCAGCACGCACCGCGACGTCGAGGGCCGCTGCCAGTACCGCGGCCCAGACCGAAGATAGCGCAGCGCATACCGCGTCGACGTCGAGCAGCCCCAGCAGGTCTGCGCTGGCGATCCGGAACAGCTCGTAGCGGCGCAGCGCCCGGGCGGCTGTCACCGCGGCGCCAGGGTCGCGGTGACGGCATGCGGCGGAGCGCAGCGATGTCGCCACCTCGGCCGGATCGCGGCCTGCCAACTCCTGCGGGTCGGCCAGTAGCTGTAGTGCCTCCGGCGCCCGCACCAGCAGGTCGGCCACCATCCGTGAGGTGCCGAGCAGGGCCATCAGCCGCTGTGCCACGGCACCCTCGTCGCGCAGCAACCGCAGATACCACGGGGTATCGTCGAGCGCCTCAGAGACCCGGCGGTAGGCGGCCAGGCCACGGTCGGGATCTGGGGTGTCGGCGAGGTACTCCAGCAGGACGGGCAGCAGCGCCGACTGGATCGCCGCGCGCCGGGAGACCCCGTCGGTGAGCGCTCGCAGATGCCCCAGCGCACCCTGCGGCGAGGCGTAACCCAGCGCCGCCAACCGCGCCTTCGCCGAGGTCTCCGTCAACCGGTACGCCTCGGTGGGCACCTTGGCCACAGCCTCGAGCAACGGACGGTAGAACAGCTTCTGGTGCAGCCGGCGGGCCCGGTGGGACTGCCGGGTGTGCTCGATTCGCAACACCTCGAGCGCATCGTGGCGACCGTCGGGCCGCATCCCCGCGGCGCGGGCTAGCCAGCGCCACGCCGCAGTGTCATCGTCGGCCGGGAGCAGGTGGGTGCGGCGCAGCTTCTGCAGCTGCAACCGGTGCTCCAGTAGGCGCAGAAACCGGTAGGAGGCCGCCAGGTTCGCGGCGTCGTCGCGACCGACATACCCGCCGTCGGCCAACGCGGCCAACGCCGCCACGGTGGGCGCTACCCGCAGCGACTCGTCGGTGCGACCGTGCACCAGCTGCATCAGCTGCACAGCGAACTCCACGTCGCGCAGGCCACCGTGACCCAGCTTGAGCTCCCGGTCCACCAGCTCAGCGGGCACGTGGTCGGCGACCCGGCGGCGCATCGCCTGAACCTCGGACACGAAGTTCTCCCGCTCCGCCGCGGTCCACACCATCGGTCCGACGGCCGCCAGATAACGCCCCCCGAGCTCGACGTCACCAGCGACCGGGCGGGCTTTGAGCAGCGCCTGGAACTCCCAGGTCTTGGCCCAGCGGCGATAGTAGGACAGGTGCCCTAGCAGGGTGCGCACCAGTGCGCCGGCCTTGCCCTCGGGCCGCAGGGCCGCGTCGACCTCGAAGCACGCCGACGCCACCCGCATCGTCGCCGACGCCAACTTGGTGGCGGCACCCAGTTCGTTTTCGGAGTCACCCACGAAGATCACGTCGACGTCCGAGACGTAATTGAGTTCGGCCGCACCGCACTTGCCCATCCCGATCACAGCGAGTCGGGGTGGTTGACAGCCCGGAGTCACCTCCGCTATCCCGACTGCCACGGCGGCGCGTAGCACCCCAGCGGCGAGTTCGGCGAGCGCCGCTGCGACCTGTTCGAAGGGCACCACCGGCAATTCCGGCTCCACCACGGCAGCTAGGTCGGCGGCCGCGAGCTCGGTGATCAGCTCGCGGTAGGTCACCCGCAACGCTCGC
>DASUII010000247.1:0-4515 GCA_036279835.1 Pseudonocardiaceae bacterium
CGTGCACCACGAACTGCCTGGGCCCGATGGCCAAGGTGCTGCACGACGCGCTCGGCATCGACAAGGGCCTGATGACCACTATCCACGCCTACACCCAGGACCAGAACCTCCAAGACGCCCCGCACAAGGACCTGCGCCGGGCCCGGGCTGCCGCGATCAACGTCGTGCCGACGTCCACCGGGGCCGCCGTAGCGATCGGGCTGGTGCTGCCGGACCTCAACGGAAGGCTCGACGGCTACGCGCTGCGGGTACCGATCCCCACGGGGTCGATCACCGATCTGTCCGCGTCGGTCTCCCGGGACACCAGCGTCGAGGAGGTCAACGAGGCTTTCCGGGCCGCCGCCGACGGCCCGCTGAAGGGCATCCTGCGCTACAGCGACGACCCGATCGTCTCCTCGGACATCATCACCGACCCTGCGTCGTGCATCTTCGACTCGCCGCTGACCAAGGTGATCGGCAACCAGGTCAAGATCGTCGGCTGGTACGACAACGAATGGGGTTACTCCAACCGGCTGGCTGACTTGACTGTGCTGGTCGGCTCTCAGCTGTGAGGGCGCAGCTGTGAGGACGCTGGACGACCTGCTCGCCGGTGGCGTGTCGGGCCGGGCCGTGCTGGTTCGAACCGATCTCAACGTGCCGCTGGACGGTGCGCGGATCACTGACGACGGGCGGATCCGGGCCTCCCTGCCGACGCTGCAGGCGCTGAAGGAAGCCGGCGCGCGGGTGGTGGTGACCGCGCACCTGGGGCGCCCGAAAGGAGCCCCGGACCCGGCGTACTCGCTGGCGCCGGTCGCAGCGCGGCTCGGTGAGTTGCTGGGCACCCCGGTGGCGGCGGCGACCGACGTCGTCGGGGACTCGGCTCGAGCCGCGGTGACCGGACTGTCCGACGGTTCGGTCGCGCTGCTGGAGAACGTCCGCTTCGACCCTCGGGAGACGTCCAAGGACGCCGCCGAGCGCGGCGCGCTGGCCGACGAGCTCGCCGCCCTGGTGGGATCCGGCGGCGCGTTCGTCTCCGACGGGTTCGGCGTCGTGCATCGGGTGCAGGCTTCGGTCGTCGACATCGCGCAGCGGCTGCCCGGCTATGCCGGCACCCTGGTGCTTACCGAGCTGACCACCCTACGACGCCTCTCCGAGGCTCCGGACCGTCCTTACGCCGTGGTGCTGGGCGGGTCGAAAGTGTCGGACAAGCTTGCCGTGATCGAGGCGTTGCTGCCCAAGGTCGATACCCTGCTCGTCGGCGGCGGCATGTGCTTCACGTTCCTGGCAGCCCTCGGCCACCCGGTCGGTTCCTCGCTGTTGGAACCCGACATGGTCGACGTGTGCGCCCGGCTGCTCAAAGCCGCCGGCGACACCATCGGGCTGCCGCGCGACGTGGTCATCGCCGACAAGTTCGCGGCGGACGCGAACACCCGCACGGTTGCCGCCGAAGACATCCCGGATGGGTGGATGGGCCTGGACATCGGGCCGCAGGCGGTGCGTGACTTCGCCGGGGCGTTGGCCGGTGCCGCCACCGTGTTCTGGAACGGTCCGATGGGCGTATTCGAACTGGCGCCGTTCGCGGCGGGCACTCGCGGTGTCGCGGAGACCATCGCCGGATCGGGCGCGTTCAGCGTGGTCGGTGGCGGTGACTCGGCCGCCGCGGTGCGGTTGCTGGGATTACCCGAGGACGGGTTCTCGCACATCTCCACCGGTGGCGGCGCATCCCTGGAGTTTCTGGAGGGCAAGTCGCTGCCCGGCATCGCAGTGCTGGAGACTTAAGGCGTGGCCCGCCAACCGTTGATTGCCGGCAACTGGAAGATGAACCTCCATCACCTCGAGGCCATCGCTCTGGTGCAGAAGCTTGCCTTCGCGCTGCCGGAGAAGTACTTCGCCAAGGTCGAGGTGGCGGTGCTGGTGCCGTTCACCGCGTTGCGCAGCGTGCAGGCCCTCATCGAGGGAGACAAGCTACTGATTCGCTATGGCGCGCAGGATCTCTCGCCGAAGGACTCCGGGCCGTATACCGGCGATGTGTCCGGGCCGATGCTGGCCAAGCTGGATTGCAGCTACGTGATTGTCGGGCACTCGGAGCGCCGGGAACACCACGGCGAGGACGACGCCACCGTGGGTGCCAAGGTGCGGGCCGCACTGCGCAACGGGCTGGTGCCGATCCTGTGTGTGGGGGAGGGTCTGGAGGTTCGTGAGGCCGGCGACCACCTGGCGCACAGCACTGCACAACTGCGTGCCGCGCTCAAGGGCCTGTCCGCCGAGCAGGTCGGCACCATCGTGGTGGCCTACGAGCCGATCTGGGCGATAGGTACCGGCCGGGTCGCTACCCCGGCCGACGCGCAGGAGGTCTGCGGCGCGCTGCGAGGAGCACTGGATGACAAGTACGGTGCGGCGGTCGCCGACGAGGTCCGGGTGCTCTACGGCGGATCGGTCAAATCGAGCAACGTCAGCGAACTGGTTGCCGAGTCAGATGTCGACGGCGCGCTGGTCGGTGGTGCGAGCTTGGACGCAGACGACTTCGCGAAGCTCTGCGCCCTGGCCGCCGGCGGACCATTACCGTGAGGGGGACGCCGTGACCCCGAGGCCGGCCCGCGTTCGGCGGCGCGACGGGGTAGCCTTGCAAATCAGTCGTCGTCCGACGAGGGTGTGATGAAGCTCTTCCTGCAGATCCTGCTCCTGGTCACCAGCATCGCGCTGATCCTGCTGATCTTGTTGCATCGAAGCCGCGGTGGAGGGCTATCCAGTTTGTTCGGCGGTGGCGTGCAATCGAGTTTGTCCGGGTCCAGTGTTGTGGAGAAGAACTTAGACCGGCTGACGCTGTTCGTCAGCTCGGTGTGGGTGATCTCCATCGTGGGGATCGGGCTCCTGATCAAGATCGGCTGAGCCGGTCCGGGCGGTTCCGCGACGTGAGGGCGATCAATGGCAAGTGGCAATGCGATCCGCGGTACGCGGGTCGGCGCAGGTCCGATGGGCGAGTCCGAGCGAGGCGAGACTGCTCCCCGTAACCGGGTCTCCTACTGGTGCGCCAATGGGCACGAGTCTCGGGTTTCGTTCGCGGCCGAGGCGGAGGAGCCGGACGTGTGGGACTGCCCACGGTGCGGTTTTCCGGCCGGGCGCAACGAGCAGCGGCCGCCCAATGCGCCGCGCAATGAGCCGTACAAGACGCACCTTGCCTACGTGAAGGAGCGCCGCTCCGATGCCGATGGCGAGGCCATCCTCGCGGAGGCGCTGGCCAGGCTCAAGGAATCCCGTGAGCCCTGACGTGCCAGTGCTCACTGCGCCGCGGCAGCGCAGTGAGCACGGTATGTTAGGTGGCCGCCGAAACCACGCCAACTAAGCTAACAGCCTGCGATGACTACTCGCCAGGACGAGGGGTTGTCTCGCGCAGTTACTGGTGTTTCCCTCGAAGAGCAGGCTGTATGCACACCTGAGAGCTTGACGCGTTCCATTCCACCTGATCAACCCTATCGCGGAGCCGATGGTTAAATGGTGCCGCGCATTACTAATGCTCTGCGGGTCGCCGGTGCTCATGGTGGGATCGTCTCGGATGGGCTCATCTCGGGTGGGGGGTTCCTCCACGGCTAACGTCGTCGGGGCGATGGTGAGCAGCTGCCTGACCTGGGCGAGAGCTGCGGGAGCGCTAGAAAGCATGAGTCCGACGGCGAGCGCGGACGCAGCGATGATGCGAAGGCCTGCGGGGTCTGTGCAGGCCTCCCGACACTGACTGTACAGCTGGGCTAATCGGGAGGTATTATCCGAATAGGCAGGGGTAGCGGGTTCGTCGACAATCTCAATGGGCGTGATTTCGTCGCTCACGCCGCCACTGGTTAGTCTGTGCCTGCCTGGCCGGGTAGTCGGGGTATCGACTGAGCTGCTCATGTCATCACCCTTCGTAGTCACGCGCGTCGCTGGCGCGTACGCACGCTCATTTACTTCCCAGACTTACCTTTCCGGGCAGCTCACGTCTTCATGCATTGTGAGGATTTGCGTTACGTCTCATGGCCCACCCGGCGTGGTGCGCGACCGTCTACTTCGGTCAGCGCCTGCAACGCGGCCTGGTAGATCTCGTCAGGATCCAGTCTGCGCAGCTCTTCGGCGAGACAGTCGCGCACCGGACGTCGTCTCAACGGGACCCGGCGCTCCGGCTGGCCCGGCTGGCGCAAGGTGCCCACCTTCCCGTCCGGCCGGACCAATTCCACCTTCCCGGACCGACGCTCCAAGACAGCTGCACTGATCCCGCCACCGGGCGGACTGGTCCGGCGCCGTACCGGGATGTGCAGCCGGGAGCGCAGCCAGCCGGCAAGCAGATCAGCCGACGGGTTGTCAGCGGCACCGGTCACAGTGACCGCCTCGACATCCTCATGCGGCGGCAGCTCCAGGGCCGCGGCGAGCAGCGCTCGCCACGGGGTGATTCGGGTCCACGCCAGGTCGGTGTCCCCTTCGGCGTAGGAGGTGCGGCGGCTCTCCAGTGCCTTGATCGGCTGGGAAGCCGCGGCGGTGTCGGTGATCCGGCGCTGCGCCAGCCTCCCG
>DASUII010000248.1:0-2869 GCA_036279835.1 Pseudonocardiaceae bacterium
TGCGTTGCTCGCGATCGACGCGATGGGTGATCACCAGGTACTGCCCGACCATGATGTCGTGGTCATCGATGAGGCGCACGATCTGGTCGACCGGGTCACCAACGCGGCCACCGAGGAGCTCACCGGGTCGATGGTCGAGACTGCGGCGCGCCGGTGCGGGCGCCTGATCGACCAGCAGGTCGCCGATGAGTTGGCCGCTGCCGGTGACGGACTGGCGTTGCTGCTCGGCGATGCTGGGGCGCAGCGTTGGGACACCCTCGGCGCCGGGGTGGCCGGCGGCCTCACCGCGGTGCGCGACACGGCGCACCACTGCATCACCGCCCTGGGGACCGAACGGCGCGAGGACCCCGACGCCGCCGCCCGTCGCCGGCTCGCGCTGACCGCGCTGGAGCAGGTGCACTCGGCGGCAGCTCGGGTGCTGGTCGCCTTCCCCGACGCGGAGTCCGACCGGCGAGATGTGGTCTGGTTGGCGGAGGAGACCGTGCGCGGGCGGGTGCTCAGGGTGGCGCCGCTGGGCGTCGCCGGCTTACTGCAGCAACAGCTGTTCGCGAAGCGAACCGTGGTACTCACCTCGGCCACCCTCACTCTGGGCGGGACCTTCGACGCGCTCGCCTCGCAGTGGGGCCTGCCCCGGCAGAGACCTTCTGCCGGATCCTCCCCGGCACCGGCCGCCGCCGCTGGAACAGCCACCGAGCGGCGGCCGCCGGCCGACGACACCACCCCGGCCTGGACAGGTTTCGATGCGGGCTCGCCGTTCGAGCACCGCCGCGCCGGGATCCTCTACACCGCCGCCCACCTGCCCCCACCCGGCCGCGACGGGTTGACACCGGCCCACCTCGACGAGCTTGTCGCGCTGGTCACCGCAGCGGGCGGCCGCACCCTGGGCCTGTTCTCCTCGATGCGGGCCGCCAAGCAGGCCGCCGAGGCCCTGCGGGCGCAGCTGGACCTCCCCATCCTGTGCCAGGGCGACGACGCGACCGGCCTGCTGGTGCAGCAGTTCGCGCGAGATGAACCGACCTGCCTGTTCGGCACCCTGTCGTTGTGGCAAGGCGTCGACGTCCCCGGCCGGTCGCTGTCTCTGGTGGTGGTCGACCGCATCCCGTTTCCCCGCCCGGACGACCCATTGAGCTCAGCCCGACAACGCGCGGTAGCCGCCCGCGGTGGCAACGGCTTCCTGACGGTGGCGGCGACGCACGCCGCGCTACTGCTCGCCCAAGGCACCGGCCGGCTGTTGCGCTCCACCGAGGACCGCGGCGTGGTGGCCATCCTGGATCCCAGACTGGCAACTGCCCGCTACGCCGCATTCCTGCGCGCCTCCCTCCCTCCGTTCTGGCCCACCACCGACCCCGCCGTAGCCCGAGCCGCCCTCACCCGTCTCGTCAGCACGTAACCCGGCACTGGTATCGCCATTCGGCTCCGAATGGCGCTCGCCCTAGGCGACGTGCTGTCTGCCGGCCCCATCGGGGTGCGCATCCTTGAGACGGGCGAACGGACCGGGCATCGGCTCGGCATCGTCGAGGTCACGCTTCCGCCACACACGCCTGGCCCACCCCAACACATCCATCACGAGCACGACGAGACGTTCTACGTGGTCTCCGGCCGGCCGAGTTTCACCAGCGGCAGCGACGAGTCAGCACGGAACGGCCGGTCCGTTCCGTGCTGACTCGACCGGCTCCCCAAGGGACCCAACGGACTCGATCCCAAGGCGGTCGCCGAGATCATGGGCCGCTACTCCACCGAGGTCGTCCCGCCTAGCGGGCCGCGATAGCGGTAACACACAAGTAGCTCGTATCCCCGCTCACAAGGGCACTCTGCGCAGCATCCCGTCGGCAGCGTCGGCGGCCTCCACCTCGTCGCGGGTCACACCCAGTACGAAGAGCACGATATCCAGGAACGGCTGAGTGATCGCGGTGTCCGCGACCTCGCGCAGCGCGGGCTTGGCGTTGAAGGCGACACCGAGACCAGCGGTGCTCAGCATGTCGATGTCGTTCGCGCCATCCCCTACCGCCACACACTGGGCCAGCGGGACACCGAAGTGCTCCGCTGCCTGGCGCAGCGCGTCGGCCTTCCCTGACCGGTCGACCACCGGACCAATCACGTGCCCGGTGAGCTTGCCGTCGTGGATCTCCAGCTCGTTGGCGGTGCAGAAGTCCAGCCCCAGATCTTCGGCGACCGGTTGCACGATCTGGGTGAAACCCCCCGAGACGGCTCCACAGTAGAATCCCAACCGCTTGAGGGTCCGTACCGTCGTGCGAGCCCCGGGGGTGAGCTCCAAGGCGTTGGTCACCTCGGTGAGCACACCTGCTGGCAGGCCCGCCAGCAGGGCCACCCGGCGACGCAGCGACTGCGTGAAGTCCAGGTCCCCGCCCATCGCAGCCTCGGTGACTGCCCGCACCTCGACGCCGCAGCCGGCGTGCTCTGCTAGTAACTCGATCACTTCGCCCTGCACCAGGGTCGAGTCGACGTCGAAGACCACCAGACGCTTGGCCCGGCGGGCGATACCGACCCGTTCGACGGCGAGGTCGACCTCACCGTGAGCGGCGAGCCTGACCAGCGTGGCGCGCAGTGCGGTGTCAGCGGCCTGGGGATCGTCGCCGGCGGGCACCGACACGAGCAGCTCGAGACCGGTGACCGGGTAGTCCGCGATCCGTCGGATCGCGTCGATGTTGATGTTCAATGCGGCCAGCGCGCGCGTCGTTTCAGTAAAGGCGTGCGCGGTGACCGGCCGACCCAGCACCAGGACGACATGCGTGGAACCGCGGGCGTTAGCTCCCACCGCGCCGGCGCCGACCTCAACCTCCAGCTGCATCCCGATGCTGGCCATGGCCTGCTCGGCGGCCTCTTGGAGATCTTCCGGATCAGCAGTGGT
>DASUII010000249.1:0-12506 GCA_036279835.1 Pseudonocardiaceae bacterium
ACCCGCGTGGTTGCTTCGGCATCCGAACCTCACGCTCACCGTGGAGCGTCCAGATGAGCTGGCAGCGCTGCTTAACTCTTCGTAACGCCCAACCTGAGATTGCTGCTGGATCAGGCGGCATAGCCCGGCCGTGAGTGGTTACGTGACACGGTGCCGTGGCGACCCCGGACCGCGACTACGTACGCCGGTCTCCTGACGCGGATGTGCTCGTCGGCACCGACACCACGGTCCCGACCCGAGGCTGCTCGTGTGTTAGGCGACGGGGACTAGCGCCGGTGGGTGGGGTCTCGTCGTCGAACTGGTGCCAACGACGGGCGGCGGTGCGGCTTAGCCGGGTCAGGATGGTGAACCACCGTGGCGGCGGACTCGTCCGATGCCCCGGGCTCGGACCGGGGTCCACCGTGGTCGGAAGCAGCCGGTTGAGCCCGGTGAGCAGCCGCAAGGTAGTGACCGGGGCGACGCCGTGCATTCGCATGCCCAACTTGGCTGCCGGGGTGAGCACCGCCTCTGGCCGCCTCCGCATGGTGGCGTATACGAGCTTGCGTGCGGCACGCTCGGCGTTCATGGAAAACAGAGGCAGACTGTCCGCGGTCGCGAACCAGCGGTACTCGGCGTCGCGATTC
This sequence comes from Pseudonocardiaceae bacterium, assembly GCA_036279835.1. GTDB lineage: Bacteria > Actinomycetota > Actinomycetes > Mycobacteriales > Pseudonocardiaceae. Next base: position 624 of record DASUII010000249.1, read on the forward strand.
CCGGTGAACAGGGCGTTACGTGGTGACCCGCTACGCATCAGCCCAGGCACCCCGACGGTGACAGACACCCCTTCGCGGGCGGCTTCGATCCGCAACCCCTCAGCGAATCCGACGGCTGCGTGCTTAGCCGCGCAGTAGGGCAGAAGGTGCGGGGCAGGCAGCTTTCCGCCCACCGAGGTGACGGCCAGGATCCGCCCGCCGGTGCGGCGCAGCGCCGGGAGCGCGGCCAACACCGGATGCACCAAACCCCAGAACATCACATCCATCGCTTGTGCATAGTCGTCGGGCCGCATCGCCGCCGCCGGCCCAACCTGGATCAGCCCTGCGTTGCACACCAAGACGTCCAGCCGGCCGAACCGAGCCAGCGCCGCGTCGACCACCCGCCCGGCCTCGGCGGCCACGCCGATGTCCGCGGGCACGCCCAGTACCTGGATCCCGTAGCGCTCCAAGTCGGCGCGGGCGGCGTCGAGCCCGCCAGCTGATCGTGCGCACGGCACCGAGTAGACCGCGATTCGGCTCCGAATGGCGGATCCGCGCACCTGCTGGACCGCCATTCGGAGCCAACTTCGTGGGCGCTGCGCGCCACCCTGAGGTGTGAAATGGGTCCTGGCTCACGGTATGTCCCCCGCTCTCAGCGGGGGACAGCCTTGCGTGCGCCGAGTTCGACAGGAGGGCTGCTTTGGCGGCGGTGGACAGCCGTGGTGTCGAACTCGGCGACAGCACGGTCGTCGCGACTGTATTTCGAAGCAAGCGAATCGCGATGCCGGGGACTCAGCGGGGCGTTAGGAGCTGAGGTCCTCTACCGGGGGACAAGAACACATGAGGTTGCGGTCCCCGTAGGCCTGATCGATCCGCCGAACGGGCGACCACACCTTGGCTACCGTCCGGCCAGTCGGGTAGGCGGCGAGTTCCCGGCTGTAGGGGTGGTCCCACTTGTCGGCCAGACAGCTCGCGGTGTGCGGCGCACAGCGCAGCGGATTGTCGTCGGCGGGCCATTCCCCCTCGGCGACCCGGTCGATCTCGTCCCGGATCGCGATCATGGCATCGCAGAATCGATCAAGTTCGGCAAGGTCCTCGCTCTCGGTGGGCTCGACCATCAGGGTGCCGGCCACCGGGAAGGACATCGTCGGGGCGTGCAGGCCGTAGTCGGTCAGCCGTTTGGCGACATCCTCCACGGTGACGCCGGTCGCCTTGGTGATCGGCCGCAGATCCAGAATGCATTCGTGCGCTACCAGCCCGCCGGGACCCGTCTGCGTGGTATCAGCACAGCTGCCGGTGTAGAGCACGGGAAAGTGCGGTTCGAGGCGTCGGGCGACGTAGTTCGCAGCCGCCACCGCGGTGAGCGTGGCGCGGCGCAGGCCGTCAGCGCCCATCATCCGGATATAGGCCCAGCTGATCGGCAGGATCGACGCGCTGCCCCAGGGCGCCGCGGACACCGGTCCCACCGCAGCGTTGGGGGCCGTCTCCGGGTGCCCAGGGAGGAACGGGGCCAGGTGGGCCCGCACGCCGATCGGTCCCACTCCCGGCCCACCGCCACCGTGCGGGATACAGAAAGTCTTGTGCAGGTTGAGGTGGCTGACGTCGGCGCCGAAGCGGCCCGGACGGGCCAAACCGAGCAGCGCGTTGAGATTGGCCCCGTCGACATAGACCTGTCCCCCGGCGTCGTGCACCAGTTCGCAGACCTGCGTCACAGCGCGCTCGTATACCCCGTGCGTGGACGGATAGGTGATCATGATGGCGGCCAGCTCGGCACCGTGCTTGGCAATTTTCGCGCGGAGGTCGCCGAGGTCGACGTCACCGTTGCGATCACACCCTACGACCACTACTCGCATCCCGGCCATCACCGCCGACGCCGCATTGGTGCCATGTGCGCTCGACGGGATGAGGCAGACATCCCGACCGGTCTCGCCGCGGCTGCGGTGGTAGGCGCGGATCGCCAGCAGACCCGCGAACTCGCCTTGGCTGCCCGCGTTGGGCTGCAGGCTCACCGCGTCGTAACCGGTGAGTGCGGCCAGCCAGCGCTCCAGGTCGCTGACTACGTCGAGCAGGCCCTGCGCGTCTTCCCGCGACGCGAACGGGTGCAGCTCGGCGAACTGTGGCCAGCTGATCGGCTCCATCTCGGCAGTGGCGTTGAGCTTCATCGTGCAGGAGCCCAGCGGGATCATGCTGCGGTCCAGCGCCACGTCCTTGTCGGCCAGCATGCGTAGATAGCGCAGCAGCGCTGTTTCACTGCGGTGGGTGGAAAACACCGGGTGGGTGAGAAACGGCGAGGTTCGCCGTAACACGTCAGGGATCGCGTCCGGAATCTCGCGATCGAGGACGTCCGGGTCGCCGGCCGGTACGCCGAAGGCCTCCCATACCACCCGAAGGTGCTCCCGAGTTGTGGTCTCAGCACAGTTGATCCCGACGTGATCGCGGTCGGCCTGCCGCAGGTCCACACCGGCCGCGCGAGCGGCAATGACCACCTCGGCGGCCCGGCCTGGCACCCGGGCGAAAACCGTGTCGAAGAACGCGTCGGACACCACGTCGACGCCGCCGTCGCGCAGCCCAGCGGCGAGCACCGCGGCCATCCGGTGCGCCCGCCGCGCGATGGCGCGCAGCCCCTCCGGACCGTGGTACACCGCATACATAGCGGCGATCACGGCCAGCAGCACCTGGGCGGTGCAGATATTGCTGTTCGCCTTGTCCCGACGAATGTGCTGCTCACGGGTCTGCAACGTCAGGCGCAACGCCGGCGAGCCGTCTGCGTCGCGGGACACCCCGACCAGCCGACCGGGCAGCTGGCGCTCCAAGCCGCTGCGCACCGCCAGATAGGCGGCGTGTGGGCCACCGAAACCCATCGGCACGCCGAAGCGCTGAGTGGATCCGATCGCCACATCGGCGCCGATCTCTCCCGGCGCTACCAGCAACGTCAGCGCGAGCGGGTCGGCCGCGACGGCTACCGCTGCGCCGCGTTCGTGTGCCTGCTCGATCAGCAGCGCGTGGTCGCGCAACGCACCGGAAGCACCCGGATAGGACAGCAGCACTCCGAAGAAGTCGCCGTTCGGCAGCCCGCTGCCCACATCTGCGGTCTCCAGCTCGATCCCCAGCGGCTCAGCACGGGTAGCCAGCACAGCCAGCGTCTGCGGCAACGTGTCGGCGTCGACGACGAATCGCGATGACGTGGTCCGGCTCGCCCTATGCAGCAAGGTCATCGCCTCGGCGGCCGCGGTGGCTTCGTCGAGCAAAGATGCATTGGCCAGCGGTAGACCGGTGAGGTCACAGATCATCGTCTGGAAGTTGAGCAGCGCTTCCAGCCGACCTTGCGAGATCTCCGGTTGATAAGGCGTATAAGCGGTGTACCAGGCTGGGTTCTCCAGCACCGAACGGCGGATCACCGGCGGAGTCACGGTGCCGTGGTACCCCATCCCGATCATCGGCACCCGCGGATGGCACCGGGCGGCCCGCTCACGCAGTTCGGCCAGTGCCTGCACGTCGGTGGCCGCCGCTGGAAGGTCTGCAACGATTTCCGGGTCCCCGGCTTGGTCCAGGAGGCCGGGCGGGAGCGCAAGCCGGGCGAGCTGCTCCAATGACTCGACGCCGATGACATCCAGCATCCGGGTCACCTCAGCCGGACGTGGCCCGATGTGTCGATCGGCGAATGGGGTGCCGTGCTCAAGGTCGGACAGTGAGCGACGGTCGGGTGTACTCATTGCGAAGGTTCGCTCCTTCGACGCCAGGGCAACGACGGTATCCGGCACGGGCTTGGCGACCACTCATCTACCGTACCTGTGGAGTATTTCGACCCTTGCGTTCCCGGCACCCGCTGTGACCGGCTACACAGCTGCGCTTCAGCTGATTCGACGCGTCCGCCGACGCTTGGTCAGCTCGTCCTCCGGAGCTGTCGCGACGTGCCCACCGTCGGCGCGTTCCGGGGGGAACTGCCTGATCGATCCGGCGATCTCCTTCATCGCACCGCTGACGGCGATGCCGAATACGCCTTGGCCGCCCTGCAACAGATCCACCACTTCCTCGGGGGAAGTGCACTCGTAGACCGTGGTGCCATCGCTGAACAGCGTGATCCGTGCCAAGTCGCGAACTCCACGGCGCCGCAGGTGCTCGACGGCCACCCGGATGTTCTGCAGCGAGACACCGGTGTCCAGCAGCCGCTTGACCACTTTGAGCACCAGGATGTCTTTGAACGAGTACAGCCGTTGGCTGCCGGATCCGGAGGCGCCGCGAATCGAGGGCACAACTAGGTTCGTCCGTGCCCAGTAGTCCAGCTGACGGTAGGTGATCCCGGCTATTTGGCAGGCCGCTGGACCTCGATAGCCGAGCAGTTGGTCGGTCACGCCATGCGGATCAGCCAGAACGGAATCGGGGAACAGGGTGCCTTGCGCCGCAGGTTCGCCCGCTGCGCCCTGCGGTCCATCGACCACCCATGCCTCCCACGCCTTGCGTCGGTAGCTCGTGAGCCACGCGGCCCGTGACGGATCCTGCGGCCGTTCGGGGCGAATCACACTGGCCCAACTTGCTGTGATGGTCGACGGTAGGCGTCGACGGGTGGCGGGTCAATGCGACGCGCGGAGTCTCACCGTCAACCTCAACTTAAGGGTAGCGCCCAGCAGACGTCCGCTCGGCGACAGCCGTCATGTATCCGCTCCGCGACAGCCGTCAGGTATCCGCTCCGCGACAGCCGTCATGTATCCGCTCCGCGGAAGTCCTCCGGGGACACCGAGTCGAGGAACTCCCGGAATTTTTCGACCTCGTTCTCCTGCTCATCTGGGATGATCAGGCCAGCCTCGGAGAGCACCGACTCCTCGACGTGGATTGGCACCCCAACCCGCAGCGCTAGGGCGACCGAGTCGCTGGGCCGAGCGGAAACCCGCACGTTGCCGTCGAAGACCAGCTCGGCGAAGAAGGTGCCCTCTTGCAGTTCGGTGATCCGAACCTGTTTCAACTCCCTGCCCAGCGCGTTGATCACATCTTTGAGTAGGTCGTGAGTCATCGGTCGGGGCGGTTGCACTCCCTGCTGCTCCAAGGCGATGGCAGTGGCCTCCCCCGAACCGATCCAGATCGGCAGGTAGCGCTCACCCTCGGTCTCCCGAAGTAACAGGATCGGCTGGTTCGCCGGCAACTCCACCCGGACCCCGACGACACGCATCTCGCTCATCGCGTTGCGCCTCCCTCCCGCCGCACCCTGCGGTCCGGGTGCCTCGAGGATCGTCGTGCTCGGCGGTGGATTGGGTACCGGCCGTTCTCTGCCAGCCCAGTCAAGTCTCCACCATCGCTACCCTAAGACGCTACACGCGGCACCCTCCCGATGCCGAGTCCCGCAGCAATCCAATTCGGTCAGTTCCCGATGACGCCACGCAGCCCGATCTTCACGAGGAGCGCATGCAGCCGCAATGACAGCACCGCCAACTCCCGAACCACCTCGTCGGCGCGAGCTCGCGCGTCGGGATCTCGCTGCCGGCTCATCGGAGTGACGATCTGCGCCAGCAGGCCCACCTCCCGGTCAGCCGATGCACGGAAGGAGCGTAGGTGCCGCGGTTCGAGCCCGAAGTCGGTCATCGCCCGGGCGGTCTTTGCCACTAACACCGCATCGGTGTCGTAAAAGCCGGCTGAACCCGGCCGAACCAGACCGAACTGCTCGAGCTCGGTCAGCGCCGCGCGTCCGATGCCGGCGACGGCGAGCAACTCCTCCTGGGTGACGCGCATGGTATCGACGGTGTCGAGGTTCTCCGACCAGGCCGGAGCCGACCGTGGCCAGCTCACCTCAGAGTGTCTTTCAGACAGACCCTCAGGGCCACCGCGGTCCAACGAGTCAAGGTGCTCTTTGATGACCCTCAACGGGAGGTAATGGTCGCGCTGGGCAGCGAGTACGTAGCGGAGCCGTTGCACGTCCGCCGGCGAGAACTGCCGGTAGCCAGCAGCGCTTCGTTCCGGCTGGACGAGCCCCTCGGACTCCAGAAACCTGATCTTCGAGATGGTGACGTCGGGAAAGTCCGTCCGCAGCTGCGCGAGTACTGACCCGATGCTCGCCCCGGCCAGATCCCCGGAGCGGCCCGGAGCTGTCACCGGGACCCCTGGTCAGCCCCTCGGTCCCCGGCGCGCGGACCGGTCAAGAACACCAGCCGGAACTTGCCGATCTGCACCTCATCACCACTGGCCAGCAGAGCGGTGTCCACCGGCTCGCGGTTGACGTAGGTGCCGTTGAGGCTGCCGACGTCCACCACCACGAACTCGCCGCCCTCGCGGCGGAACTCGGCGTGCCGGCGAGAAACCGTGACGTCGTCAAGGAAGATGTCGCTTTCCGGATGCCGGCCTGCGCTCGTGGTGGACCGGTCGAGAAGGAACCGCGAACCGGCGTTAGGGCCACGCTTGACCACCAACAGAGCCGAGCCGGCAGACAATGCATCGAGGCCGGCGACTGGCGGCGCCGGTGCCTCGACACCCTCGACCTCGGCGAGGAAGTCCGCTCGGAACGTCGATGTCTGTTCCGGGCCCCGCTCCGGTGGTACACCGGGCCCGTCGTTGGTGCTCACGCTGGGCTCTCCTCACGGGGTGGTCGTCGTTGATCGGATCACAACCTATCGTGCCACCCGCAGGCCTGAGGACGGAGGTCAGCCGTCCTCCTCGATGAGGATGCGGTAGTCCTCGGCATCCATCAGCGAGTCCGTCGCTGATCGCTCCGCCAGCTTGACTTCGATCATCCAGCCCACCCCGTAGGGGTCTGAGTTAACCAGTGCAGGGTTGTCCTGCAGAGCATCGTTGCAGGAGATGACTTCACCCGCGACCGGCGCGAAGAGCTCCGACACACTCTTGGTCGACTCTACCTCGCCGACCGGTTCTCCCGGCGTCACCGAGTCCCCGACTGGCGGTAACTGCACGTAAACGACGTCTCCGAGTTGCCGCTGCGCATAGTCGGTGATGCCGATCCGCACCGTGCCGTCCGCGCTGGCTAGCACCCACTCGTGCTGCGGGGTGTACCGCAGCTCCTTGGGGACCACAGCGGGCTCCTCCACATCATCCCCCATTCATTCAACCGGTGGCAGCCCTCGCTGCGCGCACCGTCAGCCGAACTTGAAGTAAGTACAGGACTCCCGACCAGACGTACAGCCCACCGCCCCATCCGGTGAAGGCCACCGCGAACGCCTGAGCCACCGCGCCCACCCAGCCATGCGCGTCGTGGGCGAGTAGCAGGAATGGAAAGGCATAGAGCAGGCAGAGAGTCGCTGCCTTGCCCACGTAGTGCACCGGTAGCGGACCGTAGCCGTGGTGCCGCAGCACGGGCAGACTCAACAGGAGCACCACGTCTCGGCCGAGCAGCACCGCTATCACCCACCACGGTAGGACGTCCCGTATGCCGAACGCGAGCAGTGTGCTCAGCGTGTACAGCCGGTCAACCGCAGGATCAAGCAACGCTCCCAGCTTGCTGGACTGGTTCAGCAACCGGGCGAGTTTGCCGTCCAACCAGTCGGTGATACCCGATAACGCCAGCACGAGCACCGCGAGCAGGTCATAGTGCGGGCCCAGCAGCAGCCACAGGAACAGCGGGACACCCACCAGCCGGAGCAAGCTGAGTACGTTGGGCACGGTAAGCAGCCGGTCTACCGGATCCGACGCCTTCGGCCGGGGTTGGCTCGGACCCCCGGCGCTGGGCTGGCGCTGCATGGTAGCTACTTTTGCATACGCCGGGTACTTAGCTCGCCTATACCGAATCTGTTCCGCAGCGAATCCAGCTCCCAGATCCTGCGACGAGCCCGCCGGTCCAGCTCCGCCACCAACTCCCTGGCCATCGGGTCAGGTCTGACGTACTGCGGTGCCAGCCGATCAGCGGCGTCCAGGTAGCCGATGGCCTCACCATCGCGAGCACCCTGTGCCTGTGCGCAAGCGCGAGCCAAGTCGAAGTAGAGCGCGCCGCCCCGCACCGCGGAGCCAAGAGTAGAGAGCAATCGGGGCACCTGGCTATTAACCCGCGCTGCGACCTCCGGACCGCGCTGGAGCTCCACAGCGACGTTGACCCCCCAAGTGGCAACGTTGGCAGGGCCAAAATGCTGCAACAATGCGTTGCCCTCTCCGATACGGCGGCCAACTCGGCGGCCTGGCTGAGGTGGTCGTCGGCAACACCGTCCCGACTCTGTCGAGCGTGGTGCAGTGCGGCGGTCAAATGCAGCATCCCCACTGCCTGTGCCGGACCGGTATCGACCGCCGACGCGTCCGGCGTTATGTCTGCCAGTGCCTCATCGAGTATCACCGTGACCCGATGCCGCGCTCCGATCCACGCCAGTCCTAAACAACGGTGCATGGCGAGCAGCCCGGCGCGCGTCGGATCCCCCGCCCGCCGGGCGGCGTCGTAGCCACGCCGAGCAGTCTCCACGGCGAGATCCGCGTGTCCCAGGTGCCGCGCAACCGACGCACCGACTAGACAAGCCTCGGCCAGCGCGGCTAACGCAGCACGCTGGGCATCCGGGCCGCCGGTGGCTGCGGTCACATGCAGTTCCGTCAGCAGCGCGCCCAGACCCCGGCCAGCCAGCGAAAACCGCGCCGCATCGAGATGCGCATTGACCGCCGCCGCGCCGACCACAAGTTGCTCGAGCGGACGGGCCGGCAGATCCGGCACGTCATCGAGGGTGCAGTCGTTGATCGCGAGTGAGATCCCCGGCAGAGTCGCCAACGCATCGGCCGTATCTCGGTCAGCCGGGAGATAGGGCTGTCCCGTCAGGTCCACAACCGAACATCCGAGCGCACCAGCGAGGGCATCGAGGAGACCACGCCGCTCGAGACGGCGTTTACCGGTTTCCAACATCGACAGGTAGCCCTTGCTGATCCCGGCAAGTCCCACCACGTCCAAGCTCAACCCACGGCGACGGCGAATCAGCCGTGCGCGCCGTCCTATCTCCGCGGACTCCACACCGACGGGCGCACTCTCAGACACCTTGCATCACCCCATCTCACCGTACGGGTGTGCCTGGCTGATGACCTAGTCGTCGATGGAGCCGTCGAGTGCTCGAGCGTGGGTGAAGTAAGGAGCGACTTTGTTATCGAACATCGTTAGAGCAGAGCCGATGGCCATATGCATGTCCAGGTACTTGTAGGTACCTAGGCGGCCGCCGAACAGAATATTCCGATGCGCTGTCTCGATTTTGGCCAGCTCACGGTAGCGCGCCAATTTGGCCCGATCCTCAGGGGTGTTGATCGGGTAGTACGGCTCGTCCTCCTTGCCGGCGGATCGGGAGAATTCCCGAACGATGACGGTTTGATTAGCCGAGTAGTGACTCCGCTCCGGGTGAAAGTGCCGGAACTCGAGAATACGAGTGAACGCAACGTCGGCGTCGGCGTAATTCATGACCGGGGTTCCTTGAAAGTCACCGCAGTCACGCACGACTTCCTGCTCAAAGTCCAGAGTGCGCCAGCCGAGCCAGCCCTCCGAGTAATCAAAATACCGGTCCAACGGACCTGTATAAATGACCGGCGTACGTTCGGGGATATCGTCGCGCACCGCAAAGTAGTCGGCGTTCAATAGCACATCGATGTTCGGGTGCGCCGCCATCTTTTTTAGCCAAGCAGTGTATCCTGCAAGCGGAAGGCCTTCGTAGGTGTCGCTGAAGTAACGATTGTTGAAGTTATACCGCACCGGTAAACGGGTGATGGTTGCAGCCGGCAGCTCGGTGGGGTCAGTTTGCCACTGCTTGGCCGTGTAGTCACGGACGAATGCCTCGTAGAGCGGCCGACCGATAAGAGAGATAGCTTTCTCTTCGAGGCTCGTGGCATCCTTGCCGTCGATCTCAGCGGCCTGCTCGGCGATGAGCGCGCGTGCTTCTCTGGGCGTGAAGTAGCGACCGAAGAATTGAGATATCATTCCCAGACCCATAGGGAACGGGTAAGTTTGACCACGGTGGATCGTAAACACCCGGTGCTGGTAGTCGGTGAACTCGGTAAAACGATTGACATATTCCCACACACGGTTGTTAGAGGTGTGAAATAGATGCGCGCCGTAGCGGTGCACCTCAATCCCAGTTTCCGGCTCCGCTTCGGAGTACGCGTTACCGCCGAGGTGATGGCGCCGTTCCACCACCAGCACCCGTTTGTTCAACTGGGCAGCGGCCCGCTCAGCCACGGTGAGGCCGAAGAAGCCCGAGCCGACAACGACGAGGTCATACCGTGCGAAGCTCACGTCGCCGGAGGGTAGCCGTGACAAGCTCGCGCCTCGCTGCCGGTCCGGTGATGCACGCGCTCTGGCACGTAGGTCATGGTTGGATCAAGACCAGGTGCTGCCGGATGAGCACGTCCAGCAAAGCATGGAACCGCTCTGTGGGGAGGTCGCTGGTCTGCGCCAGTTCGGCAACACTGAGTCGGCGTTGCGCGATCAGCGTCTCAAGCACTGGTCTGATCGCCGCTGCGAACGTGAACTTTCGACCACCAGCGATGAGCGTCAGCGTCTGACCGTGGGTAGCGAGGGCCGACAGCAGCGGGGTGAACTCGACGGTCGCGGCAGACGGCAATTCCCCTGACTCAACGGACCAGGGTAGGCAGACGCGCTGCCGACGTGGCACCCTAGCGTCCCGGTCGGCCATGAACCGATCGATCTTCTCGGTGGCTGCCCGCATTGCCAGTCGCTCAACGAGCTGGTGGTGATGCGCTGAGCGCGCTTCCGCGCTAGAGAACCGCGGAAGATCCTGCCGGAATGCCGGGTCGTCAAGAAGTTGATCGAGGAGCCAGTGCAACCAACTCATGCCGGTGGCTCGGGTGAAGCCAAACGTGAGGTGCATGGACCATCCGCCAACGCCTCGCACGGTGTGCCACCACCCACGCGGCACATGCAGGATCTGGCCGGGTGACAGTACTCCGTCCCACATCACGCTCTCGGGACAGTCGTGACAACGATCGAGTCCTTGGGCCATCGGATAAGGGCGGCCGCCTGGTCCGTGCACGATCCAGCGCTTGAGCCCCGCGACTTGGACGATGAACGTGTCGTGATCATCCCAGTGCGTCCCGAATCCGCCCACCTCACCGAACACCAGGTAGAGATTCGCTTGCGCCGCTTCGCTGACCATCTGCACCAAATCGTCCGCAGCGTCCCGGATGGGCGGATGCAATCGGTCGATTGCCTCCAGGATCAGCGTCGCGCCACCCCGCAATTGATCATACACCTTCTCGGGAACCAATGCCCTCCGCTGCTCTCCGGAAGACATAACAGACCGTGTATACGACTCGACGGGAACGTCCACCGCTCGCTGGGTCAGCCGCAGCCGTGGCGCGGACAGCGGCCGTGTCGCGAGGATTTCCTCGAGTTCCGGCCAGGTGAGGAGGTCCGCTATGGGCGGCTCGCCGACATCGATTAAGACAGCTTCATTGCCGAGTTTCGTCGTGAGGAATTCGCTGCCCGCTTTGGTGAGAAACGTATCGGTGAACAGATTCGCTGCCACGTCCATTCCCCTTGTTGCGTCGTGCGAAGGTGGTGGAGGAAGCCGCCTCCTCCACCACGACCCAGCAGGTTAAATCCTCACGACCGTCAGATGAAGTCCGACGAACCATCGGCCTCGCCTCCGTCATTGCCGTCCTTGGAGGCGATGGCCTGCTCGGCTGTCGTTGTTGGTAGGTCCTCAACGGCAATTAGCATGTCCATATCTTCACTGTCCACTACGTTCACCCCCTTTCCTATACTGGATGATGGTGGTCCGGATTACCTAGCGAGGCTGCGCCTCTGACCGCCGAGGTTGGTGGCTGGGTTGGTGGATGACGTGCGGTGGGGTGGGGCCGGCCGATCCCGCCGCTACCAGGTACCCCCACCAGCAGCCCGCACCATCACCGCCCTGCTGGCACTACGCGAGCACGTCATCGCACCCATCCTCGCCGGCGTGAGAAGCCCCCGAATGGGCCGCAAACCCACCCACTGGA
>DASUII010000250.1:0-4499 GCA_036279835.1 Pseudonocardiaceae bacterium
CACCGAAACCGGAGACGTGGCCGATGTGCCGGGGTCCGTTGGCGTAAGGCCAGGCCACGGCGGTGAGCACGGGTGCATTCATGGCGCCCAGCCTATGGGGCAGTCGCAACGACGTTTCCCGAGGGCATCTCCGCTTCATCCCGCCCCGCGTCGCGGCGGTGATCAGCCCACAGTGGGTTTAAACAAGATCTTTTGCTTGGCTCAGATTTCTGCGACCCCGTCGACGGCGGCGTTCCAGTCGAGGAGCTGGACGATGACCCGTTGGGATCGCGGACCTGGAAGGCGCGCTCGCGCCGTTGCTCCTCGGTCAGTGGCATGGTGATGGCCACACCCTCGTCGTGCAACCGGGTGGGTTCCCCTTCGAGGTCGTCGACGACGAAGGCGAGGATGACGCCGCCTGCGCGGTCTCCGCCGCGAACACCGCTGGACAGCCCTGGCGGCAACGGCTGATCACGATCGCGGAAGAGAACCGAGCGCTGTTCGACGCCCATCCGTGGGCAGCGACCGTGTCTACCCGGAGACCACCGCTAGGCCCAGGACTGATCGGCAAGTACGAACATGAGCTCTCGGCGCTGGACGGCCTCGGGCTCGACGACGTCGAGATGGACGACTACCTTAGCCACCTGTTGACCTTCGTGCAGGCATCCGCCCGGGCCGTCGCCGATGCCCGCGCCGCCCAGGCCGGCAGTGCGATGGACGACGAGCAGTGGTGGGCCTCCAACGCTCCCCTGCTCGCCCGGGTACTCGACGAGCGGGCCTACCCGCGTCGGCACCGCGGCCGGTGCCGCGCACCGCAACGCTCACGACCCCGCCCATGCCTACCGCTTCAGGTTGCACCGCGTCCTCGACGGGCTCGCCTCGCTGATCGACAACCGCCAAGTGCCGCCGGTATCCTAGATCGTTTGAAACTGAGTCGTGACTGTGCAGATGCGGACGGCTAGGGCTCACTTTTCGATGATCAAGCTTCTGCGGCGCAGCAGTACCGTCGACGCCCCGAGCCGCGGGTGTCAGCCTGAGAGGTGGCGCCAGAGGAACTCGTAGGCCAGGGCAGACATGAAGGCCGCCTGCTCATTGTCCGCCGCGCCGCCGTGGCCGCCCTCGATGTTCTCGTAGTAGGTGACCGGCAGGCCGTACTCGCGCATCCGGGCCACCAGTTTGCGGGCATGGCCGGGATGCACGCGGTCGTCACGGGTGGACGTGGTGAGCAGGATCGGCGGGTAGCGGCCGTCGGCCCGCAGCTGGTGGTAGGGGGAGAAGGGCAGCAGATGCTCGCGGTCAACCGGGTCGTCGGGGTCGCCATACTCGGCCATCCAGGAGGCGCCGGCCGGCAGCAGGTGGTAGCGCAACATGTCGAGCAGCGGGACCGCGGCGACGATGGCGCCGAACAGTTGCGGGTAACGGGTGAGCATCACGCCCATGAGCAGCCCACCGTTGCTGCCGCCCTGGGCGCCGAGGCGCCCCGGCGTGGTGAGGCCACGGGTGACCAGGTCCCGGGCCACCGCGGCGAAATCCTCATACACCAGGTGGCGGTCGCCCTTGAGCGCGGCGGAATGCCAGCGCGGGCCGTACTCGCCGCCGCCGCGGATGTTGGCGACGACGTAGCAGCCGCCGCGGTCCAGCCAGGCGCGACCCAGACCACCGCGGTAGCCGGGTTGCAGGGATATCTCAAAGCCGCCGTAGCCGTACAACAGGGTGGGCCAGCCGCAGGGCGGCACGGCCGAGTCGGGCGCCACCACGAAGTACGGGATCTCGGTGCCGTCGTCGGAGACCGCGAAGTGCTGGTGCACGGCGAGGCCGGCACCGTCGAAGAAGGACGGTTCCCGCTTGAGCACCTCAGCCGGGCCGGTGGCGATGGTGCCGATGGCCAGCGTGGGCGGAGTGAGGAAACCGTCGACGTCGAGCAGGTACTCGTCGTCGGTGTGTGAATCGGTGCCGTGCGCGCTCACGCTGCACAGCGGCGGCGTGTCGGTCAGCGGCGTGGCGCGCCAGTCATCGGCCGGTGTCAACACCGAGAGGTGGCTGACCACGTCGCGCATCACGTCGAGGATCAGGTGGTGGCGGGTCCAGCTGTAGCCGGCCAGCGACGTGCGCTCATCAGGAGTGAACAACACCAGCAGCTCACCGGCGCCCCGAGCCATGAACTCGTCGAAGTCGGTAACCAGTAAGCAGCCCGCCGGGTACGTCCGGCCGACCGTCCAATCGCTGCGCAGCTCGATCAGCAACCACTGCCGGTGGACGCCGGCGATCGCATCCTCGGGCACCTCGACACGACGCAGCCGGTCGCCGCATCGCAGGTACAGCTCGGTGCGGTAGAAGTCCACCACTCGATGGACGAAGTCGCGCTCGAAACCGACGGTGTGGTGATGGTGGGCGGACACCCGGACATCGTCGGGTCTACCTTCGTACACCATCTCAGCGTCGGCCAGCGGTGTGCCGCGCCGCCATTGCCGGACGGTGCGCGGGTACCCGCTGGTGGTGAGCGTTCCCGGGCCGAAGTCGGTAGCGACATAGAGGTGGTCGACGTCGATCCAGCCCACCTCGGACTTCGCTTCGGGTAGCGCGAAGCCGTCGGCGACGAACTCCCGGCGCTCGATGTCGAACTCCCGCAGCACCGCCGCGTCCGCGCCGCCCCGCGACAGTGAGACCAGCGCCCATCGGTACTCCGGTCGCAGGCACTGCGCGCCGTGGAAGACCCAGTTCTGCTCCTCGTCGCGGGCCAGCGCGTCGACGTCGAGCAGGATCTCCCAATCCGGCTGCTCCTCGCGATACTCAGCCAGCGTGGTGCGCCGCCACTGGCCGCGCGGGTGGTCGCGGTCCTGCCAGAAGTTGTACCGGTACTCGCCGCGCCGGGTGATGTAGGGGATGCGGTCCGTCGAGTCGAGCACCTCTCGGATCTCGGTGCGCAGCGCCTCGAACCGGGACCCCCCGGTCAGCTCAGTGACGGTCTCGGCGTTGCGCTCCCGCACCCAGGACAGCGCCCGCTCGCCGGTCACATCCTCCAACCACTGGTACGGGTCGCTCGTGAGTGCGAAAGAGTGCTCTAACACTGTTTGCCACTCACGAGTTGTCCACAGCTGCCTGGTAGAGGTCCCGTTTAGCGACGCCGTGGGCGGTCGCTACGGCGGCGACGGCTTCTTTGAGCCGCTCCCCCGAGCTCACCCGCTCGGTCACCTCGTCGACGAGGTCAGCGACATCGGGCGGATCGGAGGCAGGCGCACCGGACAGTACGACGGTGACCTCGCCGCGCACGCCGTCGGCGGCCCACTGGGCGAGGGCGCCCAACCCACCCCGGCGAACCTCTTCGTAGGGCTTGGTCAGCTCCCGGCAGACCGCCGCGGCTCGGTCCGCGCCGAGCACATCGGCAGCGTCGGTCAGCGTCGCGGCCAGCCGGTGCGGCGACTCGAAGAACACACAGGTGCGCGCTTCACTCGCAAGGCCGGCCAGCCAGCGCCGGCGAGGACCACCCCGGCGCGGCGCGAAACCCTCGAAGCAGAACCGATCGGTGGGCAGCCCGGACACGGCCAACGCGGTGGTCACCGCAGACGGACCGGGCAGGCAGGTCACCCGCAGCCCGTCGGCCACGCAGGCCGCCACCAGCCGGAACCCTGGGTCGGACACGGCGGGCATCCCGGCATCGGTCACCAGCAGCACCGTCGCGCCGCCGCGGATCGCCGCCAGCAACGTGGGAAGCCGGGCCACCTCGACGGCGTCGTAGTGCGAGACGATCCTGCCGGTCACGCGCACGCCGAGCGCCGCGGCTAGCGCACGCAGCCGGCGGGTGTCCTCGGCGGCAACCACGTCCGCGCGACCCAGCGCCTCAACCAAACGCGGCGATGCGTCCCGCGAGTCGCCGAGTGGGGTGGCCGCCAGTACCAGCGCCCCAGCACCTGCCTCCGATGAACTTAGGGCGCCAGAATCTCGGCCGTCAGAACCTGAGGTGACGGAGCCCGACGTGCCTTGCATGACGACGAGCCTACGATCGGGTCCGTGATGGCGGTCCGGGAGGCGCACTCTGACAACCCGGTAGTCGGCATTGGACGGATGCTTCCGGCATCGACCAAGCCAGCCGGACCGCTGCAGCGGCTGGTGCCGCGGCCGCTCACCGACCGTGCGCGCAGCTGGGCGGTGACGCTGAGCCTGACCCTGATCGCCGGCCTGGTACGGCTGTGGAATCTGGGCTATCCCACCGACCGCGGTACCCCGGTGTTCGACGAGAAGCACTACGCGCCGCAGGCCTGGCAGATGCTGCACAACGGCGGGGTGGAAGACAACCCCGGTTATGAGCTCATCGTGCACCCCCCGGTGGCCAAGCAGCTGATGGCCATCGGCGAGTGGATCTTCGGCTACAACGGCGTCGGCTGGCGGTTCTCGGGCGCGGTGTGCGGCGTCGTCCTGGTGCTGCTGGTGGCGCGGATCGTGCGGCGGATCAGCCGCTCGACGTTGGTCGGCGCGATCGCCGGCGTGCTGTGCATCTGCGACGGCGTCAGCTTCGTCGCCTC
>DASUII010000251.1:0-8310 GCA_036279835.1 Pseudonocardiaceae bacterium
CGCTACACGTCGGGCCGGGTGATCTCTCGGCTGACCAGCGACCTGGACTCCTTGCAGGAGATGCTGGACAAGGGGCTGGACGGGTTCTTCATCTCGGTGTTGTCCATCGTCGGCATCGGCGCGATGCTGCTGGTGCTGGACACCCCCTGGGGCTGGTGGCGCTGGCCGGCTTCGTCCCGCTCGGCCTGCTGACCCGTTGGTACCGCCAGCGCTCGCAGCACACCTACCGCGCCACCCGCACCTGGATCGCCCGGGTGATCGTGCAGTTCGTCGAGACCATGAACGGGATCCGCGCGGTGCAGGCGTTTCGTCGCGAGCGGCGTAACGCCTCGATCATGGACGTGCTCAGCGGCGAGTTCGCCGACGCCGAAACCGAGGCGTTGCACCTAGTCGCCCGGTTCACCTCGATCGTGAGGCTGGTCGGTTCTGTCTGTGTCGTGGTGACGTTGCTGCTCGGTGGGTTGCGGGTGCTTCAAGGCTCCCTCACCCTGGGTGTGCTGGCGGCGTTCGTGCTGTACCTGCGCCGGTTCTACGACCCGCTCGACGAGCTGGCCATGTTCGCCAACTCCTACGCTTCGTCGGCAGCGGCGCTGGAGAAGATCTCCGGGCTGCTTGACGAGCGTCCCGCGGTCGGCGACCCCGCCGCGCCGGTGAAGCTGCCCGTTCCGGTGCGCGGCGAGGTGGTCTTTGACGGCGTGCGCTTCTCCTATGGCGGCCCGGAGATCCTGCCGCAGCTGGACCTGGTGATACCCGCCGGCCACACCGTCGCGCTGGTCGGCGCAACCGGGGCGGGCAAATCGACGGTGGCCAAACTCGTCGCGAGGCTCTACGACCCGGTTGCGGGCACCGTCCGGTTGGACGGGGTTGACCTGCGCTCGGTAGCTGACGCCGACCTGCGCCGGGCGGTGGTGATGGTGACCCAGGAGTCGTTCCTGTTCGCCGGCTCAGTGGCCGACAACATCGCGCTGGGGGCGCCGCGCGCGTCTCGATCCGAGGTGGTGGCAGCCGCCCGGGCGGTGGGAGCGGACGAGTTCATCACCGCATTGCCCGACGGCTACGACACCGACGTGCGCAAACGCGGTGCGCGGCTGTCCGCCGGGCAGCGCCAACTGGTCTCCTTCGCGCGAGCGCTGCTCGCCGATCCCGCGGTGCTGATCCTCGACGAAGCCACCTCGTCGCTGGATATCCCCTCCGAGCAGGCAGTGCAGGCCGCGCTGGCAACGGTGCTGGCCGGCCGCACCGCACTGATCATCGCTCACCGGCTGTCCACCGTACTGATCGCCGATCGCGTCCTAGTACTCGCCGACGGCGTGGTGATCGAAGACGGCCCCCCAACCGAGCTGATCGACGATGCCGGCCCCTTCGCCACCTTCCACTCCGCGTGGCACACCTCGCTCACGTAACCCCCTGTCCCGGTTCCTCCGCGTTCTGGATGCAGACTGCGGTATTCGAAGGCACTTTTAGCGCGGTCTGCATCCAGAACGCGGTTGGTTAGCGACGGGCTAGGGCGGCTCGGACTGTGGCGACCATTTGTTTAGGGTTGGCTAGTAGCGGGGCGGTCACGAACACGACTTCCCAGCCGGCGGCCTGCACTCGGTTGAGGCGGTCGCGGTCATGGTTGAGCGCCCACAATTGCCCGTTACGCCACGCGCCGTCGTACTCAACGGCCACTTGCTGCTCGGGAAAGGCGAGATCAGCACGGACGAGCCGACCGCGAGAGTCTTCGATCCAGTACTGCGGCTCGGGATGCAGTCCATCAAGGACAAGCCACACTCGCATCCGGGACTCCGGAGGCGATTCCGCCCTCGGATCTGCAAGTTCCTCGGCACGACGGGCCCGGACGATGCCGCGATCGCGGCGTGCAGACAACACCCTGCGCAGCTCCGCGCGGTCGACAAGCCCTGCGCGCAGTACAGCGTCGAGATCTGCGACGGCATCAGGCAGGCTCCGATCCAGTAGCAGATCCAGGCCCATCCGCAGCGGTGTCGCAAGCCCGATCCGTCCCCAGGGCCGCGACTCGTCACCCTGCTGTTGCGTCCGACGGATATCCAGCCCGACGCGCCGGAATACCCGGACAGTCTCCGGCACCACCAATTCAATCGGATCCTTCGCACGTGCGAGGGCAACGCCCCGGAGCGTGGCCGCCGATCGGCCGGTGATCACCGCATCGGGATGCAGAGCGAGCGCGGCTCCCTCGCAACGCACCTCGTGGGTGTCCGGGATTCCGGCCGGAACGTACACGTCCTGAAACAGCCGGCGGACGGCCGGACCGCGCAACTGCGCCGCCGTCAGCACGCCAGCCGCAACCGCCTCCGAACCCCGAAACGGTCCAGCCAAATCGATCGCCCGAATACTTCTCCCCATGCACGCCGACGCTGCCGCACTAACCCAAATCCGTCCAATCCTCCATCCACAACTTATCCACAACCCATCTTCCGGTCGCGTTCTGGATGCAGACTGCTGCAAACCGGGCTCCCTTTGGCGCAGTCTGCATCCAGAACGCGGGTGATTACGCGAGGAGGGAAAGGAGGAGGGCTACCCAGGTCAGCACAATGCCTGCGGCGGTGCCGTAGGCGACCCAGCGCCAGATCGGGGTCTCCCGGCCCAGCCAGATCGACGGTGCCAGGCCGACCGCCACCAGGACGTTCGCCAGGACGACGAGCCAGACACCGTTGGACGCCAGATCCTGGGACAGACTGAGCAACGCGACGCCGACGACCGTCGCTGCCATCGCGCTGACGATGAGACCGGTCGCCCACGGCGTCGGCTCGCCTGGTTGCTTGCCTGCCGCATCACCGGTCACGTCGTTCACGCTAAACGCGGCGCGCACTGGCGAAGGCGATCGCGGCGGCGGTGGCGATATTGAGCGAGTCCACGCCAGGCGCCATCGGGATGCGCACTACCAGGTCCGCCGCGGCGAGGGCTTCAGCCGACAACCCCGGGCCCTCGGCCCCCAGTAGCCAGGCCACCCGGCCGGAGCCCAACCCGTCCTGCACAAGCGGCAGCGCGTCGGGCGCCGGGGACAACGCCACAACCCGGAACCCGGCCGCCCGAAGGGCCTCCAGACCTGCGACCCAGGGCTGCAGCGGGGTGAACGGGACCCGCAGCACATGCCCCATCGACACTCGCACGCTGCGTCGATACAGCGGATCGGCGCAACCGGGGCCGAGCAGCACGGCGTCCACCCCCAATGCCGCCGCGTTGCGGAACAGCGCACCCAGGTTCTCGTGGTCGTTGACGCCCTCGAGCACTGCCAGGTGCTGTGACCCGGCGATCAGCTCGGGCGCGGACGGCACCGGCGCCCGGTCGGCGGTCGCGAGCACCCCGCGGTTGAGGTGAAAGCCCACCACCTGCGCCATCAGTTCGGCCGACCCGGCGTAGCACGGCGCCGCGATGTCGGCGGCGAGCTCGGAGATCTTCGCCAGCAGGCCGAACACCGCGCGCGGTGGGTAAGGCGAGTCCAGCAACCGGCGGACCACGGTGATCCCCTCGGCAATCACCAGACCACGGCCGCCGGGACGGTCCGGGCGACGGTCGGCCACGGTGAGATCACGGAAATCGGCTAGCCGTGGGTCGTCCACATCGCGCACCTCGACGATGTCACCCACACTGTCAGTCTCGCAAAGGACACAAGCAGGTCGGTGGCTGGTCACGGTTCACCGCGCTGTGCCACGGTGAGCGCGCGCCGGCTACTCGGAGGTGGAGATGGGCGAGGGTGCGATCGACGCGGTATACACCAAACACGATTTGGCGCGTTACCGGGAAAAGACACAGCGCTGCCTCAACGCGCTGGCCCTGATGCTCGCCGGGGACCACTTCTCTCCTGGTCCTGAGCAGATGGGACTCGAGCTCGAGCTGAACCTCATCGACGACAACGTCGATCCCGCGATGGCCAACCAGACCGTGCTGGAGCATATCGACGACCCGGCCTTCCAAACGGAGCTTGGCCAGCACAACATCGAGATCAACGTCGCGCCCCGGCCGTTGGCTGCTGATGAGGCCTTGGAGCTGGAACGCGAGCTGCGAGACGGCCTCAACACCGCCAACGACGCCGCCCGCGCCGCCGGTGTGGGCCTGGTCATGATCGGCATCCTGCCGACGCTGCGACCAGAGCACTTCGACCGCCGATGGATGTCCCCCAAGTCCCGCTACGCCTTGCTCAATGAGCAGATCCTGGCGGCCCGGCGTGAGGACTTCGAGCTCGACATGGAGGGTGTGCCGCTCGACGGTGGGCAGGCGGAACGGCTGCACTGCGCCACCGACTCGATCCTGCCGGAATCCGGGTGCACGTCGGTGCAGTTGCACCTGCAGATCGCCCCCGGAGACTTCGCCGCGCACTGGAACGCCGCGCAGGCACTGGCCGGAATCCAGCTGGCGGTGGCCGCGAACTCACCGTTCCTGCTCGGTCAGGCGCTGTGGCACGAAACACGGATCCCGTTGTTCGAGCAAGCCACCGACATCCGCTTGCCTGAGCTACGCAATCAAGGAGTGCGCCCGAGGGTGTGGTTCGGGGAGCGTTGGATCACCTCGATCTTCGACCTGTTCGAAGAGAACGTGCGCTACTTCTCGCCCTTGCTTCCCGAGACCCAGGACGAGGATCCGATGGCGATCCTCGCCGCGGGCGGTGCACCGTCGCTGTCGGAGCTACGGCTGCACAACAGCACCATCTGGCGGTGGAACCGGCCGATCTATGACGTCGCCGACGGCGTGCCACACCTGCGCATCGAGAACCGGGTGCTGCCCGCCGGGCCGACCGTCATCGACGTGCTAGCCAACGCCGCGTTCTTCTTCGGCGCGATGCGCGGGCTCGCCGAGCTCGATCGGCCAGTGTGGAGCCAGCTGTCCTTCCCCGCAGCGCAGGAAAACCTTTATGCAGGGGCACGGCTGGGCATGGATTCACACCTGTACTGGCCCGGCGTCGGCTGGGCCCGGCCCGATCAGCTGGTGTTGGGCACGCTGTTGCCGCTGGCACATCAGGGGCTGCGCAGCTGCGGGATGTCCGACGCCGCCCGGGAGCGCTACCTCACGGTGATCGAGCAACGGTGCGCGACGCGACGCACCGGCGCGGGCTGGCAGCGTAAGACCGTACAGACGCTGACCGACCGGGGCGCCGACCGACCGACCGCATTGGCCGGCATGCTGCGCGGCTACATCGAACACATGCACTCCAACCAGCCGGTGCACACCTGGCCACCGGCCTAGCAGCGCAACAGCCGTCGGGCCCGACCTGAGAGCTCCAGGTCGGGCCCGACGCGTCCCAACTGCATTTGCCAGTACTCCCACCACGAAGCCGGCACCGCCCAAGTTAGGCTACCCTTCCTTAGCTGTCAACTCCGGCTACGTAAACCCGCATTCAGCAGCCTCAGGTGCTTGCCATCCGGTCGATGATCTCGGCCGCGCGACACAGGACGGCGCGCTCGTCGGCGGTGAGCTCGGCGAGGCGCGCGTCTAGCCAGCGCTCCCGAGCGCTGACCTGAGCATCGACATACTGGCGGCCGGTCTCGGTCAGCGCCACCACAGTCTGCCGACCGTCGGTCGGATGCGGGCTGCGATCGATGAAGCCGCCGTCGACCAACGCGGCGATGACCCGAGTCATCGATGGCGGTTGTACCCGCTCGCGCTCCGCCAGTTCGCGCGGGCTCATCGGGCCGTGCCGGTGCAGCGAGGCCATCGCGGAAAGCTGAGTGAGGGTAGCCACCGCCTCGACATCGCGCTGCGCGCGCAACCGCCGGTTGAGCCGGACCACCGCGAGCCGAAGCCGACTGGCCAGCCCCGGCTCGTTGATGTCCTGCGCTCCGCCCAGCGTGGTCATGTTGTTAGCATAGCTAGCTGTATGTAGTCGTGAGTGGGAAACAGTGTTATGGCACTGTTTCCCACTCACGAGCATGCGCAGCACGCGTAGCGTGCTGCGCATGCCAAGCCTGCCTCGCAGCCTCGCCGATCCGCGAC
Organism: Pseudonocardiaceae bacterium; assembly: GCA_036279835.1. Taxonomy (GTDB): domain Bacteria; phylum Actinomycetota; class Actinomycetes; order Mycobacteriales; family Pseudonocardiaceae. The sequence continues at coordinate 5,950 of DASUII010000251.1, forward strand.
CGGTCGTCGGCGTCGGCACCGTGATCTGGTTCGCCGCTGCAGTGGTATTGCTGGTCGCCGGTCGATCGCCGGTGTGGATATGGGCTTGTCTGGCCGGAGGCCTACTCGGTCTGACCGGCTTTGCGATGATCCACTGGCAGGGTCGCGCCTCCCAGCGGGGCGCCCGCGGTGCCCCGCGTGACTTGTTCTGACCGCTGCGCCGCGATCGCGGTGTCGTGGTCAGGCTGATCGTCGAAACCCTCCCATGGCTCGATCTGCTTGACCCGGTCGGCCAGCAGCAACCAGCCGTGCCCGTCGACACAAGAGATACGCAAACGCCCGATGGGACCGCCGGCACCGTGGATCCGGAACCTACCCTCGACGATGGCGGGGCGCCCGCACGTCGGGCAGCACACGACGCCGTTCATCGTCGATGGGGCAGCGGCCGCTCCGGTTAAGGACATCCCACGCTCTCCCAACCACACGACCTAGACGGTCCGGGCACGCACGGCCTGGGCGGACAACCGCACAATCCATCCCGGTAGCCCAGCATCGCACGCACGACGTATGCGCACAAGCATCGAAAAGAGGCCATATCAACCGCATCAGCGGTATTGATCACAGCTCGGTTGAGTATTTGAGATTTCAGAGCAGCGCTTGGAGCCGGCTAGTCGAGGGCGCGGTGCCGAAAGCCGATCATGCCCAGCGTGCCGAAGATCGCCAGCGAGCCCGCGAGCGCGAGCAGGCAGATCCAACCCGGGATGTGCGGGATGTTCGGCACCAGCGCGGCTCGCATCCCTTCACTGACGTAGGTGATCGGGTTGGCCGCGCTGAGCACCTGAAACCATCGCAGGTGTTGCCCAAGAGACGGCCACGGGTACTGGGTGGCGCCGGTGAACAGCAGCGGCGTGAAGATCAGCGCGAAGGCAATGTTGATTTTAGTTGGCGGTACGAACGTGCCGACCGTCATGCCGATACACGCCCCGACCAGACTGCCGAGCAGCAGTACGCTGATCAGCAACCCGAGGCCGTCCGCCCGGTACGGGATCGACCCGAGGACGCCGATGCCGATCGGAAACATTACCGCCGAGGCGACCAGCGCCCGAAGCGTGGCGAAGACAACCTTCTCCGCGGCCACCGCCCACAGCGGAAGCGGAGCCAGCAGCCGGTCCTCGATCTCTTTGGTCCAGCTGAACTCGGCCACCAGCGGGAACGCCATCGCCTGGATCGCGGTCACCGTCGCGGTCAGCGCGACCAAGCCGGGGAACAGCAGGTTGGAGTAGCCACTGCTGGTGTAACCGAGGCTGGTCAACAGTTTACCGAAGACGAAAAGGAAGAACACCGGCTGCAGCAGCACCTGGGCCAGAAACGCCACCAGATCCTTACCGGTGACAACGATGTCGCGGCGCAGCACCGAGCCGAACGAGCGCAGCATCAGCGCAATGGATGGCCCGCGCACCACCTGCGCGGAGCGGTCCGTGCGTGCCGGTGCGGTAGTCGTCGTCAGCGCAGGCTCCTACCGGTGAGGTCGATGAACACATCCTCCAGGCTGGCCTCGCCGATCTCCACCCCAATTAGCCGAGCGCCGACCTCCGCCACCGCGGCAGCGACCGGGCCGACCATCGCAGCGGGCTCCCCGGTGAGATAGAGCCGGATGGTCTGCCCGAGCGCCTCGGCACCGACCTGCTCACACCGCTGCACCCCAGCCAGCGTACCTAGCCGGTCGAGCAGTCCCGCCAATCTGCGCTCGTCCGCCAGCTCGACCGCGATCTGCAGGCTCGCTCCCGTGGCCAGGCCGCGGACCAGGGCGGCCGGAGTGTCCAGTGCCAGCAGCCGGCCGGAATCGACGATCCCGACCCGGTCGGCCAGCGCCGCCGCCTCGTCCATGTCGTGCGTCGTCAGCACGATCGTCACGCCAGCCTCGCGCAACTCCCGGATGCGGTCCCAGACGAACAGCCGGGCGGCCGGATCCAGTCCAGTGGTGGGCTCGTCGAGGAACAGCACGCTCGGATCGTGCATCAGCGTCCGGGCGATCATCATTCGCTGGTTCTGACCGCCGGAGAACAGCTCTGGCTTCTCGTTGGCCCGGTCGGTGAGCGCGAACTGCTCCAGCAGCGCCTCCGCACGCCGCGTGCGGACAGCCTTGGGTACTCCATGGTAAGCGGCGTGGAACAACAGGTTCTGCCGCACCGACAGCGACCGATCAAGGTTGTTGCGCTGCGGGACCACGCCGAGCAGGCTGCGCACGGTCCGCGGCGCGACCATCACGTCCACGTTCGCGATCAGCGCCTGCCCGGCGGTGGGCCGAACCCGGGTGGTAAGTATCCCGATCGTCGTGGACTTGCCGGCTCCGTTGGGGCCGAGCAACCCGAAGATCTCGCC
>DASUII010000252.1:0-2806 GCA_036279835.1 Pseudonocardiaceae bacterium
CTCGCGGGCTGGCTCCAGGTTGCCCTGCTGGTCGCCGCCCTGGCCGCGTGCTATATCCCGCTCGGCAACTACATCGCCAAGATCTTCACCACGGACAAGCACTGGCGAGTGGAGCGCGGGATCTTCAAGCTGACCGGGATCGACCCCACCGTCGACCAGACCTGGGGCAGCTACTTGCGCAGCATGCTGGCGTTCTCCGCGGTCAGCGTGCTGCTCCTGTACGGCATGCAGCGGCTGCAGCACTATTTGCTGCAGTTCGTCGGGCCGCACATGGCCAACGTTCAGCCCGACACGGCGTGGAACACCGCGGTCTCGTTCACCACCAACACGAACTGGCAGAACTACTCCGGCGAATCCACGATGACCTACATCGTGCAGATGAGCGGCCTCGCGGTGCAGAACTTCCTGTCCGCCGCGGTCGGCCTGGTGGTCGCTATCGCCATGATCCGCGGCTTCGTCCGGTCCCGCACCGGCACCCTGGGCAACTTCTGGGTGGACCTCACCCACGCCACGGTGCGGCTGCTGATCCCGCTGTCCATCATCGGCGCGCTGATCCTGATGGCGAGCGGCGTGATCGACAACTTCTCCAGCTACCACACGGTGACGACCCTGTCCGGCGCGCACCAGACGATCGTGGGCGGCCCGGTGGCCTCCCAGGAGGTCATCAAGGAGATGGGGAACAACGGGGGCGGCTTCTTCAACGCCAACTCGGCCCACCCGTTCGAGAGCCCGAACCCGTTCACCAACTGGTTCGAGATCTTCCTGCTCCTGCTGATCCCGTTCTCGCTGCCGCGGACGTTCGGCAAGATGGTCGGCGACAACAGGCAGGGCTACGCGCTGCTCGCGGTCATGGCGATCATCTGGCTGGCCGCGGTCGGCGGGATCAGCTTCTTCGAGGCGCACCTCGGCACCGCCGGGGCCGCCCCGCAGCTCGCGCACGGCGCGTACGAGGGCGTGGAGACGAGGTTCGGCACGCCCGGCTGCTCGGTGTTCGCCGCCTCCACGACGGTCACCTCCACCGGCGCGGTGAACTGTTTCCACGACTCGCTGACCCCGTTCGGGGGCGGGATCGCGCTGTTCGACATGGCGCTGGGCGAGATCGTGCCGGGCGGCATCGGGGCCGGGATGTACGGCATCCTGATCCTGGCCATCGTCACCGTGTTCGTGGCCGGGCTGATGGTCGGCCGGACACCGGAGTACATCGGCAAGAAGATCCGGCCCACCGAGATGAAGTACGCGGCGCTGTACTTCCTGACGCTGCCGCTGGTCGTCCTGACCGCGGCCGGCCTGTCGATCGGCACCCACATCGGCCAGGACGCGATCTTCAATCCCGGCCCGCACGGTCTGACCGAGGTCATGTACGCGTTCACGTCCATGGCCAACAACAACGGGTCGGCGTTCGCCGGGCTGGGCACGGCCGCGACCTGGTACCAGACGCTCGGCGGGGTCGTGATGCTGCTCGGCCGGTTCGCGCCGGAGATCTTCGCACTCGGCCTGGCCGGCTCGCTAGCCAGGCAGAGTCCCGTGCCGGCCAGCGCCGGCACCCTGGACACCCGAACGCCGCTGTTCGTCGGCATGGTCGTCGGTGTGGTCCTCATCCTGGTCGGCCTCACCTACTTCCCCGCGCTCGCGCTGGGCCCGTTCGCAGAAGGACTGCACTGACATGGCTGTGACAACGACACCGCAAACGGGCGGTGAAGCCCCCAGGACGGCCGACCAGCCGCGCCGGATCGGTGGCGGACTGCTCGATCCCAAGATCCTGTGGAAATCCACCCCCGACGCGTTCAAGAAGCTGGACCCGCGGGTGCAGATCCACAACCCGGTCATGTTCGTGGTCGAGATCGGCGCAGCGATCACCACCTACACCGCGATTACCGGGCCCGCGTCCGACCGCATCTTCAACTGGACGATCGTCGCGTGGCTGTGGCTGACGGTGGTGTTCGCCAACCTGGCGGAGGCGGTGGCCGAGGGGCGCGGCAAGGCGCAGGCGGAGACGCTGCGCAAGGCCAAGCGGGAAACCGTGGCCCGGCGGCTGATCGACTGGAAGCCTGGCCAGGCGGGCACACGCGAGGAGCAGGTGCCCGGCACCCAGCTCACCCTGGGCGACCACGTGGTGGTCGAGGCCGGTCAGACCATCCCTGGCGACGGCGACGTCGTGGAGGGCGTCGCGTCGGTGGACGAGTCGGCGATCACCGGCGAGTCCGCGCCAGTGATCCGGGAGTCCGGCGGCGACCGGTCCGCGGTCACCGGCGGCACCAAGGTGCTCTCCGACCGGATCGTGGTGCAGATCACCTCCAAGCCGGGCGATACGTTCATCGACCGGATGATCGCCCTGGTCGAGGGCGCGCAGCGGCAGAAGACGCCTAACGAGATCGCGCTGAACATCCTGCTCGCCTCGCTCACCATCATCTTCATGCTGGCCGTCATCACGCTGCAGCCGATGGCGTACTACTCCAAGGCGCCGCAGTCTCTAGTGATCCTGGTGGCGCTGCTGGTCGCGCTGATCCCGACCACAATTGGCGCGCTGCTGTCGGCGATCGGCATCGCCGGCATCGACCGGCTGGTACAGCGCAACGTGCTGGCCGTGTCCGGCCGCTCGGTCGAGGCGGCCGGCGACGTGAACACGCTGCTGCTCGACAAGACCGGCACGATCACCATCGGCAACCGGGAGGCCACCGAGTTCCTGCCGGTCCACGGGGTCACCGCGGCGCAGCTCGCGGACGCCGCCCAGCTGTCCAGCCTGGCCGACTACACCCCGGAGGGCCGGTCCATCGCGGTGCTGGCCAAGGCGGAGTACGGGCTGCGC
>DASUII010000253.1:0-3457 GCA_036279835.1 Pseudonocardiaceae bacterium
CTCCGGCGAGGGGTCGACGCCCAGTTGGTCGGCCAGGGTTTCCCTGGTGCGTTCGTACGCGAGCAGCGCTTCGGTGTCGCGTCCGGCTGCGGCGAGGGCACGCATCAAGGCGGCGACCAGCCGTTCCCGCATCGGATGGGCAACCACTAGATCGGTCAGCTCCGGGACCAAGTCGGCGCCATGGCCGAGACCTACCTCGGCATCGAACCGATCCTCCAGCGCGGCCAGGCGCAGCCGTTCGAGCCGGGCGCTCGCGGCGTCCAGCGCTTCGCTGTCCTGGTGGCCGACATCGGCCATGGCCGCACCACGCCACAAGGCGAGGGCTTCGCGCAACGGCTGTACCCGCCGTGAACCCTCCGCGCCGCGAGCCTGAGCGACGAGGCGCTCGAACCGGACGGCGTCAACGGCATCGGGTTCCACCGTCAACCGGTAGCCGCCCGGATGGCCCTCGATCAACCCGTTCGGCAGCGCTTTGCGCAGCCGGGAAACCAGGCGCTGCAAGGCATTCGTCGTGTCGGCAGGCGGCTGCTCACCCCAGATCCAGTCGATGAGCGTCGCCGTGGAGACGACGCGCCCAGGTTCGAGGGCGAGGGCGATCAGCAGTGCACGCAGCCGGGCACCCGGCACGTCGGCCAGGGCGCCGTCGTCCGCGCGAACCTCGAAAGGCCCCAGTATCCCGATCTGCACCAGCCGATTTTCTCACCATCGCGACGCCAGGGCCGCACTGGTTAGCCCCGGTCTTCGTGAGGCCGAACCCGCTGTCCCGCAGGCTTCTAGCGCAGTGACCGGAACGCGGCCCGCATTTCCGCGGTGAACAGGTCCGGCTGTTCCCACGCCGCGAAGTGGCCGCCTCGGTCGAGCCGGTTGTAGTGGATGAGGTTATGCGGGTACGCCCGCTCGGCCCAGCTCCGCGGGGCTTGATAGAGCTCGTCGGGGAAGACGCTGATGGCGTACGGAATCGTGATGGGCTTGGCGTCGAAGAAGTCCGCCTTGTTCTCCCAGTAGAGGCGAGCCGCGGAAACCCCGGTGTTCGTCAGCCAGTACAGCGTGACGTTGTCGAGGATGTCGTCTCGGGTGAGGGCGCTTTGCAGCTGTCCGTTCAGGGCCTTTTCCACGAGCCCGGGCTGACCGGTGCCGTCGCCGTGATCGAGCATGAACGCGGCGAGGTCGACGGGTGAGTCCGCCAGCCCGTACAGCGTCTGCGGGCGCGTCGACATGATCTGCGCGTAGGCCAGGTGCTTGGCGAAGAAGGTGCTCAGCTGCTCGTACGCGCGTCCCTCCTCGGCCGAGAGATCCGGCGGCGGCGGGTCGCCGCGCTGGACCGCCTTGTTGATGTCGGCTGGAGCGGTACCCGGCATGTTGGAGTGAATGCCGAGCAGTTCCGGCGCGGCCTGTATCCCCATTGCCTGCGTGACGGCCGCGCCCCAGTCGCCGCCCTGCGCCACGAACCGGGTGTAGCCGAGGCGCTTCATCAGCACGACCCAGGCACGTGCGATGCGGACGGGATCCCAGCCGGTGGCGGTCGGCTTGGCGGAGAATCCGTGACCCGGCAGCGAGGGAATCACCAGATGGAACGCGTCCGCACCGCTCCCGCCGTGCGCCTCGGGGTTGGTGAGCGGCTCGATGATCTTCAGCTGCTCGATGACCGAGCCGGGCCACCCGTGCGTGACGATCAGCGGCAGCGCATCGGCGTGCTGGGAGCGGACGTGAATGAAATGGATGTCGAGCCCGTCGATCTCGGTTATGAAGTGCGGCAGGTCGTTCAGCTTCGCCTCGCACGTGCGCCAGTCGTAGTCGGTCGCCCAGTACCGCGCGAGATCCTGCATCATCGCCAGCGGCGCGCCCTGCGAGTCGTCGGTGACCGTCTCGACCTCGGGCCACCTGGTCGCGTTCACGCGGCTGCGCAGATCGGTGAGTTCCGTCGCGGGGAAACCGACCTTGAACGGGCGGATGGTGTCGTCTTCAGGCATTTTCTCTCCTAACGCTGGTCGGCGACGTCGATGATGGCTTGGGCGAATGCCTGCGGGGCCTCTTGCGGCAGGTTGTGCCCGACACCGCCCGAGATGGTCCGGTGCGCGTACATGCCTGCGAACTTCGCCGCGTAGGCGCCGGGTTCCGGATGGGGTGCGCCGTTGGCATCACCTTCGAGGGTGATCGTCGGCACGGAGATGACCGGGCTCTGTGCCAGTTGCTTTTCGAGATCGTCGTAGTGCGCCTCGCCCTCGGCCAGTCCGAGCCGCCAGCGGTAGTTGTGGATCACGATGCCGACGTGATCCGCGTTGTCAAAGGACGTGGCGCTCCGGTTGAACGCCGCATCGTCGAAGTCCCACTGCGGCGATGCGGTGTGCCAGATGAGCTTGGCGAACTCGCGCCGGTACCTGTCATAGCCCGCCCGGCCGCGATCGGTGGCGAAGTAGAACTGGTACCACCAGGAGAGTTCGGCCGACGGGAGCAAGGGCGCCTTGCCGGTTTCCTGATTGCCGATCAGGTACCCGCTGACCGGCACGATGGCCCTGCACCGTTCGGGCCAAAGGGCGGCCACGACGTTAGCCGTCCGCGCCCCCCAGTCGAACCCGCCGATGATCGCGTCGGCGATGCCGAGAGCGTCCATGAGCGCGATGACGTCGACCCCGAGGACCGATTGCTGGCCGTTCCGGACCGTGGCATCGGAGAGGAAGAGGGTCGTGCCGTAGCCGCGCAGGTAGGGAACGATCACCCGGTACCCCGCCGCTGCCAGCAACGGGGTGACCTCAGCGTAGCTGTGGATGTCGTAGGGCCACCCGTGCAGCAGGATGACCGCCGGGCCATCGCCGGGACCGGCTTCGGCGTACCCGACGCTCAGCACGCCCGCGTCGACCTGTTTCAGCACGCCGAACGAACCCTCCGTTTCCGCCGTCATCGCCGCCTACCCGCCTGAACCCACGGTCGCCTGAGCGGCTTTCACGATGTGGTCGGTGACCGCCTGCGGCTGGGAGATCATGATCACGTGCGAGCCCTCGACCTCGACGATGTCGGCGCCTGCTCGCCGGGCCATGGACCGGACGAGGTCGGCCCCCGCGGCCTTGTCGCCGGTGGCGACGACCGCCCAGGACGGCAGCTTCCTCCAGGCAGGCGGTCCGGAGGCATCGCTGAACGCCGCGGCGGCGACGGGGCGCTGGGTCGCGGCCATCAGCGCGGTGGTCTCTGGGGGCAGGTCGGCGGCGAAGGCCTCCGGGAGCAGCGCCGGGTTGATCCCGAACTCGACCGCGGTCTCGCCGTCCCGCCCGGTGGGATAGTTGTACTGGACTAGGGCCGTGTTCAGGATGCTGTCTTTGGACTCGGGCGTGACCTCGCCGAGGCGTTCGCCTTCGTCGGGGGCGAAGGCGGCGACGAAGACCAGGCCGACGACGTTCGGCGCGGTGGCTCCGGCATTGGAGATGACCGCGCCGCCGTAGGAGTGCCCGGCCAGCAGCACCGG
>DASUII010000254.1:0-6766 GCA_036279835.1 Pseudonocardiaceae bacterium
GCTGGGATGCGCCGCCGCGTCGCGTCGCCAGGCTTGCCACGCTCCGCTGGCCGATCCGCCGACCAGCGGGGCGCACAGGGTGGTCAGCGCGGCGGCGACTCGCGAGGGCACCAGGTTGGCCAGGTCATCCAGCCGTGCCGCAGCCCACCCGAAGCGGCGGTAGCGCGGCGAGCGGTACCCGATCATCGCATCCAAGGTGTTGACCGCGCGGAAGGCCAGCAGCCCGGGCACTCCCGCCACCGCGCCCCAGACCAGCGGGGCGACGACGGCGTCGGAGGTGTTCTCGGCGACCGACTCCACGCTGGCCCGGGCCATCGCGGCCAGGTCGAGGCTGGCCGGGTCGCGACCGCACAGGTGCGGTAGCCGGCTCCGAGCAGCGTCGAGGTCCCCGGCGTCCAACGCCCGAGCCATCGCAGCGCCTTCCTCAGCCAGCGAGGCGCCCCCCAGCACCATCCAGGTCGCCAGCGCGGTGCCAGCCACCTGCACCGAAGGTCTCCCGCGCCCGGCCCGTTCCGCGAGGCCACCGACCGCTGACGCAGCACCGACCAGGGCTGCGGTGTAGACCAGCCCAGCCAGCCGGTGTTCGGCGTAGCAGGCGCGTTCGACGGTCACGGCGAGCCGCCCGAAAGCAGCTACCGGGTGGCAGCGGCGCGGATCGCCGAAGGCCGCGTCGGTAGCGACTCCGAGCAGCAATCCGACTGCCCGTGCTGCGCCCACTGGCGACTCCCAGGATGTCCGGACCGAAGCGGACACCATACTGGAGCCGGCTAGCGGGATGGCCGGAGCTCGGCCTTGCGAACCTTGCCCATGTCATTGCGGGGTAACCCAGCCAGAAAGTGCACCACCCGCGGTCGCTTGTGGGGCGCGAGCAGTCCCGCGACGTGCTCAACGAGTTCCTCCGCGGCGGGTGGTGGATCGCCGGCCGCGACCACCCAGGCGACGAGCCGCTCCCCCAGGTCGGGATCCGGCTCACCGGTTACCGCCGCGTCGGCGACCCCAGGATGCTCGCGCAGAGCGTCTTCGATCTCCCCCGCGCCGATCTTATATCCGCCGCTGGAGATCAGATCCGTGCTGCGGCGTCCGACGAGCCGCAGGTGACCGTCCGCGCTGAGGGTGGCGACGTCGCCGGTGCGAAACCAGCCGTCGTGCATGGTCTCGGCGGTGGCGTCGGGTCGGTTGAGGTAGCCCAGGAACAGCGTCGGGCCGGCCACTTCGATCTCGCCGACGGTGTCTGCTACCTCGAGCGTGTCACCCTGGTCGTCGACCAGGCGAAGCCGGACTCCGGCCAATGGCGGCCCGACAGTGCCTGGCTTGCGCGGTCCTTCGACGCGGACCGCGCAGGTGATCAGCGATTCAGTCATCCCGTACCGCTGCACAACCTGCTGACCGGTGGCCGTCACGATCCGCTGGTGGTCGGAGACGGACAGGGCTGCGGAGCCCGAGACGAGCAGCCGGGCCCGGCTCAGCGCGGCGGCAACCTCGGGATCGCGTTCAGCGGCTGCGGCCAACCGGTGGTACATCGTCGGCACGCCGAACAGCATCGTCGCGGATCCACCCAGCTCCCGGACCACCCCGTCGATCGAAAAGGAGCCCAGATGGTGCACTGCTCCCCCCAGCCGCAGCGGCCCGAGCACACCGAGCACTAGGCCGTGCACGTGGGACAGCGGTAGCGCGTGTACCAGGATATCCCGGGCGGTCCATGCCCAGGCTTCGGCCAGCGCGTCGATGTCCGCGGCGATCGCGCGACGCGGAAGCACCACGCCTTTGGGTGGCCCCGTGGTGCCTGAGGTGTAGACGATCAGTGCCGGCGATTCGGGATCCGGCTCAGGCGGTATCGCCGCGCCCTGCGCCTGCAGGTCGACGTTGAGCCGCGGTATTGCGCGCAACGCCTCGGGCAGCATGGCGTGCGGGGCGGCCAGTACGAGATCAGGCATCGCGTCGGAAATGAGGTGCTGCAGCTCCCGCGAACCGAGCTTGGGGTTGACGGGTACCGCGGGCACTCCGGCCGCGAGCGCTGCGACGATCGCGACACACGTCTCAAGCTCGGGTTGCGCCCAGATAGCGACCCGTCGAGCATCGGAGAGCTGACCCGCAAGTGCCGCCATCACAACACGCAGCTCCCAATAGGTTACTGAACGCTGCCCGAATCGGACGGCCTCAACATCGGTGGGCTGATGTAATGTTGGCAACAATGCCAAGGCACCCACTCGCAGTCCTTTCGAGGTCCTCTTAAGGTAATGTCCGGTGCTATGGTCGAGCAGGCTAGTACCGTCGATGGTGATGCCCGGCCGTTCGAATGGTGGATGACGTCCAACCTCGCCCTCGGGGTGGCTTTCAACTGCTTTCTTCCAGTGCTGCTGCCTTCTTACGTGCTCGCGGCCGGGGGATCAACCACCGACGTGTGGGTAGCGATGGCGATGGCCGGGCTGTTCGCCCTGCTGGGGCCGTCGATCGGGCGGCTCGCGGCTCGTCGCCGGGCGCACCGATTGGTCCAGGTGCTAGGCATGGCAGGGATGGCCATGGGGCTGATGACGCTGGCACTGGCCCACGGCGGCTCGTGGTCGATTGTGCTTGCCATCGCTGTGATGGGTGTCGGCGCGGCCGCGGTGGCTGTCGCAGCGCCCATGTTCATCCTGGCCAGCGATCTACCCACGAACTTCCAGACGCGACAGCTGACCTGGCTGCAGCTCAATCTTGACTTGGGTAAAATTGCGGGAGGGATACTACTCGCGGTGATGGCGACAGAAAAGCTGTCATTCGATGCCCAGTTTCGAGTCGGCAGCCTGGTACTTGGGTTGCTCGGCGTGCTGGTGTGGTCGACCAGTCGATGCGCTGCCGGCCGAATCCGGCAATGCGACCAAAACGAAATGAACCCCGTGGCGGCAAGCGGGCGATCGCGCACCGCAGTGCCGTGGAGGACGTTGCTGCTGTCGCTGTTCGTCGTTCCGGTCGTCGCCCAACTGCTCGGCAGTATGACCATGATGGAGACGCAGACCTCGGCGATGCTCACAGTGTCCGGGCTGGTCGGCATCGGCTTGTACCTCCTCGCTGGTCGCTGGATGTCCCGGTCCAACCCTGGCGTGGTGTGGGCGACCGGCCACGTCCTGCGCGGAGCTGGAGGCGTCGTCATCGGCGCGCTGGGTATCGCACGTGGGATGCCCCAGCTCGTCGTGCTGGCCGCGTTCCTGGTGCTCGAGTCGACGCCGGCCGTCGCGTGGATGATCCAGACTCGGGCGGCAGCACAGTTGGTGCTCCAGCCGACCTCAGGGGTGATCGGAGCGGTCCACGCGTCCCGACGAAGCGTGCCAGCCGGTCGGCTCGATCAGCGAGTAAGCCGCCAGACCGAGTGCATCGGCGTCCTGGTCTCCGCATCACCGAACACCGCGCTGTCGCAGCCGACGTAGTCTCGACGACGACACTGACGTGAGCAAACGGGCTGACGGCGAGCGGGTCGCGCAACTGCTTGGATTAGAACGGCTGCCGAGGGAAGGCGGCCTGTTTCGCCGGACCTACGCCGATGCGCACAGCTCGATGATCTACTTCATGCTGCTCGCCCCCGACTTTGCGGCACTGCACGCGCTAAACAGCGTGGAGGCTTACCACTGGTACGCCGGATCGCCGCTGCGGATGCTGCTACTACATCCGGGAGGGCAGATCGAACAACCCGTCCTTGGACCCGACCTTGGGGCGGGAGCGAGGCCGCAGATCGTCGTTCCCGCGGCGGTATGGCAAGGCTCCAGCCCGCTCGGCGACTGGACGCTGGCGGGCACTACCATGGCGCCTCCCGTCACGTGGTCGGCCTTTCGCCTCGGCCGCCGCGCCGAGCTGCTCACAGGCTGGGCGGACGCGGCGCCTCGGATTCATGCCCTCACCCGGACCTGACCTCGACCGGCCCGTCTCGACCTACCTGGAGATGATATGAGAGACGTCTTGTTCGTCCGCAACGACGGACTATTCGCCGTCGCCCACATCGACAGCGCAGGCGAACTCGTCGAAACCCAGGTGGGCGACGACGCCACCATCGACTGGACCCACATCATCGCCGTCGGGTGAGGTGAGCCCTTGAACTCGGGGCCAGGTGGCAAGCGGTTCGGTTCCTAATCCCACATAACTGGCACTTCATGAGGCATAGAGATTGACCCTGGTTGCCACTGGAGCTCGCTATATGGCTTCGCCAAACGTAGACCCGGCAAAGTTATAAAAAGCCGTTCGAGGCCAACCTGCAACCACTGGCGGGATAACGCTGCACCCGGACAGAAATGCGGACCTGCACCAAACACTATGTTACATCGAGCCCGATTTCGGTCTATACTGAATATATTCGGACGTGTGAACGAATTCGGATCGGTAGCTGCCGCATGTATTGATGGCAGGACCACTTGTCCGGCACGAATATCTACCTCCCCCAGCGTGACATCTTGGGTCGCAACTCGCGGTAAAAAGAAGTTGAAATGAGCTTTATAACGCATAAGCTCTTCCACGGTCCGTCCCCATAGTCTAGGCTCATTCTGGCAAGCCTTCACAACGTCGGGGTGCCGGAAAAGTTCAACTGCGCATACACTTAAAATTCCAAATGGAGTATAAAACCCCGCGAGTATGGTCCCAGACGCTGCCACGATCTCATCATGGCACAAACGAGTGTTCTTAAATTCAGCGAAAATCCTAGAGAGTAGCCTGTCATCAGGGTCACGAAGTTTTCTATCAATAAGCTCGCTGCTGTACTCGTATAGTTCACTCCAAGCAGCACAGATCCTGGCGCGGTCGTCAGTGCTTTCTACACGAACTAAGACCCTGTTAGAAAAGCCATACAATTTATCGCTTTCGTCTTCAGTAATACCCGCAGACAGCGCAACCGCTTTGACAACAAGCGGCTCAAAGTACCTTTTATTCAGGTCAGGTGGTTGGCATCCATCTAGCAGTTTGCTTATTAAGTCATCCGCCACGTCCTCGACTTCGTGGCGCCATGGTGCAATATTCTGCTCAGAGAAATGTGATATTATTCCATGCCGAGTGCGTCTGATATGCGGAACATCCTGCCGTAGCATGCCATTGCATGATTGATATCCAGTACCAGTAACTGTGTCCTCGCTTGGATCCAATCTGGCTAGGCTAAATCTCGGGTCGGTCATTATAAGACGCACCATTCTTGCGTCTCTCACGACGAGGACTCTTTTATCTGAAGCAGGCAAAGCCACTGGGTACAAACCGTCCGGACTAAAATTAAAGTAATCTTGCGGCTTTCCACCTGTTCGGGATTGGAACGATAATTTTTCAAGTGTAGGCGGGCCCATATCGGGTGACCACGGCGCGGAGCTGGTTGCTTTGTCGGCTGGCCGGCTGGGGGACCGTGGCGTTTGCCCGGCGTCGGCGCAGGGCGCCACCACCTCCCCCATGGGCTTACCAGCCGACAAGAGTCGCCGTTCGCGCAAGCCCCTCGGGATGAATACGGATACCTCGGCGAAGCCGAATGAGTCTGTCCATTGACCTAGCTCCGGGTGATGAGGGACGGCGCGGCGGGTTCAGCGAGCTGCTCACCCCAGCGACCGAACCTCGATTTTCCCGTCGCTGACCCGCGTTTGGTAGGCAGGCTGAGGTATCGAGGCTGGGCCGCGCACAATGCTGCCGTCGGTGAGCCGGAAGGTGCTGGCGTGCCACGGACAAACGACGCAGCCGTCGACAAACTCGCCTTCGTCCAGTGGACCGCCAGCGTGGCTGCAGGTGTTGGCCAGCGCGTACAGCTGCCCCTTGTCGCGAACCAGCAGGACCGAGGCCCCATCGGCGGAGACCATGCGATGTTCGCCTTCGCCGAGCTCCGCGTCGGCGAGCACCGGGGTCCACTCCGGCGGGCGATATTCAAACATGGTGTGGTTGACGTTGACCGCCTTGGCGTACGACAGGTGACCGCCAAGGTATCCACCCGCCATGAGCACTCCGAGTCCGGCAAGTCCGAGTAATTTGCCGCGGCCGCGACGGCCGCCGCGACGCGCTATCAGTGATGCCAGGTACAGGCCCAGCGCGGCCACGTTCGCCCCGGCGTGCACCGTCCCGATGCGTCTTTCCCCGCCAATGGTGTCCGACCAGTCGTTGAGACCGGTCATGGCGGTGGGGATCGCGCTGAGGATGCCGGCACCGACAAGGAGGTCCGCCGCACGTTCCGCGCTGACTCCACCGACGGTGTCCAACAACGTCGACATGCTCCAAGCGCCGATCGGCAGATCGGTCAGCATGGGGTGAGCTGGATGCCCCAGCCTCGTCCCGCTTAACAGGTTGCGTATCCGGCGAGGCGCCACGACCTTGCCGACCAAGCCGGCCAGCGGGTCGGCGACCTTGTCCAGGGGTGCGAAACGTTCAATGCGGCGCACCAGCTCGTGTGGAAAGTCCATCACCGGAAATCCTTTCTTAGCAGGTCAACGGGCGTTGCGGGGCTGGACGGGTCGCATGGTGATCGGCACGCCCCGAACAGCTTCTGACCAGGGGTACCCAATCCACGCCGGTGCAGCCTTCCGGGCGTTCACCAGCCCTGAAACCGGACCACGTACATGCTGCCGTCGAAAGCTCTCCCCGGGCTTGGCCTGTTCTGGACGTCGATCCCAATTTTTCTTCCGCAGCAAACGCCATGTTCGTCCCTCCCACTCGACACTGGTGTCCGCCCCGGCGCGGGATCAGCCGACACCGGTTCCCCAATGACCGCCGCTTCCCCAGACCTTCGCAAATACCGGCATCCAGCAGCGGATTGCGGACCTAGGCGTCGGTGCGCCTGACGTAC
>DASUII010000255.1:0-11989 GCA_036279835.1 Pseudonocardiaceae bacterium
TCGCCGGCGCGGCTAACGCAAGTGTGGCCGTGGTGGCAGCTAGTATCGAGCCGGCCACCCGTGCGGAGGTCCAAGACATCAAGAAAGCCCCTCTCTCACTCGACTCGTGGGAATCCCAGGGCCCCCGCCCGACCGTTCCCCCGGGATCCGATGCGTTGCGAGCACCACGCTAGGTCCTGCCGCTTTCCTTCCGCTTTCCAGCCGCTTGCCCTCGTTCACCCACGGACGCACCACGGGCCCCTGAGGTGACCGTTTGGAGCCCCAGGTGAGTGCTCACCCAAGTAGACACACCGATCGGGCGAACGTCCGGTTACCAAGCGACAGCATATCGCTACACTCGGTGCCAGTCTGACGGGCGCCAGCAGCGGAGCGGGGTGGCAGATGGACTTCTTGGTTCTCGGCCCGCTACGGGCCCGGCAGGGAGAGCAGCCGGTCCAGCTTTCCGCGCCGATGTCCCGGATGCTGCTCGGCGTCTTGCTCACCCGAGCGAACATGCCGGTCCCGGTGGACGTCCTGGTTGATGCCCTGTGGGCGGGTGAGCGAGATCCGCGCGCGGCCAAGAAGCTGCAGCTGCACGTCCATCGGTTGCGCCGAGTCCTGGGCGATCCGGGACGGATCCGGTTTGACAACGGCGGCTACACGCTGCGAGTGGAGCCTGGCGAGCTCGACGCGGAGCGATTCGAGTCCGCCCTGGCCGAGAGTACCGACATTGGGGAACCGGCACGTGCTGTTGGGGTGCTGCGCACCGCGCTGCGGTTGTGGCGCGGGGTCCCCTTCAGCGATATCAACGACCTGCCGTTATTGCGCGCCGAGGCCGACCGGTTGACCGAGCGCCGGCTCGCCGGCCTTGCCCAGCTTTACTGCGCTGAGCTGGCCTGCGGACATGCCAATGCGATCATCCCCGAACTCGTCGAGCTGGCCGCCCGGCACCCGATGCGGGAACAGCTGCAGGGATTGTTGATGACCGCGCTGTATCAGGCCGGCCGGCAGGCTGAGGCGCTGGAGGTCTACCACCGCACCCGAAGCTCCCTGGTCGAGCAGCTCGGGTTGGAGCCCGGTAACGAGCTGCAGCGGCTGGAGCGCGCCATCCTGACCGGCGACCCGATGTTGGAGGCTCCGACGGGTCCCCCCATCACGCCGGCGCAACTGCCCGCCGACATCACCGATTTCACCGGGCGTCGGGCACAGCTCGCCACCGTGGCGCACCTCGCCGCCGCGGCAGATCAGGTCGCCACGGTGCTCGTCGCGATCACCGGAAAGGCTGGGGTGGGTAAGACCACACTGGCCGTGCGTGCCGCGCACCGGCTGCGCGTCCAGTACCCCGATGGACAGGTGTTCGTCGACCTCCGAGCGCAGGCGCACCCGCTCACACCAGCGGACGTGCTGGCCCGGTTCCTGCGCTCGCTCGGGGTGGACCGGACGGCGATCCCCGACGATACCGAGGAACGCGCCGCGCTGTATCGCAGCCGGCTCGCCGACCGGCGGGTGCTCATCGTGCTCGACAATGCGGAGTGCGAAGCTCAGCTGCGACCGCTGCTACCCGGCACCCCCGGATGCGCGGTGCTGATCACCAGCCGAAGCCGGTTGGCCGGGCTGACCGGCGCCCGCCTGGTCGATCTGGACATCTTCGAAGCGGACCAGGCCGTCGAGCTGCTGGCCCGGCTTGCCGGGCCGCGGCGGGTCGCGACAGAACCTGCGGCAGCGACGGAGATCGTGCGGCTGTGCGGTTTCCTGCCGTTGGCGCTGCGGATCGCGGGAGCCCGGCTGGGTAGTCGACGGCACTGGCCGTTGTCCCGCTTCGAGGCTGATCTGGCCGACGAGCAGCACCGTCTGGACAAGCTGCGGCTCGGAGACCTCGACGTGCGGGCCAGCGTCGCCCTGAGCTACCAGAGCCTGGACGTGACAACCCAGCGCGCCTTTCGGTTCCTCGGACTGCTCGAGGTCCGCGACTTCGCTGCCTGGACGGCCGCGGCCATGCTCGACGTGACGCAGTGGCGGGCCGAAGAGCTGGTGGACAGCCTGGTCGATCTGCACCTGCTCGACGTGGCCGGGAACGGCGCTTCGGGACAGTTACGGTACCGCTTCGATAACCTGCTGCGCGCCTACGCCCGCGAACTTGCCTGCGCCCAGGAGACCGAAACTGACCGACGCACTGCGCTGGATCGAGCGTTCGGCGGATGGCTGGCACTAGCCGAAGCGGCCGCCCGGCACCTGACCAGTGCCACCTTCGCCCAGACTTTTGCCGCCGGGACCTGCTGGCGACCGGACGACGCGATACGCCAGGCGGTGATCAGCGACCCGTGCGGTTGGTTCAAGGTCGAATGGCCGGCCGTGCGGGGCGCCGTCGAGCAGGCTTTCTCCGTCGGCTCGGGCCAGCTCGGCTGGGCGCTGGGCGTTCGACTCGCCAGAATCTTCCTCCTCCGCGGGTACTACGACGACTGGCGGCACGTCTGCGAGCTGATGCTCACCGGAGCTCGACGAACGATGCACGGCGCAGAAGAAGGCACCGCCGATGGTATGACGCTGCGCGCTCCGACCGAGCTGCACCGCATGGCGCTGCGCCTCGATGAGGCGCGAGACGGCATCGACAAGATCCTCAGGGCATCCGCGGGTGCTGGTGGCCGGGTGGTTCGGCCGCCGGTCGCTGGCGCCATCGGCACAGTCAGCGAAGCCTTGCCCCGCCTGGCCAGCGCCCTGATCTCCCTGCGCGAGTTGGCCGACCGCCACGGCGATGCCTCGACGATGCGGGGGCTCGGCACGGTGCACCGGTTGCAGAGGTCTTTCGAGAGGACGGCCCGCTGCGTGCAGCAGGTGCTCGAAGCTCTCGATGTTTTTTCCGATCCCTTTCCGGGCGTTGCGCTGGTGGCGTCCGAGGAGCCGCGCGAACCGGCGAGGAATAGCAGGTTGGCCGCTCTCCAAGGCGTCCCGCATGCGGGTTGGTAGCTGTTGAAGAGCGGCCAACTGGTCAGTGCCCGTTAATGCGCGTACTCCTCCAGCATCTCGGTGACCAGCGCTGCGATCGGCGAGCGCTCCGAGCGGGTGAGGGTGACGTGGGCGAACAGCGGGTGCCCCTTGAGCTTTTCGATTACCGCGGCCACCCCGTCGTGCCGGCCCACCCGCAGGTTGTCCCGCTGCGCGACATCGTGGGTGAGCACGACCCGAGAACCCGTCCCCAACCGGGATAGCACCGTGAGTAGCACATTACGTTCCAGGGACTGCGCCTCATCGACGATCACGAAGCTGTCGTGCAGCGATCGGCCGCGGATGTGGGTCAACGGCATCACCTCGAGCATCCCGCGGTCGATCACCTCGTCAATGACATCCGGCGTGGCGATCGCACCCAGGGTGTCGAACACCGCCTGCGCCCAGGGTTGCATCTTCTCGTTCTCGCTGCCCGGCAGGTAGCCCAGCTCCTGACCACCCACGGCATACAGCGGTCGGAAGACGATGACCCGACGGTGCGCCCCGCGCTCCAGCACGGCTTCCAGGCCGGCGCACAGCGCAAGCGCCGACTTGCCCGTCCCGGCCCGACCACCGAGTGACACGATCCCTACCCCGGGGTCGAGTAGCAGCTCGAGCGCCACCCGCTGCTCAGCCGAGCGGCCTCGCAGTCCGAATGCCTCCCGGTCCCCGCGGACCAGCCGGGCGCGTTTGTCCGAGGTGATCCGGCCCAGCGCGGTGGCCGTCCCGGCGAGCAGCCGCAAGCCGGTATTACAGGGCAGGCCAGCGACCTCCGGATGCTCGTTGAGGTCGGCGATCCCCTCCTTGTAGAGCTGTTCCAGCACGGAAGGACTGACTTCGACGTCGCTCATCCCGGTCCACCCGGACGGCACCACGTCCTGCGCGCGGTACTCGTCTGCGGCCAACCCGACCGCACCCGCCCTGACCCGCAGCGGCATGTCCTTGGTCACCAGCGTGACGTTGCGGCCATCGGCGACGAGGTTCAGCGCACAAGCCAGGATTCGCGAGTCGTTGGTGTCGGTACGAAACCCGGCTGGCAGCACCGTCGGATCGCAGTGATTCAGCTCGACCCGCAGAGTGCCGCCCAGTTCGCCGATCGGGACCGGCGCATCCAACCGGCCGTGGGCTCGCCGCAGATCGTCGAGCAGGCGCAACGCTTCTCGAGCGAACCAGCCTAGTTCCGCGTGATGCCGCTTGCCCTCCAGCTCCCCGATAACCACAAGTGGCAGCACCACCTCGTGCTCGTCGAATCGGCTGAGCGCCCAAGGATCGGACAGCAGCACTGAGGTATCCAGCACATAAGTGCGCGAACCCGGGACAGTGGAGTGTGGCGAGCGAGAAGCGATCACGGCAGCTCCCTGGCGTGCGCGGCACCGCGCCCGCTACTCGGTGGGCCGGCCGGCCTCTGGTGGATCGCTACCGCATCGCCCGGTCAGGCTCAGCGGGACCGACCACAAGGGCCGGGTGCCGGCCCCCCCGTGCTCGCCGTGGGCGGATTACCCGCCCGATCGACAAAAGCCACGATCAGGGCCTCCCGTGGCGAGACGCGTCGAGCACATCCCGCTGCTACCGCACGGTACCGGTGTGTGGCCGTCCTGGGAATACGCCACTCACGAACCGGCCAGTTCGGCGCGAATCACCGACGGGATGAGCGGCTCGTCGAGCAACCGCAGATAGCGCTGGCCCAACGGCTGCCCGGGTGGACGGTCGGCGAGCCAGGTGCCCAGCAGCCGGTAGCCCTCAACGTATGTGGTCGTGTAGGCACGCCACAGCGGGTCGCCGAGAAAACGCAGTATCTGGCTGGCCCGCGGTTCGGGCACCATCAGCCATCGTTGCAGGTAGGCCGACACGTCCGCCGGATCGGCACGCTGATCGTGCAGCATCAGCGCAGCGTCCTGGCGGACCCCGAGCAGACCCGCTGCCGCCGTCTCCAGCCGCTCGGCGAGCTCACCGTCCATCCGCAGTCCCAGATCACCCAGAATCTCACCAGCCCATGGTCCCCACCCGGAGCCGACCGCGGCGGCCAGCCCGAGGTCAGCCAGCCCCTCAGCCATCAGGCACTGCGGGGTGTTCACCAGGAAGATCGTCTGCTCTTCGTGGTGATCCGTGCGCACCAGGCCGGCCTCCTTACGGCAGTGCTCGGTGTGATGTCCCGGATAGGATTCGTGCGCGACCAGGTGCGGCAGGCCGGCCATCCGGTGCCCGAGATCCGCGTTGATCGCCACCCGTGAGCAGAAGTCACCGAGGTAATAGTTGAACCCGCTCCACGGCTTGTCGGTGACCACCTCGTAGCGCACGGTCTCCTGTGGCGGCAGCCCGAACGTTGCCCGGACCCGATCCCGCAGCGCGCTGGACAGCGCCTCCACGGCAGGTTCCAGGCGCTGTGGCGCTATCTCATCTCGGGCTCGGTGGGCGGCCAACCGATCGACCAGTGGATCGGCACCGGGCAGCAGCCGATCGATGTCGGCATGGGCTTGGCGGTAGACGTCGGGATCGCCCGGTGTGATGACGACGTCGAAGTATGCCGCCACCTCCGCCACGAAACCGACCTGCTGCCCGGCCAGCACCCGGCCGCTGCATTCCAAGGCGGTCAGATGGGCGGCCAGAAACCGAGCCCGCGTCTGCGCCAGTCCGGTGTTGGGAAGCTCGTCCCGCAGTTGGGCCGCCCGGCGCCCCAGCACCGCCGGATCCGGCCTGGGTTCGTTGTCCACCTGGCGCCGCAGCGCCGGGTCGCCGGTGTAGGCATCGACGAAACCCTCGACGAGGCGGTCGAACCGCAGGCCCAGCAACAGGTACTCGCGGACCAGTTCGGCGGCTATAGGGCTCATACTCATGCAATGAGTATGAGCTCGTGAGTGTGAAACAGTGTTATAACACTGTTTCACACTCACGAGCCAAACCGGCGGTGCCGGGCGGCATAGTCGCGCAGCGCACGCAGGAAGTCCACCTTGCGGAAGGCAGGCCAGTAGGCGTCGCAGAACCAGAACTCCGAATGCGCTGACTGCCAGAGCAGGAAACCGGACAGCCGCTGCTCCCCCGAGGTGCGGATGACCAAGTCAGGGTCGGGCTGGCCAGAGGTGTACAGGTGTTCGGCGATCTGCTCGACGTCGAGCACCTCGGCGAGCTCCTCCATGGTGGTCCCGGCCTCGGCGTGCTTGAGCAGCAGCTTGCGCAACGCGTCCGCGATCTCCTGGCGACCGCCGTAGCCCACCGCGACATTGACCGCCAATCCGGGTCGATCCCGGGTCCGAGCCGCCGCGCTGGTCAACCGCTGCGCCATCTCCGGCGGCAACAGATCCAGCGCACCGACGACCCGCACTCGCCACGGCGTGTCCGGCGCGCATAGCTTGTCGACGACATCGGCGATGATCTCTAGTAAGAGCTCCACCTGATCCGGCGGCCGGTTGCGCAGGTTATCCGGAGACAGCAACCAGAACGTCGCGATCTCGACGCCGCTGTCCTGGCACCAGTCGAGCAGCTCGACCAGCTTGGCGGCCCCGACCCGGTGACCGTCACTGACGTCGGCGAACCCTGCTTCCTTGGCCCAGCGTCGATTACCATCCATGATCACCGCGACATGGCGGGGGCGGTCAGCGCCGCGCAGCCGGCGGGCCAGCCGGCGCTCGTAGACGACATAAACAAGGTCCCGCAGCCTCACAAGTCGGGAAGGCTACGCCCCGCTCGATCAGTCAGATTTCAGCGTGACGGTGACCACCAGCGGTCGCCCGTCACGAACCAGCGAGATCGGCACCCGTTCGCCGATGCCGCGCTCCCGAACAGCGACCGTCAGCGCGTCGGCGGTACCGACGATCCGGTTGCCGACCTTGGTGATGACATCGTTTTCCAGGATGCCGGCCTCGGCGGCGGCGCTGCCCTGCTGAACGTTCTGCACTCGGGCACCGTCGGACTTGCCGTCGGTTACCGACGCGGCGTTGACGCCCAGATCGGCGTGCTGGTAATGCCCGGTGCGGATCAGCTCTTGGGCGATCGTTCTGGCCGTATCGATCGGGATAGCGAAGCCGAGCCCGATCGATCCCCCGCCTTCGACGGCGCCCAGAGTGCGGATCGCGGTGTTGATGCCCACTACCGCGCCCGCACCATCCACCAACGCTCCACCGGAGTTGCCCGGGTTGATCGCCGCGTCGGTCTGGATCGCGTCGATCACCGCGTTGCCATTACTTCCCTCCGCCTCCAGCCGCACTGGCCGGTTCACCGCGCTGACGATGCCGCTGGTCACCGTGCCGGCAAGGCCGAGCGGAGAACCGATGGCGATAACCGGGTCGCCCGGCTTCAGCGTCGATGAGCGGCCGAGCTGGGCTACCGTCGCGTTGGCGACCTCGACCTTGACCACAGCGAGGTCGGTCTTGGGATCCCGGCCGACGATCCGCGCCGGCAGCCGGGTGCCGTCACTGAACACTGCTTCCAGAGTGGCGTGCGGGATGTCCGCGGCGGGGGCCACCACGTGATTGTTCGTCAGCAGGTATCCGTGGCCGTCGATCACCACACCCGAGCCGAAACCGCCCTGATCCCCGACCCGGAACTCCAGGGACACCACCGCGGGCAGTACCCGACCGGCCACCGCCGCCACCGAGCCGGCTGGTCGGTCGATCGCCGGCTGCACCTGCGCCAGTGTGATACCTGGATCGTTGAGCAGGGTGCCGCCCTCGGCGGTGAGCCGGCCCACGAGTCCGCCGACTCCACCGATCAGCAACGCCACCGCCGCCAGCGCGGCGAGCGCTCGGTTGGTTACCCGACGACCGAACAGCACTTCCGCCACGCTCAGCCGGGCTCCTGGCCGCGGCGGTTCGTCGGCGTTGACATCGCGCTGCCCCATCGCGGGGTCGCCGAGCACCGCAGCAGCCCAGGGATCACGCCACGGGTCACGCGCGGCTCCTTGCGGCCAGAAGTCGTCTTCCCCTGCCAATCCTGGCGAGGGTCGCGCTCCGTTGCGCCCTGGAGGCCGTTGCAACTGCTCATCGGACCGCGACGGCCTACCGAACGCGGCTTCCAACCCCTCCGGGGTCGGCGGCGCGGCGGCCCATTGACGGATGGGTCCCGCGGGCTGATCGGCAAACGCCCCGATCACTCCAGAGGGTCGGCCGAACAGCTCCGCTGCGGCCGGCTCAACCGCGGGCTGCGGCGCCGGTCTCGGGACGAACGGAGGCGGCCCCGGATGCCCTTCTGTGGTGAAGGGCCGGTAGGCGTCGTGATCCTGCGACGTGGCCATGGTCTCCTGGGTCAGGCGGGCACTGACGATCAGCCAGTCTTCCCGCGCCCTGGTGAAATGTACGTAGCGCGGTTATCGCCCGATCCAACGACCGAGTACCGATGGTCCGGCCCCCCAACGCGGGCTCGCACCTAGCGGGCCGGGGGCCAGGCTCGGGTCAGCGAGCTCGACGATAGTGCCCTCGGCCGTCACTGCCAGCCCGGCCGGCGCGGTGGGCAGGTCTGCGGTCTGCGGAATCTCGCGCAGCGCAGCGAGCAAGTCGGCCGGGGCCGGTGGACACTGGGCCGAACGGACCACACTGCGGGCCTGGTGCTGCGCGGCGACCTCCGCGGCACAGGACTGGCACATGGCGAGGTGAGCGGTGGCACGGTCACGAGCAACCGGCCCTAACTCTCCGTCGACGAACGCCACCACGGCGTCGACTGCCAGGTGCTGTCCGGCGTTGAGGCTCGCTACCAAGTCCGAGAAGCTGCGGCCCCGCAGGTCCGTCATCCAGCCTCCTTACTCAGCGTCGGCGCGTCGCTTTTCGAGCGCCGCCTTGAGCGCCTGCCTGCCGCGGTGGATCCGGCTACGAACCGTCCCGAGCTTCACCCCGAGCGTGGCGCCGATCTCCTCGTAAGACAGACCCTCTACGTCACAGAGTACGACAGCCGCGCGGAATTCTGGTGCGAGGTCGTCCAATGCCTGCTGCAGATCCGGATCGAGGTGGGTCGCAACGTAGACCTGCTCCGGGCTCGGCCCATCGCCGACGAGCCGGTCGGTGTCCTCAGGCAGGCCCTCCATCCGCAGCCGGGCACGTCGACGCACCATGTCCAGGAACAGGTTGGTCGTGATCCGGTGCAGCCAGCCCTCGAACGTGCCGGGCTTGTAGGACCCCAGGCTACGAAACACCCGGATGAACGTTTCCTGGGTGAGGTCCTCCGCGTCGTGCGGATTGCCGGACAGCCGGTAGGCCAACCGGTAGACCCGGTCGGCATGCTCACGCACAACCTGATCCCATGAGGGCGGTACCCATGCCTCGGCTGCCCGAGTTGCCTCGTCCTGTGCATGGTCGAGGGAAATCGCCTGCTCAGGAGCAGCAGGACCGCGAAAGCGAGTCTGGGTAGCCATTGGCTGGGTCTCACACCTCCGGGTTGACGACAGGACGCCGGTCACAGGCACTCACGGGTAGTGCAACGCGGAGATGGCGGCCAATGTTTCCGAGATCTCCCCACGGATGCCCGGGCAGGAAACCCGGCAAACCGATCCGCAACGAATCCCGCTTCTATGATGGTGGGCAAGCGTGTGACCTGGGTAAGGGGCGGCTAAGAAGATCCTAAGAGTGAGCCAGTCGAGACGGTTCCGCTGATCCGGCGCGGCGTCGCTCAGATGGCGCACACCGCGGCGCTACGCTGCGCAGCGTGAGGTCGACCGGCAGCCCAGGCGGACCGCCTGCCCTGTCCGGCAGCGCCGTGCGCGAGTACCTGGAGAGCTTCGTCGCCGAGGACGAGTTACTGGCCGCGGCCCGCGAGCGTGCCCAGGAGTGGGGCTGCACTCCGATCGGGCCGGCCGGCGGCGCCGCGCTGCGGTTTCTGGCCAGCGCACTCGCCGCCCGCGCCGTGGTCGAGATTGGTACCGGCGCGGGCATCAGCGGGCTGTGGATACTGCGGGGGATGACCTCCGACGGGGTGCTCACCTCCATCGACGTCGAACCCGAGCACCAACGCGCCGCCAGGCAGACGTTCGCCGAGGCCGGGTTCCCGCCGTCGCGCTATCGCCTGATCATGGGGCAAGCCCTGGACGTGCTGCCCCGGCTCACCGACGGCGGCTACGACCTGGTCTTCGTCGACGCCGCCGAGCCCGAGTACCCACGCTACCTGGAGGCCGGTGTGCGGTTGCTACGCCCCGGCGGAGTGATCGCGTTCGACAACGCCTTGCGCAGTGGCAGGGTGGCCAATCCGGCGTATCGCGACCCCTCCTGCACCACCCTGCGCGAGATCGGCGCCATGGTGCGCGACGACGAAACCCTCATCCCGCTGATGCTCCCGCTAGGTGACGGCCTGCTTCTAGCCCTGCGCACATAGCAGCACGCACCGGTCGCGCTAGTCGCACCGGTCGCCATTCGGAGCCGAATGGCGGTTTGCGGATCAGCGGCTGGCGGCTGGTTTGGTGGCTGAGAGGATGCTGTAGAACCACGCATCGCGACGAAGCGCTTGATACTGACGTATCGAGGCGATCACATTGCCGTGCTGGACCTCCGATCGAGCTCCCGTCACACGGCCGAGCACGGCCAGCGGATAGGTCCAATAGGCCATCCGATACAACCGGCGTAGCGACGGGCGGGTATGAGTGGTCACGTCATCGAGCCGGGGCTCGGTGAACCCGGCGGACGCAAGGTGGTCCAGGTGCTCGCCCGGAGTGTCGATGTCCGGGACGGCCCAGCCGTCGAGCCATTCGTGCAGCATCCGCTCGCCGGTCGAGTCCAGCGGGCGGGCAGCCCGGACGAAGTCGGCGACGACCACCCGTCCACCGGGACGCAGCAGCCGAGCAGCCTCCCGGTAGAAGGCAGCCTTGCTGGGGGCGTGGCACAGGCTCTCCACTGCCCACACGACGTCGAAAGCCGCGTCCGGGAAGGGCGTCGCGGTGAAGTCGGCCACTTCGAACTGCACGCGGTCGGTCACGCCTCGCCGCACGGCGTGACCCCGTGCCATCGCGGCTTGCCTGGCGGCCAAGGTGATCCCGACCACCTCGGCGCCGCGCTCGGTGGCCAGCCACAGGCTGCTGCCGCCGACGCCGCAGCCCGCATCCAGGACGCGCTCACCGGGCTGGATCCGCACCCGATCGGCCAGCACCCGGTTCATGTTCTTCAAGGCATCGGTATGGCTATGGGTGCTGTCATCGGTGTAGCCGAAGTGCACAGCCAGGTTGTCTTTGTTGAGCCACAGTATTCGATAGTCGAGCCAGGTCTCGTCGTAGTAGCCGACGATCGCCTCGGTGAGTGAGCCGGTCGCCGGCTGGGGGGACGGCTGCTCTGCGGCTGTCATGAGCGAATTGGACCACACTGCCGCGACCCGATGGCGGGGGCTTCAGCGACGGCGCGCCAGCAGCACAGCCGCCAGCGGCCACAGTGCCTGGGCCGCGGCGAGTACGCGTTCGGACAGTCCGATCCGGGAATTCCCGCCGAAGGAGTCGATCCCGAACCAGCCGAGCAGGGCGAGCAGGACCGCGGCGGCAGACAGCCAGACAGCGGGACGGGGAGTGCTGCCGCGGCGCACCGCCAGTACGGGCCACAGCGACAGTGCGGCGAAGGTGACCGTCGCCGCTACGACGTGGGCTGGCGAATCCCCGATGACCGGTAGCGGTAACGCGGCCAGCGTTACAGTGGCAACCCCCCCGGCGGCGAGCAGCAGGCGACCCGGAATAGCCGCCGGCGCCAGTCCAGCGGCCGTGATCACATAGCACACGCCGACCCCGACAAGGGCCGTCGTCATGATCCACGGTTCCGTGGCGCCGCGGCCGGCCAGCTCACTGATCGTCTGACTCACCGGGTCGAAACCGCCCCGCTGCCGGGCTGCCGCAAGTTGCCAGCCACCGATCAGGAGCACCGGAGCGCAGGCCGATGACAGCACCGCCCACCAGGGCACCCTTCGCACCGGGCCACGCTAGCCGATCGGCTTACTCCGCTTGGGCTCCCTTGCCCAACACCACGACACCGCCACCGCTGACGGTGTAACGCTCCCGGTCTAAGTCGGGGTCCATGCCGACCTGGGCGCCGTCGGGAATCACCACGTTCTTGTCCAGGATCGCCCGGCGCACGATGGC
>DASUII010000256.1:0-10186 GCA_036279835.1 Pseudonocardiaceae bacterium
GCACGGCTTCGGGATCGTAGCCCTGCTCCGCCGATCGCGCCGCGGCGAGCGCAACGCCTAAAGCGCCCATCGCGCCCAGCGCGGGCGCGCCACGCACGACCAACCGGTGGATCGCGTCCACCACCTCGCTCACAGTGTGCAAAGCGACTCGCCGCTGTTGCGGCAGCGCGGTCTGGTCAACCACATCGACGTGTCCGTCGATCCACTCGATGGTGCGGCGCATAGGTACCTGGCTTCCCGGTTCGGTCTGCGGGCAACCTACGCGTTGGCAAGCGGGTCGAGCACCGCCCAACGGATGATGCCGCGCGGCGTAGATGTCAGCGTTGGGTAATCGCGGTGTACGCACGTTCGGAGTAACCGGTGTAGACCTGGCGCGGCCTGCCGATCTTGGTTTCCGGGTCGCTGATCATCTCGCGCCAGTTCGCGATCCAGCCCGGCAACCGTCCCAGCGCGAAAAGCACCGTGAACATCTTGGTCGGAAAACCCATCGCCCGGTAGATCAGGCCGGTGTAGAAATCGACGTTGGGGTACAGCTTGCGCTCGACGAAGTAGTCGTCGGCCAGCGCCTTGGCCTCAAGCTCCAGGGCGATGTCGAGCAACGGATCATTGACCCCCAACTTGTGCAGAATTTCGTCCGCTGTCTTCTTGACGATCTTCGCTCGGGGGTCGTAGTTCTTGTATACCCGGTGCCCGAAGCCCATCAGCCGCACGCCGCGCTCGTGTTTCTTCACCTTCGTGACGAACGCGTCTACGTCACCCCCGTCGGCCCGGATGCCTTCGAGCATCTCCAGCACCAACTGGTTCGCCCCGCCGTGCAGCGGGCCGAACAGCGCATTGATCCCCGCCGAGATCGACGCGAACAGGTTGGCCTGAGAGGAGCCGACCATCCGGACGGTGGAGGTCGAACAATTCTGCTCGTGATCAGCGTGCAGCATGAACAACAGGTCCAGCGCGTTGGCCACCACCGGATCGACCTCGAAAGGTTCGGTGGGCAGCCCGAAGGTCATCCGGACGAAGTTTCCCACCAAGCTCAACGAGTTGTCCGGGTAGAGGAACGGCTGGCCGATCGACTTCTTGTAGGCGTAGGCGGCGATCGTGGGCAGCTTGGCCAACAACCTCGCGGTGGAGATCTCCACCTGATCGTGGTCGAACGGGTTGAGGCTGTCCTGGTAGAAGGTCGACAGTGCGGATACCGCGCTGGACAGCACCGGCATCGGATGAGCGTCACGCGGGAAACCGTCGAAGAACCGCCTGAGATCCTCATGCAACAGGGTGTGTACCCGGATTAGGTCGGTGAAGTTCTCCAGCTGCCCGCTGGTCGGCAGATCCCCGTAGATCAGCAGGTAGCTGGTCTCCAGGAACGTTGAGCGCTGCGCCAACACTTCGATCGGGTAACCCCGGTAGCGCAGCACGCCAGCGTCACCGTCGATGTAGGTGATCTGCGACGTGCACCCAGCGGTGTTGACGAATCCCGGGTCGAGAGCGACCATCCCGGTATCGGCCAGCAGCGTGCCGAGGTTGATCCCGGACGCCCCTTGGGCCGCCCGAGTGATCGACATCTGGTGTATGCCGTCCGGGTAGCCCAAGGTCACAGCTGGTTCGCCAGGCACCTACCCAAGGTAGCCTGTCACGCCTTATGGAGATAGAACACCGCGGTAGCGTCACGGGGCGAGCCGCTGAACAGTCCAGTTGCCGTCCTCGGCGACGTGGTAACGCAACCGGTCGTGCATCCGGTTGGGCCTGCCCTGCCAGAACTCCACGCTCACCGGAATGATCCGTACACCGCCCCAATGCGGCGGCAACGGCACCGCCTCAACGTCGGCGAATCTCGCCGTGACTCGCTCCAAGGCGACGTCGAGCGCGTGCCGGTCGGGTACCACGGTGGACTGAGCCGACGCCCAGGCCCCGAGCTGAGCACCCCGGGGGCGGGTCTGCCAATACGTTGTGCTCGCCTCGGGTGTGAGCACCTGGATCGGCCCTCGCAGGTGCACCTGACGGTGCAGCGCAATCCACGGAAACGTCGCCGCGGCGAACGCGGTGACGTCGAGGTCGCGCATCTTGGCGGAAGTGAGGTTGGTGAAGAACACCACACCGCGCGAGTCGAGACTCTTGGCCAGCACGGTGCGGGAGCTGGGCAGCCCGCCAGCGCCCGCGGTAGCCAGCACCATGGCGTTGGGCTCAGGAAGGCCCGCCGTCACGGCGTCGCCGAGCCAACTCGCAAGCTGTTCGTGCCAGCTGCCGGCCAAGTCGGTTTCGTCCAGCGCGGCAGCGGGGTAGGCCACCCGCATCCGGGGTAGGTCATCAATCCGTGGACCCCGATCCGTCCCCCCAGCCACCACGTCGCACGCTCCTTGTCTATGCCGTCTATGCCGTCTATGCAGGAACCGCATTGGGCCAATCGGCCCCAGGATTGCCACCAGATGGCCATCGGGTGCACTGTTAGTCAACCCGCGCGGCGCCGCGCTGTGGCGTGCGCCCACCCCGCTGGCCGGTCAGCGACCCGCGCGCGTCCAAGCAGGGGTCCCACCGCGCGAGGAGGTCGGCGTGACTGTGATGAACAGGTTGGCAAAAGTGAATGGGCCAGCGGACACCACGGGTTTCAAGCCGGGGCTGGAGGGCGTGGTCGCCTTCCACACCGAGATCGCCGAACCGGATCGGGGCGGCGGTGCATTACGCTACCGCGGCGTCGACATCGAGGACCTTGTCGATCATGTGACGTTCGGCGACGTGTGGGCGTTGCTGACCGACGGGCGCTTCGGCCACGGGCTGCCTCCCGCCGAGCCCTTTCCGCTGCCGGTACACACCGGTGACGTCCGGGTCGACGTGCAAGCCGCGCTGGCGATGCTCGCGCCTATCTGGGGCTACCGCCCGCTGCTGGACACATCCGACGCGCAGGCGCGGGCGGATCTCGCCAGGGCGTCGGTGATGGCGCTGTCATACGTGGCGCAGTCCGCCCGGGGGATCCACCAGCCGGCCGTCCCGCAGCACCGGATCGATGAGTGTTCCACCATCACCGAGCGTTTCATGACGCGGTGGCGCGGCGAGCCGGACCCAGCACACGTCCGGGCCGTGGACGGCTACTGGGTCTCCGCCGCTGAGCACGGGCTCAACGCCTCGACCTTCACCGCTCGGGTGATCGCCTCCACCGGTGCCGACGCCGCAGCGTGCCTGTCCGGGGCGATCGGCGCCATGTCCGGGCCGTTACACGGTGGCGCGCCGGCGCGGGTACTGCCGATGATCGAGGAGGTGGAGCGCACTGACAACGCCGCCGCGGTGGTCCGCAAGGTGCTGGATCGTGGTGAGCGGCTGATGGGCTTCGGCCACCGGGTCTACCGCGCCAAGGATCCGCGAGCCCGAGTGCTGCGCCGGCTCTGCAAAGAACTCGCCGCACCACGCCACGACGTGGCGGTGGCGCTGGAACAGGCCGCGCTGACCGAGCTGGCTGACCGGCGGCCGGACCGGGTGATCGAGACCAACGTCGAGTTCTGGGCGGCGGTGATCCTCGACTTCGCGCAGGTGCCGCCGCACATGATGCCGGGAATGTTCACCTGCGCACGGACCGCGGGTTGGTGCGCGCACATCACGGAGCAGAAGCGCACCGGCCGGCTGGTCCGTCCGGTGGCGCAGTATGTCGGCCCGGCGTCACGGCGTCGCCAGGACGTGGCCGGCTGGGACGAGATCGGCCGACCCTGATCGGTTCGCGCCCGGTGAGGTATCTCTCCGCGTCCCGTTATAACAGCAGCCACAACCGTCACAGCAGTCACTGAAAGAGATCCATGGATCTGTTGAGTAGGTGCCACCCGCGGCAACTTTCCGCACATGTTGCCGCGGGTGGCACCTACTCACGCTGCCGTAGTCCTTCTCGCGACGGTCACGGACAGTTACATGATGCACAGTCAGCCGCTGATGGCACGGCAGCAGGCGGACGCTTCGAGTGAATCACCGCCGGAGCGCGTACCGGGCGAACAGCTGGCCCTGCGCCTCCAGCAGCCACACCAGGTCCAGTCCGATCGGCTCGGCCAGCGGCGCCCGGTCGACGATGGACAGCGACCCAGCGCTGCCCGCAAGGGCCGGCGCGATAGACAGGAACAGCTCGTCAACCAGGCCGGCAGGCAACAGCGACGCATTGAGCTGCGGGCCGCCCTCACACAACACCGAGCGCACCTTGTGCTCGGTGCGCAGCCGGGTGAGCATCGCTGGCAGGTCGACGTCCTCGCCGGGCGCCGGGCGCAGGTAACTGACGTCGGCCGCGCACCCCGGTAGCGTGGCGGCGCTGGCGGTGAGCACGACCACGCGGGAATGCGGGTCGGCCAGCAGCGGCAGGTCCACGGTCAAGGTGAGCCGGCGGCTCACCACGATGGCCAGCGGGTCTGGCGCCAACCCGCGGGCTACCCGGCGCGCCCGGCGTTGCGGATCGCGGACCAGCCGCCCGTACCGCTCGGTGCGTACCGTCCCGGCACCGACCATGACCGCATCAACATGTGTTCGCAACTCATGGAAGA
The DNA here is from genome assembly GCA_036279835.1 of Pseudonocardiaceae bacterium. GTDB lineage: Bacteria > Actinomycetota > Actinomycetes > Mycobacteriales > Pseudonocardiaceae. Next base: position 4,503 of record DASUII010000256.1, read on the forward strand.
CCTGCCGGTCCGCCGGGTTGCTGATCGGGGCGGTGCGGTGCGCCACCGCGGCGGCACCATCAGCGGTGGCCACCATGTTGAGCACCAGATAGGGGCGGTGCTCGGTGGCCATCTCAGCCAGCACAAGTCCCTCCATCGCCTCGACGGCGGTGACGATTCCGGGCTGGGGCAGCAACCGCCGCAACACCAGCTCGGTCACGCCGGATGTCCCGGTTCGATACCTTTGCGGGACAGGCAGATCAGGAAGCGTCGCGGTGCAATGCTGGCCTGGCAACCGAATCCGACCAGACAACCAGCGCGCTGCGCGCCGACCCGGACCGTGACGATGAACATCGGGTAGGCGAGCTTGCCCGCCAGCTCCCCGAAAGCACCGTGAACGTCCACGACAGATCAACCTACCGGCGCCCCGGGCGCACTCGCACCGCCAGCTCTGCGCCTCCCGAACTCGCCGAGACGCAGCGTTGTCCGGGGCAGTGGGTACGGTGAACGGGTGCAGCACATAGCGGCGGGTAAGGTGCGAGACCTGTATTCATTAGATGGCGACGTTTTGCTTGTCGCTTCGGATCGGATCTCGATCTATGATGTGGTACTTCCGACCGCCATTCCGGACAAGGGCGCGCTGCTGACGCAATTATCGGTATGGTGGTTTCACCAGCTCAAAGATGTGACGCCCAACCACCTGATCTCAGGCACTGATGTGCCGTCGGAGTTCGGGGCGCGGGCGATGCGCTGCATCCCGCTGCGGATGGTTCCGGTGGAGTGCATCGCCCGCGGTTACCTCGCCGGCCTGGGGCTGCGCGAGTACGAGAAGACCGGCACGGTGTCGGGTGTGGCGTTGCCTGCCGGGCTGGTCGCTGGCAGCCGGCTACCTGAGCCGATCTTCACGCCGACCACCAAATCGACAACCGGCCACGATGAGTTCATCACCTTCGACGACGTAGTTCGCGACATCGGAGAAGCTACTGCGCAACGCCTCCGTAGCCGGAGCCTGGAGCTTTACACAACAGCTGCGGAGCACGCGGCGGACAATGGTGTCATCATCGCGGACACGAAGTTCGAGTTCGGCTGGGACGCCACCGGGCAATTGACGCTCGGAGACGAAGCAATCACGTCGGATTCATCACGGTTCTGGCTCGCGGAGAGCTGGCGACCAGGTGAGCAGCCACACGCGCTGGACAAGCAGTTCGTTCGGGACTGGGCGGTAGGCACGGGATGGGACCGCGAGCCTCCCGGACCTGTCATTGCGTCCTCGATCGTGGCCGAAACGCGGCGGCGCTACATCGAAGCCTACGAGCGCATCACCGGAGTCACCTGGCCGTCGTCGTAATCTGATGGCATGACACAGACCGCGCAGCTGACGATCCCCGCCGGACTGAAACCCGCTGACGGCCGCTTCGGTTGCGGGCCGTCGAAGGTACGTCCCGAGCAGCTGGCCGCGCTAGCCACCAGCGGCGCCTCGCGGATGGGCACCTCGCATCGGCAGAAACCGGTGAAGTCCCTGGTCGGACGGATCCGCGCCGGATTAAGCGAGCTGTTCTCGCTACCCGAGGGATACCAGGTCGTACTCGGCAACGGCGGCACCAACGCGTTCTGGGATGTCGCCGCCTTGGGCCTGGTCCGGAACCGCTCGCTGCACCTCACCTACGGCGAGTTCTCCGCGAAGTTCGCCGCCGTCACGACGCGCGCCCCGTTCCTGACCGATCCGGTGGTGATCTCCGCCCCGCCGGGCGACGCCCCGGCACCGGTCGCGGACCCGTCCTGTGACCTGATCGGTTGGGCACACAACGAGACGTCTACTGGAGTGATGGTTCCAGTGTGCCGGCCGGCCGGTTCGCAGGGCGCGCTGGTGGCGATCGACGCGACCAGCGGTGCCGGTGGCCTGCCGGTCCACGCCGCCGACGTCGACGTCTACTACTTCGCGCCGCAGAAGTGTTTCGCCTCCGACGGCGGGCTGTGGATCGCGCTGCTCAGCCCGGCCGCGCTGGAGCGGGTCGCCGAAATCGGCTCGTCGGACCGGTGGGTGCCTGAGTTTCTCTCGCTGCCCACCGCCTTGGACAACACCCTCAAAGACCAGACCTACAACACCCCAGCGATTGCGACGCTGCTGCTGCTGGTCGACCAGATCGAGTGGATGCTCGCCGGTGGCGGGCTGGACTGGTGTGTCGCGCGTACCACCGACTCGTCGTCGCGGCTGTACTCCTGGTCCGAGTCCACGCCGTACACGACACCGTTCGTCGTCGACCCCGTCAAGCGCTCGCTGGTGGTCGGCACGGTGGATTTCGTCGACAGCGTCGACGCCGCTGCGGTCGCCGCCGTGTTGCGGGCCAACGGCATCGTCGACACCGAGCCCTACCGTAAGCTCGGCCGCAACCAGCTGCGGGTCGGGATGTTCCCGGCCGTCGATCCGGACGACGTCGCCGCGCTTACCGAGTGTATCGACTGGGTGGTCGAGCGGCTGCCTAATTGAGCTGCATGTGAGACTCGGCGGTCAGCGGCGCGCCTCCCCCGGCTTCGCCGCTGACCGCCCTACGGTGGTGAGTACTTGATGTGGAGGTCCTCGGATGCGTGCGCTGCGAATTGCCGGTCTGGGGACCGACGGCTGCACGATCATCCTGGAGACCGGGGATCGGCGCGACCGGTTCACCCTAGTAGTGGACGACACGCTGCACGCGGCGGTCCGGGGCGATCTTCCGCGGCTGGATCCGACCGAGATCGATCCGGCGAGTGAGATGCGGCCCCGGGAAATTCAGGCCCGGGTCAGGGCTGGAGCGTCCGTCGAACAGCTGGCCACCGCCGCTGGCGTGTCCAGCGAGCGGATCGAGCGGTTTGCCTACCCGGTGCTGTTGGAGCGATCCCGGATGGCGCAGCTGGCTCAGCAAGCCCACCCGGTGCGCGCCGACGGCCCCGATGTGCGCACTCTGGAGCAGGTCGTTGCCGACACTTTCCACCGCCGTGGTCACGATCTCAACGCGGTGACCTGGGATTCCTGGCGCGGAGAGGACGGCAAATGGGCCGTGCAGCTGCGCTGGCGGGCCGGCCGGTCGGAGAACCGGGCGCAGTGGACGTTGCATCCAGGTGCGCACGGCGGCACCGTCACCGCGGTCGACGATCACGCCACCGACCTGATCGACCCGCAACCGGCCGCGCAACTGCGCACGGTTGCCCCGGTGACCGACGAGGCGCGCCCAGCGCTGGCAGTCCCCGACGACGCCCCCGGCCACCCACCCAAACGCCCCCGCAAGAACCGCGCCGCCATCCCCTCCTGGGAAGACGTCCTGCTCGGCGTCCGCTCCCCTAGCTAGACCGCGTTCTGGATGACGCGAAAATGGGGTGCCCCGGGCAAGGGGGGCGGTTAGCGTTTGGGGGGTTATGGGCCCCCCTCCACAATCCTCTCTGGCTGTGCTGCGCCGGTTGGCGCCCTACGCACGGCCGGTACGCGGGCGGTTGCTGGGCTCGGGCGCCGCGGCGCTGGGGGCGATGCTGGCCGGGTTGGGCATCCCGCTGCTGATCCAGCGGATCGTCGACGGCCCGCTCGCTCACCGGGATCGATCCTCGCTACTGCTGCTGTCACTCGGAGTGCTCGCGCTCGGGGTACTCGAGGCCGGCCTGATCTATCTACGCCGGGCGGTGGGCGCGCGCCCGACCACGGAGATCGAGAAACGGATGCGGGCCGATCTCTACCACCACCTCCAGCAGCTTCCGGTGGCCTTCCACGACCGCTGGCAGTCCGGGCAGCTGCTGTCCCGCGCGATCAGTGACCTGAGCACGATCCGCCGGTTCGTCGCCTTCTCGGGGCTGTTCCTGGTGGTCAACATGCTGACCGTACTGATCGGGATGGCTGTCCTGCTGGTGATCGCACCGGCGCTCGGGGCGCTCGCCGTGATCATGGCGATACCGCTGGTGGTGCTGTGCGGGCGCTACGAGCGGCGCTACCGGTCAGCCGCTCGGCGGGCACAGGATCAGGTGGGAGACCTGGCAACCACCGTGGGGGAAGCCGCTTCAGGCATCCGGGTGCTGAAGTCTTTCGGCCAGGGTCGCCGGGCCACCCAGACCTTCCTGGCGCAGGCCCGCGAGCTGCGCCGAACCGAGCTGACCAAGGTGGGCGTGCTCGCCACCCTCTGGGCGTTGATCATCGCGCTACCGGAGCTCACGCTGGCCGCGATGCTGGCACTGGGCGGATATGAGGTGGCGATCGGATCGCTTTCCCTGGGCACCGTCATCGGGGCGATCACCATCCTCACCTACCTGCTCTGGCCGCTGGAGTCGCTGGGCTGGTTGCTAGCTGACGCCGGTAATGCCGCCGCGGCGACCATCCGGTATTGGGAGGTGTGCGACACCGCTGTGACAGTGGCCGACCCGCCGCGACCCCGGGCCCCGGCGCAGCCGGTGCGCGGCGGGCTGCGGATCGAGGCGGTGCACTTCCGGTTTCCGGGCGCCCCCACCGACGTGCTGCGCGGGGTGGACCTCGACGTCCGACCGGGCGAGACAATGGCACTGGTGGGCGCGACCGGCAGCGGCAAGACCACCCTGACCGCGCTGGTACCCCGGCTGGCCGACGTCACCAGCGGCCGCATCGTGATCGACGGCGTCGACGTGCGGGACCTGGCGCTGGCCGAGCTGCGTACGATCGTGGCGACGGCCTTCGAAGACCCGGTGCTGTTCTCCGCGTCGGTCCGGGAGAACGTGGCGCTGGGCGCACCGCAGGCCTGCGACGACGATGTGCGTCGCGCGCTGCGGATCGCCCACGCCGAGGCGTTCGTCGATGCGTTGCCCTGGGGCCTGGACACTCGGATCGGCGAGCAGGGCCTGACGCTGTCCGGTGGTCAACGGCAGCGGCTGGCGCTGGCCCGCGCGGTGATCGGGCAGCCGGCGGTGCTCGTGCTCGACGACCCGCTGTCCGCACTAGACGTCCACACCGAGGCCGAGGTCGAGGCGGCCCTGCGCCGGGTGCTGCACGGTGTGACCGCGCTGGTGGTGGCCCACCGGCCATCCACCGTGCAACTTGCCGACCGGGTGGCGCTGCTCGCCGGTGGCCGGATCGAGGCCGTGGGCACCCACTCCGAGCTGCTCGCCGAGGTGCCCGAGTATCGCCGGCTGCTGTCCACTATGGATACGGATGCCCAGGCGGTGACGCGATGACACAGCAGTGGCAGGGCGTCGCCGCCGAGGACCTCGACACGATCGACACCGCCACCGGGTTGCGGTTAGCCACCCGGTCGCGGCGGCTGCTCAGCTCGCTGCTGCGCCCGCAACTGCGCCGGATCAGCGCCGCGGCCGGACTGCTCCTTGCCGACCAGGTCGCGCTGCTGGCCGGACCGCTACTGATCGCCGTGGCGATCGACCGCGGCATCCCGGCAGCCCTCGACGGTCGGACCGGCCCGCTGATCTGGTGCATCGCCGGCTACGCGGTGACCGGTTTGGCCGACGCGCTGACCGTCAGCGCGTTTCTGCGGCTGTCTGGGCGGATCGGGCAGGAAGTGCTGCTTGATCTACGTGAGCGGGTGTTCGCGCAGGTCCAGCGGCTGTCATTGGCGTTCCACGAGCGCTACACGTCGGGCCGGGTGATCTCTCGGCTGACCAGCGACCTGGACTCCTTGCAGGAGATGCTGGACAAGGGGCTGGACGGGTTCTTCATCTCGGTGTTGTCCATCGTCGGCATCGGCGCGATGCTGCTGGTGCTGGAC
>DASUII010000257.1:0-7751 GCA_036279835.1 Pseudonocardiaceae bacterium
CACCGGAGAGACCGGCCGGGTGGGCTCGCCCAAGCGGCGCGAGATCGGTCACGGTGCGCTGGCTGAGCGTGCGCTGATGCCGGTGCTGCCCAGCCGTGCGGAGTTCCCCTATGCGATTCGTCAGGTCTCCGAGGCGCTGAGCTCCAACGGCTCCACCTCGATGGGCTCGGTATGCGCGTCGACGATGTCGCTGTTCAACGCGGGCGTTCCGCTCAAGGCTCCAGTGGCTGGTATCGCAATGGGTCTGGTGTCGGGTGAAGTCGATGGCCAGGACAGGTTCGTCGCGCTCACCGACATCCTGGGTGCCGAGGATGCCTTCGGCGATATGGACTTCAAGGTCGCCGGAACCAGCGCATTCGTCACCGCATTGCAGCTGGACACGAAGTTGGTCGGGATTCCGTCGGAGGTGCTGGCCGGGGCGCTGTCGCAGGCTCGGGACGCCCGGCTGACCATCCTCGCGGTGATGGCCGAAGCCATCGACGGGCCGGACGAGATGAGCCCGTTCGCTCCGCGGGTCACCGCGATCAAGATCCCGGTCGACAAGATCGGCGAGGTGATCGGCCCGAAGGGCAAGATGATCAACTCGATAACCGAGGAGACCGGCGCGGACATCTCCATCGAAGACGATGGCACGATCTACGTCGGCGCCAGCGACGGCCCCTCCGCGGAGGCCGCCATCGACCGGATCAATGCGATCGCCAACCCGCAGCTACCCAAGGTCGGGGAGCGTTTCCTCGGGACTGTGGTGAAGACCGCAGCCTTCGGTGCGTTCGTCTCGCTGGTACCCGGCAAGGATGGGCTGGTGCACATCTCCAAGCTGGGCAACGGCAAGCGCATCGCCAAGGTCGAGGACGTGGTGAAGGTCGGCGACAAGCTGCGCGTGGAGGTCGCGGACATCGACAACCGCGGCAAGATCAGCTTGGTGCCGGTGAGCGAGAACGATGCTGCCAACTCCGCAGCTTCTGGTGCCGGACCCGCCACGGACACCGCTGAGGTCCCGGCCGGCACGTGATCGCGCGGCCACATCCCCACGGCGCAATGTCTCCGGCTGGCGATGCTCAGGATGGGACGCTCCAGCGCAGCGTGTTGCCCTCCGGGTTGCGGGTGGTGACCGAGCAGATGGCTGGCTCCCGGTCGGCTGCCGTGGGGATGTGGGTGGCGGTGGGCTCGCGAGACGAGCCTGCCGCGGTGGCCGGCGCGGCGCACTACCTGGAGCACCTGCTGTTCAAAGGCACCGCGCGACGCTCCGCGGCGGCCATTGCCGAGGAGATCGACGCGGTGGGCGGTGAGCTCAACGCGTTCACCACCAGAGACTGCACCTGCTATCACGCGCAGGTGCTCGACTGCGACCTCGAGCTCGCCATCGATCTGGTATGCGACGTGCTGGGTGACGCCCTGCTCGACCCGGCCGACGTGGAGACCGAGCGCGGCGTGGTGCTCGAAGAGATCGCGATGCGCGACGATGACCCGGAGGAACTTCTGCACGACGAGTTCTGCGCCGCATTGTTCGGGTCGCATCCACTGGGCCGCCCGGTCTTGGGCACGGAGGAGTCGGTAAGTGCAATGAGCCGCGAGGCGTTGTACCGCTTCTACCGGCGTCGCTACACCCCGGAGCGGATGGTTCTGACAGCAGCCGGCAACGTCACGCACAGTGCGGTGCTGGCTGCGGTGGTCCATAGTTTCGGACCCCACCTGACCGGTTGCGCACAACCCGTGCGGCCTCGTCGAGGCCGGGCACAGGTCACTGCCCGGCGCGCATTAGCGTTGTGCCCCGACTCGTCCGAACAGGCCCACCTCATGCTGGGCGTCCCGGCCATGGACCACCACGACGACCGGCGCTACGCGCTGGGCGTGCTCAACGCCGTGCTGGGCGGAGGGATGAGTTCGCGACTGTTCCAGCAGGTCCGCGAACAGCGCGGGCTGGCGTATGCGGTCTACTCCGCGGTGGACTCCTACGCCGACATCGGCAGCCTGTCGATCTACGCCGGCTGCTCGCCGGGTCGGCTGGGTGAGGTGGCGGTGGTGATCGGTGAGGTACTGGTCGCCGTGGCCCGGGACGGTCTGTCCGCCACTGAGCTGGCTCGTGGCAAGGGGCAGCTGCGTGGTGGGCTGGTGCTGGGCCTGGAGGATGCGCCGTCGTGGATGACTCGGATCGGGATGGCAGAGCTCAATCACGGCGAGCACGACACCGTCGAAGATGAGCTTCGACGGATCGACGCGGTGACTGTGGAGCAGGTCGGTGCGCTCGCCCGCGAGCTGCTACGCCAACCGATCACCGCTGCCGTGGTAGGCCCTTACGCTGACGCCGATGATCTGCCCGACGAGATAGCGGAGTTGATCGCATGACCCCCGCGGAGCAGATGCCCGCTGCGAAGCGCTCGGCGGACAACCCCATCCGGGTCGGGGTGCTCGGGGCGCGCGGTCGGGTGGGGACCGAGGTGTGCAAGGCGGTGGACGCCGCTGAGGATATGGAACTCGTCGCGATGGTCGATGCGGGCGACTGGATGTTCAACGTCGCTGACGCGGGCGCAGAGGTCGTCGTCGACTTCACTCATCCCGACGTGGTGATGGATAACGTGCGCTTCTGCGTAGACCAGTCCATTCACGCCGTCGTGGGCACCACTGGTTTCACCGAGGCTCGGGTGACCCAGGTCCGCGAATGGCTTGCACCCAAGCCCGACCTCGGGGTGCTGATCGCCCCCAACTTCGCTATTGGGGCGATCCTGTCGATGCGTTTCGCTGCAATGGCCGCCCGCTTCTATGAATCGGTGGAGATCGTGGAACTGCATCACCCGGGTAAGGCCGACGCACCGTCAGGTACCGCTGCTCGCACGGCCGCGCTGGTCGCTGCCGCACGCGCGCGGGCCGGCATGGGAGCGAGTCCGGATGCCACCACCAGGGCGTTACCTGGTGCACGCGGGGCAGACGTCGACGGTGTGCGGGTGCATGCGGTCCGGTTGACCGGGCTCGTTGCGCACCAGGAGATACTGCTGGGTACCGAGGGCGAGACCTTGACGATCCGCCACGACACGCTGGATCGCTGTTCGTTCATGCCCGGCGTCCTGCTAGCCGTCCGCTCAGTCCTCAACCACCCAGGCCTGACCGTAGGCCTAGAACCCCTACTCGACCTCTAACCACTCGCCGGCCAGGATCGCCATTCGGAGCCGAATAGCGATTACGGTGCAGTGCGTCGGGTGAGGGCGGCGCGGACGGTGCGGATCATGCGGGCCGGGTCGTTGAGCAGCTGGGCGGTGACGAACACGATCTCCCAACCAGCGGCTTGCACCCGGTTGAGCCGATCCCGGTCCCGATTGAGCGCCCACAGCTCGCCGTCCCGCCAGGAGCCGTCGTACTCCACCGCGACCTTGTGCTCTGGGAAAGCCAGGTCGGCGCGGGCAAGCCGACCGCTGCCGTCCTCGATCCAGTACTGCGGCACGGGGTGCAGACCGTCGAGCACAAGCCACACCCGGACCCGCGATTCCGGTCGAGACTCCGCCCTTGGATCGGCAAGCTCGATAGCGCGACGAGCCAGCACGATGCCTTTGTCCGAGCGTCCCTCGACCATCCGGACGACCTGCGGCAATGCCACCAACCCGGCCCGCAGTACGGCATCGAGGTCGGCGACGGCATCTGGCAGCGGCCGGTCGAGCAACAGATCGAGGGTTGTTCGCAGCGGGGTTGCGACGGCAACCTCGGACCACGGTGTGCACTCGTGGGGTCGCACGACGGTTCGCCGCACGTTCAGCCCGGTGCGCCGGGCAATGCGCGTGTTGTCCGGGACCACGACCTGCACGCAATCTTCAGCGCGGGCCGGCTGCACACCCCACAGACCGGCCGCCGACTTGCCGGTGATCACCGTCTCAGGTGGTAGCGCGAGTGCTGCGGCTGCGCAGCGCAAGTCGTGCGTCATCGGTTCATTCCGGAGTGCGTATACGCCCTGGAACAGCCGCCGCACCGTCGATCCGCGCAACTGGCTGCGGGTCAGCGCACCCATGACTACCGCGTCAGTGCCCTTGAAAACCGGCGCGGGATCCGTGAGTTTGATCTCTTTGGCCATAGCCGGCAACTGTGCCGCCATCCACCGAATCGATCAAACGCCCATCCACAGGCAAGCCAAGTTATCCACAGGAAGCCCGGGTCATTCCGTCATTCGGCTCCGAATGGCGACGGCCGGGGTGCTGTCGATCACTATTCGGCTCCGAATGGCGATCGGGGGCGACGGTGAGCTAGGTGAGTACGAGGTCTAGGGGGCCGGTTAGGCGGATCTCGCGCAGGAACCGGCCGGCGGCGTCGAGGGTACGTATGGTGCCGTCGGGGTTCCAGCCGGCGCGCCGGTAGAAGCTCAGCGACGCCGGGTCCTCGGCGGGCACCCAGGCGATTCCCCGAGTAGCTCCGGCGTCGCGTAGCGCCGCCGCGACGGCAGCGAGCAAGCGGCCGCCGTGGCCTCGGCGTCCCCACCTGGGCTCTACCAGCAGGGTGCTCACCAGCACGGTCCGTGCCGCGTCAGGCGGCAACGCGCCGTCGGCAGCGGCCACGTCCTCCTCGGGCGCCGGACCGGCCACCACGAATCCGACCGGATCGTCGCCTTCGGTGGCGATCAACACCGTCGCCCCACCCTCGAGCGCGTCGGCCCAGACTTCCCGCAGGTGCGGTGCATCCAGCTCGTCGAGAGTGCCGGGCGGCAACAGCTCGGAGTAAGCGGCGCGCCAGGTGGCGGCATGCAGCGCGGCCAAGATGGGAACGTCCTCAGATGTCGCCGCGCGCACCCGAGCCACTGCCATGCCACTCACGGTATGCGGTAGCCGGAACACAGACGTATCCGGGCGCTAGCGCCGGAACTGTCGGTGCCGGATGGCAGCATCAGTGACCGTGGAGATCGTGGGACAAGACAGTGCCCGGCGCACCGCGCTGGCCGCGCAGGGCTTTGCCGATCCGCGCCCAACCGGGGTGGCGACTCGGCGCCATTTGGTCCGGGTGCTAGGTCGGATCCGGTTGCTGCAGTTGGACTCGGTCACCGTGCTGGCCCGGGCGCACTACCTGCCGATGTTCAGCCGGCTGGGTCCATATTCAAGGGAACTGCTTGACTCCGCAGCCTGGGGGCACCCGATGCGCCGTCCTCGGCTGCTGGCGGAGTGCTGGGCGCACGAGGCAAGCCTGGTTCCGGTTGGCGACTGGCCGCTGTTGCACTCGGGAGCAAAGAACCCCGGCTGGTGGCGACGGTATGGCGAGCTGGCGCAGCGAGCCCCAGAGCTGGTCTCAGCAGTGCTGGATGCGGTCAAGGAATACGGCCCGGTCGGCGCAGGCACGTTGGAACGGGAATTGGGTGCGGGGGTCCGTGCAGTACCTGGATCATGGTGGAATCGGACCGACACAAAACGGATCTGTGAGTGGCTGTTCGGCATGGGCGAGCTCGTCGCCGGTACCCGGCGTGGCTTCGAGCGGCTCTATGACCTGCCGGAGCGGGTGCTCCCAGCGGAGGTACTCGGCCGCCGAGTCGACGCTGAGCAGGGCGCCCGTGAGCTGATCGCGCGGGCTGGTTCCGCGCTGGGCGTAGCCACCGAAGCTGACTTACGGGACTACTACCGGTTACCACCGGAGCGCAGCCGCACGGCGGTCACGCAGCTCGTGGAAGCCGGAGAGCTGCAACCGGTGATGGTCCGGGGCTGGCGGGCACCGGCCTACCGGCACCGCGATGCTCGCACGCCGCGACGGATCACCGGCGCCGCACTGCTGTGCCCATTCGATCCGCTGATCTGGGACCGGGCGCGCACTGAGCGGCTGTTCGGCTTCCGCTACCGGGTCGAGATCTATGTCCCAGAGCACCGGCGTAGCCACGGTTACTATGTGTTCCCCTTTCTCCTGGACGGCGAGCTGGTCGCCAGAGTCGACCTCAAGGCTGACCGTTGCACAGGTCTGCTGCGGGTGCCGGGTGCTTTCGCCGAGCCCGGGATCGCCAATACTTCGCGAGTGGTCACCGAGCTCGCCGGGGCGCTGAAGGAGATGGCGCAATGGCTGGAGTTGGATGGGATCGCCGCCGGGCAGCGCGGGGACCTGGTCGCGGCACTGGGCAGCGCGACCAGGCGTGGCGCACTGGTCAGGATGGTGCCGCAGTGACCAGCGCGTCGCCTGACCCGGTCCGGGCCCGCACCCGCAGCGCGACCGCACCCTCGGCGGGCGGACCGCCGACCGGGAGGTCGCTGTGCGCGCGCCCCGACCCGGAGCTGACGTCCAGCTCGGCAAGGACGCCGGCGTGGATCCCGACGCGCAGCTGTCCCGAACCGGTGGTGAGCTCAAGTCCACCGGCGCTGGCGTCAACCACCGTGAGGTCGCCGCTGCCGGTGCGCGCGCTGACGTCTCGCGCGACAGCGCCAAGCCGGACGTCGCCGGAACCGGTCTGCACGGTTCCGCTGCCCCGCGTGCCCTCGACGCTGATCACGTCGACCTCCCCGGACCCGGTCCGCACCCGCAACTGGCCCGAGACTGTTCCTAACCGCACGTCGCCCGAGCCGGTGCGCACTTCGGCCGCCCCGCTACAGCGTTGCGCCCGGACCTGTCCGGAGCCGGTAGCGGCGTCGAGAGCGGCGGCCATTCCAGTAATCGCGACGTCCGCGGAGCCGCTTCGAGCGTTAATCGACGAGCCCGGCGGCGCGCTCACCTGGATTATCAGCGGCACAGTGCGCAGCGGAAGCTCCCGCGGTGTGCGTACGGTGAGTCGCTGCCCGGTGAAGTCGATCGTCGTGCGCCGCACCGCCTCGGCTGCCACCTCGCCCGGAGCAGTGGCCCCGGTCTGCTCGCCCAACCAGTTCAGCAGGCCGCCGATTCCTACCGCCCACGGCGGTTGGCTGGTCGGATCCGGGCGGATCTGTACAGCTACCTCAGGACCCGCAGTGCCTTCCTCTGGGCCGTCCTCCAGCGCGATATCCAACCGTCCACTATCCAGCTCGACCGAGATGTCGATTGGTCCTTGGCACTCGAAGTCCTGTTGCCGAACCACCGATGCGTCGGTGTCGTCGTGTTCCACGAGTTCTCCTCAACGAGTTAGCAGGTGGTCAGCCCTGGGTCCAGCCTTGGACCCGATTGCGGCTACGGTGATCGCCCGGTCCGCGCCGCGTCTCATTCCACGGCTCACCGCGTAATGCGCCGGCAACGGCTTGGGAGACCCAGGTGTTCAGGGACACGCCCTGCTCGGCGGCGGCCCGCTCAGCCTGACCCTTGAGCTGGTCGAACAGCCGCAGGGTCATCCGTCGGATGTCACCGCTGGCGTCGCCGAAGGGAGTTGCGCCGGGCTCGTTGGGCGGCGACGAACCCTCCGTCCGCGGATCGGTGCCATGGTTCCCATTAGCACTCGAGCCGGTGTCGGATGGAGCGCTCACCGCGATCCGCACGTCACGGCCGTCCAGCCGCACCTCCACCACTCGGTCGTCCAGCGCCGCGGTGACCTCCGCGGCGAGGTCGGACAGCGCATTCATGATGGCCAAGCGGGCCGCGGGGCCCAGCGCGGCGCCCAGTACGGCGGCGGTGTGGCGGGTCTGCTCATCGCCCGCCGACGCCGCGGCGGTGAGGTCTTCGCGCAGCTGCGAGATGTACGGAGTGAGGTCCATGATGTCAAGCATGGCGTCACATTTGACGTCAGTCAAGACGCCACTGGTGTCGCAGTACGCTGCGGACGCTCGGAACCGCGGCCGTCTCGAGAGGAATGCACAGTGAGCCAAGCGCAGGAAGTTGACGGCGCCGCGAGCGCCACCGAAGCG
>DASUII010000258.1:0-4970 GCA_036279835.1 Pseudonocardiaceae bacterium
GCGCGAAATGCACGCCACCATCAAGAAAGTCACCGAGGACATGTCCGGTGGCAGCTTCGCGTTCAACACCGCGATCGCGGCGCTGATGAAGCTGAACAACAGCTGCATCCTCGCCGCGCAGAACGGCATCAAGCGGGAGACGTTAGACGAGGCCGTGCAGACGATTGCCTCGCTGCTGCTGCCCTTCGCGCCGCATGTCGCCAGTGAGGTGTACCACCAGCTGACCGGCAACCAGGTGTGGAAGCAGCCGTGGCCGGTCGCCGAGGAGGCATGGCTGCATCTCGATACCGTCGAGCTGGCCTTGCAGATCAATGCAAAGAATCGCGGCAAGCTGGTGGTTGCGTCGGACGCGCCAGAAGACGCCATCAAGCGGGCAGCACTGGACAGCGACATCGTGCGCGCAGCACAGAATGGCAGCACTATCCGCAAGGTGATCGTAGTCCCCGGCCGCCTAGTCAACGTGGTCGTCAAGTAATCCCCGGCGGGGCGATGTACTCCCTGTTCAAAGCGTCTAGTTCGCGCGATTCTTGTCAGCCTAGCCGGATAGACTTAGTTGTCGGGTCCGTCTACTTGCAGCGTCCAATCCGGACGGACGAAGTGTGAGGGCTCCAGCACGAGCCGGATCTCGGTTGCTGCCGCGCCTGGCGCAGGTGTTGGCGCCGTCTGTGCGGTAGCCCAGCTTCTCGCTGAGGCGCAGCGAGGCGGCGTTATCGGCGAATGCCCCGGAGCGCGCGATGGTGGCGTTGAGGTGATCGAAGGCCAGCAGCAGGACGGCGGCGCGCATCTCCGAGCCGTACCCCTGGCGCTGGTGAGCGATGCTCAGCCAGGAGCCGGTGGAAACCTCCCGAGTGATCGCGAAGTCCTTCCCGGACAGCTCTTGGATGCCGATGACCCGGCCGTCGTGGCGGACCAGAAAGTTGACGCTCCAGTCCACCGCGGTCAGCTGCGCACGTCCCCGCCAGAAGTGCTGCACGGACGTGCGCACGAGGTCGTCGGATGCATCGGTCCACGGCTGCAGGAAGGGCATCTGCTCCGGGGGATGCACGCCGCGCAACGCCAGTGCCGCCAGCTCATAGAGGCCCGCATCGTCGTCCGGGCGCAGCATCATGCGGGGAGTGCGTAGCACCAGATGCCTCAGTGGCCAGGACTCGGCATAGCTGCAACCGTGCCACCTACCGGCGACTACCGTCAGACATCATGCGAGCGATCACGATCACCGAGTTCGGCGACCCGGCGGTGCTGCAGCTCACCGAGCAACCCGATCCCCGGCCCGGCCCTGGCGAGGTGCTGATCGAAGTCGCCTCGACGTCGATCAACCGGGCCGACCTGGCGCAACGGGCGGGCCGGTACCCCCCGCCGCCCGGGGCCAGCGAGGTCCCGGGCCTGGAGTGCGCTGGCACGATCGCCGAGCTCGGCGCCGGTGTCACCGGGTTCGCGGTGGGCGACGAGGTGTGCGCGCTGCTGGCCGGTGGCGGCTACGCCGAGCGCGTCGCCGTACCCGCCGGGCAGGTGATGCCGCTGCCGCCCGGGGTCGATCTGGTCACTGCGGGCGGCGTGCCCGAGGTGGCCTGCACGGTGTGGTCGACAGTGGTGCGCCACGCCGGACTCGTCGCCGGGGAGCTGCTGTTGATACACGGCGGGTCAGGCGGCATCGGGACACACGCGATCCAAGTCGGTCGGGCGTTGGGCGCGCAGGTCGCGACCACCGCGTCGGGGCCGCGGCTGGCGCGCTGCGCGGAGCTCGGCGCCCAGATCCTGATCGACTACCGCGAGCAGGACTTCGCCGAGCAGCTCGCCGGGCGCGCCGACGTCATCCTCGACAACATGGGCGCCAAGTACTTATCGCGCAACCTCGCGGCGCTCGCCCCGGACGGTCGACTGGTGGTGATCGGCCTGCAGGGCGGCGCCAGTGCGGAGCTGAACCTCGGCGCACTGCTGCCCAAGCGGGCCAGCGTCGCGGCCATCGGGTTGCGTGGGCGGCCTGTGGCCGGTCCGCACGGAAAAGCTGCCTTGTGCGCCGACGTCGTCGCCCGGTTGTGGCCGATGTTCGGCGACGGCCGGGTCAACCCCGTGGTGCACGCGACGCTGCCCTTGGCGGATGCTGCGCAGGCTCATCAGATGCTCGAAGCCGGCGGCGTCGTCGGCAAGATCCTGTTGACCACCCGCTGTTGAGCGGATTCAGGGTGGAGGACAATGGGCTCATGAGCGAACCGCACGAGCAGCAGATCATCGTGATCGGGCCGGATGGCCAACCGGTGGCCGCCGGCACCGTCGATGATCACCGCGGCGGGGCGGACGTCTCCGACATGGTCGAGCAACCCGCCAAGGTGATGCGAATCGGCAGCATGATCAAGCAGCTGCTGGAGGAGGTGCGCGCCGCGCCGTTGGACGACGCCAGCCGCAACCGGCTCCGGGAGATCCACCAGTCCTCGATCCGCGAGCTGGAACAGGGCCTGGCCCCCGAACTGCGCGACGAGCTGGAGCGGCTGTCGTTGCCGTTCAGCGACGACTCCACACCCAGCGACGCCGAACTGCGGGTCGCGCACGCCCAGCTGGTCGGCTGGCTGGAGGGCCTGTTCCACGGCATCCAGACCACCTTGTTCGCCCAGCAGATGGCCGCCCGGATGCAGCTCGAGCAGATGCGCCGCGGCCTACCCCCCGGCGCGATCCCACCCGAAATGCAGCCCGGCATGCCGCAGGCCGAACCCGGAACCCGCGGCACCGGTCAGTACCTCTGAGCCTCGGCGTGTCCGAGGTATGCCGGCATACCTGAAGCGCACGACCGTCAAGGTTCCCGACGACGTGGATCGCGCGATGCGAGACGAAGCCAATCGTCGTGCGATGACGCTGTCAGAGTGGGCGCGGGAGGCCATCGAGGCCCACCTCCCCGCCAGCGGTGCCCAGGTGGCCGCTCTGGCTACCTCACCATTACCGGTATCGCCCTGCGTCACACCCCTCGCCCGTTACTGGGCGATCATCGACAAATTCGGTCCGGTCGCGGACCAGCAACTCACGTGCGCTTGCCATGTCCATGTGGAGGTGGGCTCCGACGAGGAAGGCGTGGCTGTGCTGGACCGCATCGGTGGATGGTTGCCGACGCTGCTTGCGCTTAGCCCCCGAGCGTGGCGACAGGACCAGCCACCGACTCCGATGCGAGTGGAGTTGCTTCGCCTGGCGGGGTGGCGGGCCGCCCGATCCGGCCTCGTCGGCAGTCTCATCGGTCCCGACGGCCGGCCGGCACCGGCTCAGTGTGTGGTGCGGGCACTGATCGAGCACGTCACCCCGGCTCTCGAAGACCACGGCGAAGTTGCCACGGTCCAGGATCTCAGCGACGCCGTGTTCGGACGGGGCAACGGTTCGGCGGTGCAGCGCGCGGTGTGGCGGCGCGGCGGCAGCCTTGCCGAAGTCGTTGCCGCCGCTGCGATCCACAGTGTCGGCGAATGACGCCGTTCGTCGCTCTACTCACCCATCGGGAAGGTGGCGGAGGCGTGCACGGCTGGGTCGTCGGGCGGCACGATCGGCAGCAGCACCGAGGACGGATGAGTGGGATCGTGGTAAATCGTCTGGTCGGCCGGCTGCCAGGTTGTGTCGGTGCCGAAGGGCTGACCGGTGTTCGGGTTGGGCGCGAACTGCGGGAAGTCGCTGCTGGAGATCTCCAGCCGGATCCGGCTCCCAGCCGGAAACAGGTAGCTGGTCGGCCACACGTGGATGGTGTACTCGTTGACTTGGCCGGGGATGACCGGTTCGGCTCGCTCCAGTGAAGTACGCAGCCGGGCGTTCTGGATGCCATTGTTCAGGTTGACCGCGGTCCCGTCCGCGCGCAGGGCCACCAGCTTGGCGGTGAAGTCGGTGTCCGGTGCGGAGGTCGCCGCATACAGGGTTACCGTGATCGGTCCGGTCACCTCAGTGTCCTCAGTCAGCGGCGCGGTGGTGTAGACGAGCACGTCAGGACGTTGCTCGACCGGTCCCTGATCGTAGGGACCCTGCGGGCCGGAAATCGCCGCGCAGCAGGAGTGCCCGCCGACGCTGGGTACCGGATCAGACGGGTCGTAACGGTAGGTGTCGGTCGGGCCCCCGGCTCCAGGTGCCTGCGCTGACAGCGTGCCGTCCCCGATGGAGGTGTTCGCGTGGCCGCCCGAGTCCAGGTAATAGCGGGTGTAGCGGGTGCCCGGCACCGGCCAGGCGGTGCTGGACCGCCACCGGTTGGCGCCCATCTCGAAGTAGTCCACGGTCGGCCCGGACCCGGCCACGCCACTGGGCTGGCCCTTGAGGTAGTGATCGAACCAGGCCAACATCAGCTCGTTGATCGGGCTATTTGCGACCGGGCCGATGTCCTTGAGCATCGGCGCCTCCATACTGCCGGGCCGACCCCAGCCGAGGTGGTCCCACGGTCCGATCACGATCCGTTGCCCGGCGCGTGCCGCAGCGGTTCCGCCGTGGGCGACCATTCCGGTGAAGTTTTCCACCTCGCCGGCCAGGAACGCGTCGTACCAGCCCTCGAAGTGCAGCACCGGGACCGTCACCTGGTCGTAGTGGCCGCGGATGCTCCAGCGCTTCCAGTACTCATCGTAGGTCGGGTGCCGGATCGCGTCGAAGAAGTACGGCGCCACGCTCGGATCCTCCGGGTGCAGCGGTGGGAAGCTGGCGTAGGGCCGGTAGTGCTCCCAGCTCGCCGCGTTGTGCACCGCCTCGGTCAACTCGGCGACAGTCGTCAGGTCACCGCGCTGGCGGGCCGCGCTGCGCGCGATCGAGCCCATCATCCACGGTTCGATGAACGCCAGCCGGAACGCGCCGTCCTCATAGGTCCAGTTCTGGTAGTAGTCCGATGTGGTGTTCGTCGGCACGATCGTGACCAGGTGCGGTGGAGTACGGATCGCCGCCAGCCACTGGGTGGCGCCTACATACGACGTGCCGTACATGCCGACTTTGCCGTTCGAGCCCGGCAGCGCCGCGGCCCACTCCACGGTGTC
>DASUII010000259.1:0-4016 GCA_036279835.1 Pseudonocardiaceae bacterium
GTCAGTACCGAGCGTGGCGGTAAATACTCAGCTTGTCTATCAACTCTTTGGCTACGACTATGTAATGATTGCTTATGACTGAATCCCGGTTGCGCACGCTGGTCGCGCTGGCCGCCACCGGATCGGTACGCGGCGCGGCAAGCCGCCTGACGGTCACCGAGTCCGCGGTGTCAGCCTCGATCGGAGCCCTGGCTCGCGAGCTCGGCGTACCGCTCGTGGAGCCGGTGGGCCGCGGAATCCGGCTGACCGCGTCCGGTGCCGTCTATGCCCGCTACGCCCGCCAGGTCCTGGGGTTGCTCGACGAGGGCGCGGCGGCGGCGGTCCAGGAACTCGACCCGGAACGGGGTCGGCTCCGGCTCGCCGCGGTCACCACCGCAGGGGAACACCTGCTGCCCGCCCTGCTGGTCGAGTTCCGCCGGCGTCACCCACGAGTCGCGCTGGCCCTGGAGGTGGCCCCCAGCGCGCAGGTGTGGGACCTGGTCAGCGCGCACGAAGTCGACCTGGTTATCGCCGGACGGCCGCCCTCGGGAGTAGAAGCTCACGTGGTCGCCACCAAGCCCAACGAGCTGGTGGTCGCGGCGGCACCGTCAGTCGCCGACGCCTTCGACTGGACCAGCACCCCATGGTTGCTGCGCGAGCAGGGCTCAGCCACCCGCACCAGGGTCGAGACCTATCTGAAGTCGCAACACGTCGCACCACCTCGGCTGGTGCTGGGTTCCAACGGCGCCGTGGTGGCCGGCGCGGTCGCCGAGCTCGGTTGCGCACTGGTCTCCCGGGACGCCATCACCGAGCTGCTGTCCGACGGGCGACTGGTCACGGTACCGATGCCGGGCACCCCGCTACTTCGGCCGTGGCACGCGGTCGCCGGTATGTACTCGGGGGCCTCCACCGCGTTGTTCGTCGAGCACCTGCACGCGTCCGGGTGGCGACCCTGCGCAACCGTCCCCCCACCGGATCCACCCCCATCACGTCAACCCACTGGGGGACGTGCGCGGCAGCGGTCCGGGCATAGGCTCGGTGGTGGCGGCGTGGACTGGCCCGTCGCCGTGGAGGGAGGGCCATGATCGAGGCGCTGCACGGAACCGCTCGAGCGATGGTGAGCCGGCCGCGCGGCATTCTCGCGGCCGACGAGAGCATCGGCACCATGTCCTCCCGGCTGGAGAAGGTCGGGGTAGCCGCGACCGCGGAGAACCGCCGGGCCTACCGCGAGATGTTGCTCACCACCCCCGAGCTGCACGAGGGAATCAGCGGGGTGATCCTGTCCGACGAGACCTTCAACCAGAAGCTCAGCGATGGCAACACCTTCCCGCTGGCCGTCCACGCGCTGAACATCCTGCCCGGAATCAAGGTCGACACCGGCGCGAAAGACCTAGCCTTGTCGCCTGGTGAGAAGATCACCGAAGGCCTCGACGGCCTGCGTGAACGGCTGCAGGATTACGTCTCCCGCGGGGCCCGGTTCGCCAAATGGCGTGCTGTGATCACTATCGATGAGAACAGGCCGACGCGTAACGCGCTGAGAGCCAACGCGCACGCGCTGGCCCGGTATGCCGCGCTGTGCCAGGAGTCGGTGATGGTGCCCATCGTCGAGCCCGAGGTGTTGATGGACGGCGATCACACCATCGAGCGGTGCGCCGAAGTGACCCGTGCGGCGCTGGAGTATCTACTCGCGGAACTGGACGACGCCGGGGTGGATCTGGCCGGCACTGTGCTCAAGCCCAACATGGTCGTGCCCGGCACGACATCAGGGCAGCAGGCCAGTCCCGAGGAGATCGCCGAGGCGACAGTGACGACGCTGCGGGCGGTGTTGCCCGAGACGTTGGCCGGAGTGGCCTTCCTCTCCGGTGGTCAGTCGCCTGAGGTGGCGACCGCCAACCTGGCCGCGATGCAGAAACACGAGACACCATGGCCGCTGACCTTCTCCTTCGGTCGAGCGTTGGTCGATCCGGCGCTGAAGGCGTGGCACGGAGATTCGGCACTCATCTCGGCGGGCCAGCAGGCACTGGCCGGACGGGTGCAACCCAACTCAGCCGCGGTGGCCTGACACTTAGGGGAAGAGACCCTCGCGCAACGCGGTTGCCACCGCTGCCGCGCGGTCGGTTACGGCCAGCTTCCGGTAGATGCCCCGAACGTGGCTCTTGACGGTCTCCTCACCGACCAGTAGGGCGGTAGCAATGCCGCGGTTGGACGAGCCGCTGACTATCAGCGAAAGCACCTCGCTCTCCCGGGGGGTGAGGCCGAGGTGTGCGCCGGGCCAGTACCCGCCAGCCCGCAGGCGGTCGGCGGACGCCCCGGCTCGGGCACTGAGAGCCGCGTCGACCACCACACCACCGGCATGCACCCGTCGCAACTGCTCGACCAGCTCCGGGCCGTCGATGCGCTTGAGAAGGTAACCCGCCGCACCGGCCTGCATGGCTTGGAACAGGTACTGCTCGTCGTCGTAGACAGTGAGCAGGACGACCCGGCGTCCGGGGGAGTCGGAGATGAGTTCGCGGCACAGGTCCAGCCCGCTCTCCCCGCCCAGTCGCACGTCGGCGAGGACGACGTCGGGGTCCAGCCCAGCTACTACCCGCCGTGCTGTCGCCGCGTCCGCGGCTTCGCCGACCACCCGGACCTGTCCAGCAAAGCGACTGAGCATCGCCTTGAGACCGGTGCGCACCATCTCATGGTCATCGACCAGGACCACACGGAGCGGCTGGCCCTCCATGTGCCGGCCTTTCATATGCCAGCCTTCCATTTGCACAGTGTAATCGGGTTATCCCCTCACCTTTCCCTCCAGGAGGGGACGCCTGGCCGCGGCAGCGTGCATACGGTCAAGCGCGGCCTATCGAGGCTGGCGGGGCCTTGCGGGGCCGTGCGAAGAAAAGGGGTGTGTCGTGCCCGACAAATTGTTGCGAATGGAGCGGGCTGGCTCCAACACATCGCGGCCAGTGATGCTCGGGATCGCCGGCGACAGCGCGGCCGGGAAGACCACGCTGACCCAAGGGCTGGTGGACGCGCTGGGCGCCGATCGAATCACGGCCCTGTGTGTGGATGACTACCATCGCTATGATCGCCAGGAACGCAAGGGGCTGCCATTTACGGCGCTGCACCCGGACTGTAACTACGTGCAGATCATGGAACAGCACCTGCAGCTACTGGCGACTGGGCAGCCAGTCCTCAAACCGGTCTACGATCATGACACCGGCCAGCTCACTCGGCCCCAACTCATCGAGCCCACCGAGTTCGTGATCGTCGAGGGCCTGCTACCGCTGTGCACCCGGCTGGCCCAGGCGTGCTTCGACATCAGCGTCTACCTGGACCCGCCGGAGCACATCCGCCGCGACTGGAAGGTCAAGCGCGATACCAGCAAGCGTGGGTATAGCCCTGAGCAGGTGCTGGCTGAACTCGACAAGCGAGAGCCTGAGTCCGAGAAATTCATCCGCCCGCAACGGTCCGCCGCCGATATCGTGGTCCGGTTCGGCCCCATCGAGGGGCGCCAGGACCCGCCAGACACCCCGCTGTCGGCTGAGCTGACGCTGCGACCGACGATCCGCCACCCCGACCTCACCGGAGTGTTCCGCGAGTCCGACCGGCGTGCCATGCACCTCAAGCTCAAGCGTGACGAGGACGGCAGGCCGGTGGAGGGCCTGCATGTGCACGGGTACGTGCCTCGCGAGGAGAGCCGGCTGCTGGAGAAGGCGATCTGGGCGGAGCTCGGCACCGAGTCGGACCTGCCAGTCTCGCTAGGCCATATCGGTGACGGCACCCGCAGCGAGCCGCTGGCGATCACCCAGCTGCTGCTGCTTTACCACATGCTCGACTCAGTTCGCTGACGAGTCGGTCAGCGGCGCTGACGCGGGATCGTTCACGGCTGGCTGCTTGCCTGCGAGCAGCCAGCCGATGCGTCGCAGTTCCGGGAGATCGTGCACATCGACGGCCAGCGCCGGCACCGCGACCACCGCGACCGCCGGATGTGCCCGGCGAAACCGGGCCAGCAGCCGGCGTTCCCGCTGGGCCAGGGCGACCCGGTCGGCGTG
>DASUII010000260.1:0-9720 GCA_036279835.1 Pseudonocardiaceae bacterium
CGTTAACAACCCCAACGAGTGATTCAGCTACATGGAGTAGCGTGAAATAAGCCAGGATCCGGATGCGTTGGACTGTTGGTGAACCGGTGCAGGCGCGCCGACGAAGGAGAACAAAGGGCCCATCAGAGTAATGTGATCGAATGGATGGCATGAAAACTGTGAACGATCAGTTGGGACGCGGCCTGCGAGACCTGCGGATCTCGGTTACCGATCGGTGTAACTTCCGCTGCTGCTACTGCATGCCTCGCGACGTTTTCGGTACCGACTTTCCGTTCATGAACTCCGCTGAACTGCTCTCGTTCGAAGAGATCGTTCGGGTGACGAAGGTCTTCGCCGGCCTGGGTGTGGAAAAACTGCGACTCACCGGCGGGGAGCCGTTGCTCCGACACGGCATTGAGGGGCTTGTCGAGCAGCTGGCCGGTATCGACGGCATCGATGACGTCGCCATGACCACCAACGGCTCACTCCTGGCCAAGAAAGCGCGCTCGCTGCGCGATGCCGGGCTGTCCCGGGTGACGGTGAGCCTGGACTCCCTTGACGCGCAGACGTTCCGGACCATGAGCGACGTGAAGATCCCCGTTTCCCGGGTGCTGGAGGGCATCGCCGCCGCCGCTGATGCCGGACTGACCCCGGTGAAGGTCAACACGGTGGTCAAGCGTGGACTCAACGACGGCCCTGGCATCCTCGACCTCGCCGCCTTCGGGCGGGAACACGGCTACATCGTGCGGTTCATCGAGTTCATGGACGTCGGCGCCACCAACGGCTGGCGGCTGGACGACGTCGTCCCGGCGGCGGAGATCGTTGAAGCGATCAACGGTGAGTGGCCGATCGAGCCAGTGGATCCGGCCTACGTAGGCGAGGTGGCCGCTCGGTACCGCTACGTCGACGGCGCGGGCGAGGTCGGCGTGATCACGTCGATCAGCCAGCCGTTCTGCGGCACTTGCACCCGAGCTCGGCTGTCCGCCAAGGGCGAGTTGTACACCTGCCTGTTCGCCGGCCTGGGTCACGACCTCCGGACGCCGCTGCGCGATGGAGCCAGCGATGACGAGATCGAAAAGCGCATCACTGGCATCTGGAAGGGCCGAACCGATCGGTACTCAGCCCAGCGCACCACCGCGACCCTAGGCCTCCCCAAAGTCGAAATGAGCTACATCGGCGGCTGACCGCGTCGGGCTGACCGCGTGGCCCGATATGGGGACATATCGGGGCTATCGGACCCCGAATTACCCCGATATGTCTCCATGTCGGGGTGGCCAGGTCCGCGCTGCGGTGAGGAATGCGTTGTTCTCGGCGGGGTCGCCGATCGTGATCCGGGCGCCGTCGCCGGGGAACGGGCGGATCACGATCTTGTGTCCCAGGCAGTGCTCGTTGAAGGCTACCGTCTGCTCACCCAAGGGCAGCCAGACGAAGTTGGCCTGGGAACGCGGCACGGGGTAGCCCATTTCGAGCAGTTCGGTCGTTACCCGGTCCCGTTCGGCGGTCACCGCCCGGCAGCGGGCCAGCATCGCGTCCTCGACGTCCAGGCTCGCCAGCGCGGCGGCCTGGGCCAGTGAGTTGAGGCTGAACGGCACGAACACCTTGTTCAGGGCCGCGGCGACCGGCTCCGGCGCCGCGCAGTACCCCACCCGCAGGCCGGCCAGCCCGTAAGCCTTGGAGAACGTCCGCAGTACCGCGACGTTGTCTCGATGCCGGTAGAGCTCCATGCCGTCGGGCACCGCAGGATCGGTGACGAACTCGTGATAGGCCTCGTCGAGGGCGACGAGCACGCCGTCGGGCACCGCGTCGAGGAAGGCGACCAGCTCGTCGCGTCGCACAGCCGTGCCGGTCGGGTTGTTGGGACTGCACACGAAGACCAACCGGGTCACCGGGGTGATCGCGTTGAGCATTCCGGCCAAGTCGTGGCTGTGGTCGCTGCGCAGCGGCACCGTGCGTTGCCCGGCGCCGACGACCTGGGTGATGATCGGGTAGGCCTCGAATGAGCGCCACGCGAAGAGCACCTCATCGGTGGGTGTGCAGGTGGCCTGCACCAACTGCTGGCACAACGCCACCGACCCGGCTCCGACGGCGATATGCGACGGTGGCACGTCCAACCGGGCCGCCAGGCGATCCACCAGCGCGCCCGCCCCGTTGTCCGGGTAGCGGTTGACCCCTGCGGCGGCGTTTCGGATCGCCGCGACGACGCTGGGCAACGGGCCCGCGGACATCTCGTTGCTGGCCAGCTTGACCGCTCCCGGAATGCTGCGACCAGGGATGTACCCGGGCAGCGACTCCAGGTCAGCCCTGGTGCGGGCGGTCATCGAGCCTCCTGTTCGCGGCGCGCGGGCCAGTAGTCAGGCGAACCCCCAACCTCACCCTCACGGGTGACGCGGAGGCCTATATTGATCCCAACGCCACGGTCGGTCACGTGTGATCACCGATTATGTGCCTACAACGACAAGATCTGTCGCTCACGGCACACAAACCGTGATGAGCCTTCGTCAGCCGAATAAGTGATCTTTGTGAACGACCACCGCTGACCGGGTAAGATGCGCCGTCACCCGATGTTCGCCATCGACGAGTGGGGTGCGGCCATGACGCAACGCAGCCTAGAACAGATCCCGCTCTACGACGGCACTGGGCTGCGGCTGACGGTCGCTACCCCGGAGTCCGCGGTCCGTGGAGGCATCGTCGTCTGGCCCGACGTTCGCGGTGTCACCGACGACGTCTGGCGGCTCGCCGCGGGACTTGCCGGTGAGGGCTGGCTGGCCGTGATCCCGCATCTGTTCCACCGGGACGGTGTCGACGAGCTGGCCGCCGACGGGGCTACCGCCCGGCGCCATCTCGAGCGGCTGACCGAGGAGTCCGTCCACGCCGATACCGACGCCGCTTTGGACTGGTTGGCGCGGCGCCGCGTGGCGGCCGACCAGATGGGGGTGGTGGGCTTCGGCCTGGGCGGCGCCGTGGCGCTCATCGTCGCCACCCAACGCGATCTCGGTGCGGCGGTGACCATCGGCGGGATCGGGGTGATGGAGCCAGTGGCGGCGGGTTTGCCCGCGCTGGTCGACGTTGCCGCCGAGCTGCGCTGCCCATGGCTGGGTATCTACAGTCGAGATGGTGCCGTGCCCGAGGCGGAGGTGAACAAGTTGCGGGATGCCGCCCACTCCGCCCACGTCGCCACCGACCTGGTGCACTGCTGCTTCCACACCGACCAGTCCGTCGCCCCAGAGGCCTGGGGCCGCACCCTGAACTGGTTCAGCTCCCACTTGCGCTGATGCGCTCGTGAGTGCGAAACAGTGTTCTAACACTGTTTCGCACTCACGACCCCCTGGTACCAACAGAAGATGAGCGAGCCCCGGATCCTGTGGCAGCCCGACCCGGCTGTCGTTGCCCGGTCCCGGATGGCGGCATTTCGTAGCTGGTTGGCGGCGCAGCGGGGCGTCGTCGTGGCTGACTACGACGCGCTGTGGCGCTGGTCGGTGGCCGACCTGGCGGGATTCTGGGGAGCGTTCGCCGATTTCGCCGGTGTCCGGTTCCACACCGCGCCACGTCGGATGCTCACCGACGAGTCGATGCCGGGGACGCGGTGGTTTCCGGGCGCGACGCTGAACTATGCCGAACACGCGCTGGCTCCCGGTCCCGGCAAGACTCACGACGATCCGGCCGTGATCTTCCATCGCGAGGACGGTGTTCGAGACGAGCTGAGCTTCGGATTGCTGCGCCAGCGGGTGGCCGCTGCGCGCTCGGCGCTGGCGTCACTGGGTGTCCGTCGGGGGGATCGGGTGGTCGCGCTGGTGCCGAACTCGCCGGACACGCTGGTGGCGTTGCTCGCCACCGCCAGCCTCGGCGCGATCTGGTCGTCGTGCTCGCCGGACTTCGGAACCCGGGCGGTCACCGACCGGTTCACCCAGCTCGCGCCCACCGTTCTGATCGCCGTCGACGGGTACCTCTACGGCGGTAAGCGTTTCGACATCCGGCCCACCGTGGACGAGCTGCGCGCCGAGTTGCCATCGCTGCGAGCCACGGTGCTGGTGCCCTACTTGGACTCCCAGGCGACGCTGGATGCCACCGTGCGCTGGGACGATCTGCTCGCGGAACACTGCGATGCTGAGCTGGCATTCGAGCCGGTGGACTTCGACCATCCGCTGTGGGTGCTCTACTCCTCGGGCACCACCGGGCTGCCCAAGGGCATCGTGCACGGTCACGGCGGGATCGTCCTGGAGCATCTCAAGGTGCTGGCGGTGCAAGCCGATCTCGGGCCGGGTCAGCGGTTCTTCTGGTTCACCACCACCGGCTGGATGATGTGGAACTACCTGATCAGCGGCCTGCTGGTGGGTTCGACCGTGGTGCTCTACGACGGCAGCCCTGGCCACCCCGATCTCGGCGCGCTGTGGCGGCTGGCCGCCGACGAACGGGTGAGCTATTTCGGCACGTCCGCGCCGTTCATCCAGTCGTGCCGCAAAGCCGGCCTGCGGCCTGGCGCCGAGCTGGATCTCACCGCGTTGCGAGCGGTGGGCTCGACCGGTGCCCCGCTGCCCGCGGAGGGTTTCCACTGGATCGCCTCGGAAATCGGTTCGGGCGTGCAAGTCTGTTCGGTGTCCGGGGGCACTGATCTGTGCACGGCCTTCCTGTGTGCCGCACCGGACGTGCCGGTGTGGGAGGGCGAGATCTCATGCCGCGCGCTGGGGGCCGCGGTGGTGGCCCTCGACGAGGCTGGTGGGGAGCTGATCGACGAGGTGGGCGAACTGGTGATCGCCAAGCCGATGCCATCGATGCCGGTGTCCTTCTGGAACGATCCGGATGGCAGCTGCCTGCGGGAGGCGTACTTCGACGTCTATCCCGATCTGTGGCGCCACGGTGACTGGATCAAGATCACCCCGCGGGGCTCGTCGGTGATCTACGGCCGGTCCGACGCCACGCTTAACCGCGGCGGTGTGCGGATGGGGACCGCGGAGTTCTACGCGGTGGTCGAGGGCGCCGACGAAGTGCTCGACTCACTGGTCATCGACACCTCAGGCGCGGGCGCTGACCAGGGCGAGCTGCTGTGCTTCCTAGTGCTGGCCACCGGGGTGTCGCTGACCGACGTCGAGCCGCGGCTGCGTGCGGCGCTGCGAACTGGCCTGTCGCCCCGGCACGTGCCCAACCGGTTCATCGTGATCGACGAAGTGCCCCGCACGCTCAACGGCAAGAAATGCGAGGTGCCGGTGAAGAAGATCCTCGCCGGCATGGATCCGGCGCGCGCGCTGAGCTCCGGCGCGTTGCGCAACCCGGATTCACTGCGCCCATTTACGGCGCTGCGTGCCCCGTGAGGTCAGCGATGGCACCGCGCCGCAAGCTGCCTTTTTTCACTGGTAATCCAAGGTTGATCGTCGTTTGTGTGTCGCCGCGACATCTCGTGTCGTCGGCGACACACAAACGACGATCATGGGGTGCCGGTGAACTACCGCGGGCGAGCTGGCCACCCGAGCGGGTACCGTGACGTCGCCGGGCAACCGGAGCGACGCACGGCGCGTCTACGAAGTCGGACCTGACATCCACTCCAGGAGCTTGGCCTCCCCATGACTGATGACGGTGACGCGCTACACCTGACCGGCGGCATCCCGCTCGGCGGCACGGTCAAGATCCGTGGCTCCAAGAACGCGGTTCCCAAGCTGATGGTCGCGGCGCTGCTGACCGAGGAACCGGTGCTGATCCACAACATCTCGCAGATCGTCGACACCTGGCTGGTCAGCGACCTGCTTGAGATGCTGGGATGCAGTACCGCACAGCCGGCGGACGGTCAGCTGCAGATCGAGGCGCGCGGCATCCACACCGCCGGGACGCGCGATCTGGAGTACTTCCATGTGCGCAGCCGGATCCCGGTGCTCACCTGCGCACCGCTGCTGCACCGCACCGGTCACGCGGAGCTGTGGAAGCCCGGTGGTTGCAGCATCGGCGAGCGTCCGGTCGATCTGCACCTGGAGGTCCTTCGCGCGTTCGGGGCGGTCAGCCAGCGCACTGACACCGGTTTCAAGCTGACGGCTGAGGTGGGCGGTCTGCGCGGCGCCGTCGTCGAGTTGAAGTACCCGAGCGTGGGTGCGACCGAGCAGTTCCTGCTCGGTGCGGTCGTCGCCGCGGGTGACTCGGAGCTGCACAACGCCGCGACCGAGCCGGAGATCATCGACCTGATCTGCATGCTCCAGCGGATGGGCGCACTGATCACCGTCCAGCCCGGCCGCGTGCTGCAGGTCACCGGCGTCTCCCGGCTACGGGGGGTGTCGCACACCGCCATCCCGGACCGGCTCGAAGCGGCGTCCTGGGCGAGCCTCGCATTGGCGACGGACGGACAGATCACAGTGCACGGCGTCCGGCAAGCCGATCTTGGGACGTATCTCAACGTCTACCGGCGCGCGGGCGGCGAGTTCGACTTCTCCAGCGACGGCAACGAGGTGACGTTCCGGCGGGAGAAGGCCATGCCCCGCCCGCTGGTCATCGAGACCGACGTGCACCCGGGCTTCATGACCGACTGGCAGTCCCCCATGGTCACCGCACTGACCCAGGCCGACGGTGTGACGGTGGTGCACGAGACGGTGCACGAAAACCGGCTGGCGTACATGAAGGCACTCCAGGCGCTGGGCGCTCAGATGCAGGTCTTCACCGAATGCCTCGGACGAACCCCGTGCCGTTTCGGAGCGCGCAATCACCAACACTCCGCCGTCGTGGTCGGACCGATCAAGCTGCAAGGCACGACCGTGCACGTCCCGGACCTGCGCGCGGGTTTCTCCTACGTCTTAGCCGCACTCGCAGCGCAGGGCGACTCGACGGTGACCGGAGTCTCGCTGCTGGACCGGGGCTATGAGAGCTTCCGCGACAAGCTGCTCGGTGTCGGCGCCAAACTCCGCTGACGAACGGCCTGCCCAAGCCGGCACAGTGTTCTTCAGGTGGCGAGGTCCGCTTGCTGCAGTGGCCGAACGACTAACCCTTTACTGGTCCATGGCTCCCGCGGGTTCTCAGCCAGTCGCTGCAGCCACTGTATCTGTCCGGCGAAGTAGTCCCAGTAGGGCGTGTTGTCGTCGAAGACGAATATCGGGCCCTCGGTGCCTCGTTTGCCGTGGCCGTAGAGCATCACCCGGCAGCTTCGATCGATCTTCTCTATGGCGAACGAACAGGGGAAATTGTAGGTGAAGATGCGTAACCCGGCCGACGGTGTCGATGAGACTATCCGTCGGGAGGCCGCGAACAGCGGTCGCAGAATCTCCCGTTTGTATCGAGCGGGATCTTCCATCGCGGCTTCAGCTGGTTCGAGCCGGTACCGATCGCGCCGTGAGTCACAGTCCGGGTCCATGACGTAAAAGGTCACCGGTATTTCCTGTGCCCTCGACTCGACCAGCGGAAGCATCTCGTCTGAGGCGTAAAAATTGCGCGTCAGGCCGAACAGTGTCACCTCCTCGCGGGCACCGCGGACCCGCGACAGCAGGTCCTGGAGTGCATCCGGAACTGTCTTCGGCCACACATGCGAGACCCCGGCATTCGTGAGCGGGTCCAGCTGCACTGACGCGTCGCTGGTTTCCGGTTCGCTGTTGTTCTGCAGCCTGCTGGCGCCTTCCGGCGAGCACGGTTGGAACAGCTCTTTGACGTTGCACTGCGGAAACATCGCTTCAAGTACCCGGCAGGCATCCGGGTACGGCAGGTCCCGCAAGTCACCGCGCAACCAGCGATAGAACTGGGCGTGTTGCGGCCAGCTCCCTTTGAGTTGTGGGTCGATGGATACCGCAACTTTGTCCCACTCTTGAGCGAAGGTCGAGTGCTTCTGCCAGTGCCGGGCGCGGAGCAGCGCTTTCAGAAGTGTCGGCTCGCTGCCGGTTGTCTCAGTGCCCATGCGACCAGCATACAGCGCTATGAGATACAGAAGATACAGTCTGGGCGGCAGATGATCGTCCGGTGGGATACCCATGACATGAGTCCCGCTGCCACCGTGGGCACTGCATCTAGCCGAGCCGTCGCCGGGTCGGCAAGGAAACCCAAACTGCGGCGGGGCCGGGGCGACGCCCCGAAGCCCCCGGCCCCGCCGTGTCCCACTCGACAACCCACCGCCGCCCAGTTCGGCCGGCCACCGCTATTTCACCGGAGAGATCACGTGGCACAACTAATCCGCATCGACGCGGATCTGACAGTGCGCAGCCGCCGAACCGGCGCGAGGGTACAGAGGGCGCTCGATGCGGACTGAGAGTGCAGACCTGGTCCTTGCGAAGCGGCTGCTGGACCATCTCAAAGTGCTCGGCTTCCAGTTTCATCGGGCCGCCTCCGGCGAGGATGGTCCTCTGGTGGGAGAGCGGGTGAGCGATGAGTGGATCGACCTGATTCATATCGAGGGATTCAGCCGGGACTGCTTCGCCTGGCGCAAGAGGATATCGTCGCTGATCGTTCCCGGTGAAGCCCTCGTGGAGCGCCGGGCGCACGGCCCTGCGATCACTGTGCTCAACGACGTGCTGACGTGGGAAACCGCATCGCCAAGTGTCGGATGAGTTGCGGATCTACTGGGATGACGGTCAGGCGCCGCGGTAGGTGCCGAAACTCCACAGGGTGCCTTCCGGGTCGCGGACGGTGAACCCGCGGGAGCCGTAGTCCTCGTCCTTCAGGCCGCGGACTACTTCGGCGCCTGCCATGGTGGCCCGTGCGAACACCTTGTCGGGTGTGTCGGTGACCACGTAGATCGATGTCGTGCCTGGCTTCAACCGGCCGAATTCGCTGTCGTCGCAGGTCGAGCCGAGCATGACGCCGCCGCCTTCGGGCCAGCGTAGCTCGGCGTGCGCGATCTCCCGGCCGCCTTCCCCGGGCACGACGAGGGTTTCGACGAAGCCGAAGGCTTCGACTAAAAAGCGGACGGCAGCTGGCGCGTCGGCATAGGTCAGGGCGGGCCAGATAGTGGGTGCTGGAGTTTCGGTCATGCCACCGAGGATGCACCGCCTTCGGGCTCCGGCACGTGAACTCGACGCCACCGACGTTCCAGGCGAGCGCGGACGTCGGTGCTGACGAGTTCACGGCGCTCTGCCGCCGTGCTTAATCGGCCCTGGGCAGGGTGAGCGACTCGACCGATCGAGTCTGCACGGTGTCCCTGTGACCAGCGGCGTTCGCGCCATCGGACAGTCGGTTACCCGCTTTGCCCGATCAAGGGCACGCTGTGTAGGCTGCTCGTCTGGCGGCCTCGAAGGGCCCCGGGAGGCTTCGCCTAGTCTGGTCTATGGCGCCGCACTGCTAATGCGGTTGGGGGTTACGCCCCCTCCCGGGTTCAAATCCCGGAGCCTCCGCGGACGGTCAGATCCATTGCTGGCCAACAACAGAATAGGCGCCCGTAGCTCAACGGATAGAGCATCTGACTACGGATCAGAAGGTTGGGAGTTCGAGTCTCTCCGGGCGCGCACCTCCTACAGTGCCGCTGACCGGCGGAGAAGCAACGAAGTAAGATCGAATCTGACGGTTCGGATGGATCTTTGTCCATCAAACCTGTCCGTTAAACCGTGGCTACACTCGCCCGCATGGCTCGCAGGGAGCAGGCTCCGAAGGACCTCACGGGCATCTGCCAGCGCGGCAGCACCTACCAGGTCCGCATCTCCGGCGGGATCGACCGGTCGGCAGCTCTTCCTCAGCGGTTCGGCCGGCACCGAGGACGTGGCGATCGTGCTCCGCGACGGGCTGCGCCGACAGGTACAGGAAGCCACGGCGGCTCGGACGAATGTCACGTTGGGCTATTTGCTCGACGAGTGG
>DASUII010000261.1:0-21538 GCA_036279835.1 Pseudonocardiaceae bacterium
CCTCCCACTCGACACTGGTGTCCGCCCCGGCGCGGGATCAGCCGACACCGGTTCCCCAATGACCGCCGCTTCCCCAGACCTTCGCAAATACCGGCATCCAGCAGCGGATTGCGGACCTAGGCGTCGGTGCGCCTGACGTACCCGGGGCTCACCGTCGTGTGGTGTAGCTGGACGGGGAACCGTCGACACCCGTCACGACCTGCGCGTCCACCCCAGTCTTCGTCGTCACCGCCCTTCGTTGTATCGCCATGGTCGGCTCATCTTAGAACGGCGATGGCTGTCCGTCAACGGGAGTTGTTTCTAGAACGGTGGGGAGCACCCGGCAGGCGGTGGGTCGGTTGCCCGCGGCCTCCTGCAGAGGGACGCGCTGCGGTGAGGGTGGGCGCAGCAGGATTTGAACCTGCGACCGCTCGCTTGTAAGTCGCAGGGGAGCCGTGTGTCGGGGTATGTCCCAGGCTGTCGAGCTGCGGGTTTTCGCGCGATCCGTCTGGCCCGGCGTGGGGCAGACAGCAGTCGGTTGCTACACGGCTGCTACACGCCGACGTCCAGATCATCAGTCCTGCGGCTTCTCCCGAACCGCAGGCACGTCGGCCGGTCTCGTGCTCGCTGGGAGACCGTCTAGGACGTCCCGGAACAGACTAGTGACGGGACCTGGTGCCGTGCTGGCCGAGCCGGTGTGCTCACTCGTGCCGACTTGTAACTGAGTAGGTGGCCAGGGCAAGTGCTGCAACACCTGCCCTGGCCTTGATCCCCAACCCTGGGATAGAGGGCGGAGACCGATGGCAGAGGCTACGCAGTTCGATCCGGACCGGCTCCGGGTGGCTCTGGATCACGGTGAGGTGGTGGAGTTGGACGGCGGCACACTCGTCGTGGACGGTGCGGAGTCCTCTTCGGTACTGCTGCGCTTGACACCGTGGCGGGCGCGGTCGGTGGCGCGGGTGTTAGAGGAGTGGTCGGCGGTTTCCCGGGTGTTCCACCGGACACCTCGGCCAGTCCTCAGCGAACTGGAGCTATCCCGCACCCTGGACCTTGCCGCATCCGCGCTCGGTGATCCTGAACCAGTTGCGCCCTTGGTGCGGGGTGATCGTGTGGTGCCGAGTCGTCAGCGGTTGGATGCGGTGGCGATGCTGGCCGCACGGGAGTCGCGACTCTCCGCGCTGCAACGGCTGGCACTGGTGGACGCGGCAGCCTCCTGGTTATCCGAGCCCAACGGCGGAGAACAGCTGGCCCATGCACTACTGGGCGCGGCGTGCACGACCGACGTCACCGCGGAGCATGTGTATCTGGCGCTGATCACTCCACCGGATAACTCGGATGATCATTCCGAGGGACTGCCTTCGTAGTGGCCAATCCTTGCGGTCGATCACCACCGGTCAAGGCTCACGCGCAGCGTGATCCCGCCAGGGACACGAAGCGGTCTTTACCGGTGGTGATCGACCGTTAGAGGATCGGCTGCGGAGAAGGCCGGCCCGGACGCACCACAACAGCATGATCAGATTTACATGGGTCCGATGGCCTGAGGACTTCCGTTCTCGGTCATCGGGCCTTTTGTTGTGCGCCGCCGCCGGGCCGGCCGCCCGCAGCGGAGCGAGGACCGGACCGGCCCGGCGAGCGGCGGCGGCCGAAGGCCGCACTTGACCCGAGAAAGGAAAATCCTCACGTGCGACACGCGTTTTAGGAAGCCCAGGGCGGGTTAAGGTCCGGATGGTCCTCGCTGTGGGTGGATACAGACTGTTGGGACGGCGCTGTCTTCAGCACCCGCGCGGAGATGCCTGCCGCGATGCAGCAGCCCACCGGTAAGAAGAAAGCCATGTTGAGTGGGACGACGTGAGTGAGTATTCCGATCAGGGCCGGTCCGGCCAGCAAGCCGAGGTAACCCATGCCGACGACGCGGGACAAGTTCATTCCCGAGAACGAACGGTCCACATTGCCCGCAGCGGTAAAGAATTGTGGCACGCATCCGGACAGGCCAATACCGAACACGGTCCAGCCGAGTAGGGCTATCGGTACCCATGGGGATAAGGCGACTGTAGTCAGGCCGACGGCAGCCACGGCGGTGCCGTAATGGATGATGAAGATTGCGCCTTTGCGGGCGGCCACGAGGTCGGTGAGTAGTCGGCCTGTGGTCATGGCCGTGGAAAACGCCCCGTAGGCCAATGCGGCGGTCGCGGGGGGAGCGCCGAGCACATCCTTTAAGTCCAGTGTGCTCCAGTCGTTGGCGACGCCTTCGGTGAGCATGAGTAGGAAGGCCGGCACGCCTAGCATCCAGGCGTGGGAGGGCATGCGTCGTTTCCTTGT
The DNA here is from genome assembly GCA_036279835.1 of Pseudonocardiaceae bacterium. Classification (GTDB taxonomy): domain Bacteria; phylum Actinomycetota; class Actinomycetes; order Mycobacteriales; family Pseudonocardiaceae. The sequence continues at coordinate 2,299 of DASUII010000261.1, forward strand.
GGGAACGGCCTCGTACCGGCATGGAACGCGTTCGCGCTGTAGCAGGTAGGTGCCGGCGATGAGGGTGGTCATGGCGCCAAAGGCGGCGCTGCAGCCCAGTGTGAGCCGGAGATCCCAGCCTCTGGCGATTGCCTGGGCGCCGGCCAGCGAGGCTAGAACCCCGCCCACGGAGAATACCGCGTGGAAGGCCGACATCACCGGCCGTGCGTAGCCGCGTTCCACCTGCACCGCGTGGGCGTTCATGGCCACGTCTAGGGCGCCGTTGCCGACACCGAGCAGGATAAGTGCCACTGTCAGTGTCCAGGCATTGGTGGCCAGTGCCGGCCCGATGACAGCCGCGGCGAGGAATAGCCCGGCTGCGGGGACGATCCTGCGGCTGCCGAACCGGTCGACCAGGCGGCCAGACGCCTGCAGCGCCACGACCGCCCCGCCGCCCATCAACAGGAGAAGCCAACCCAGCCGGGCGTGAGTGATCCCGGTGCGATCCTCGATGGCAGGGATGTGGACGACCCACGTGCTCAGCAGGAAGCCATTCAGGGCGAAGAAGACGAATGTCGATGCCCGAGCCAGGCGCAGCGGACGCGTCAACATCCCGGCTGATATGCAAGCCTAGAAGCCCAAGGCTGCAGATGGTCGGGGTCAGACATCTTGCGGTTTTAGGAAGTTCACGAAGATCGCATCTAGGGTACGGAACTGGTCGACGCTTAGCTGCTCCAACACAATCTCGCGGCCCATAAGATCTTCCAGCAGGAGGATGAATTCCATAAAACCGAGCGAGTCGATGAGTCGGTTTTCGATCAGATCGAGATCTGGCGGGATCACGTCTATGTCGGCGTTTTTGGCACGCAGCCAGTCGATCACTGGTTCAAGGGCGCTGTCCACGCTCGCGCCGGTGTCGGAGCCCATCAGATCACCTCCAGGCGCGCCAGGGCCACCTCGAACTCATGCCGGAACCGCGTGAGGACGGATGCAACCGATTGGGCCTCGGTGACCCGCTCGCAGGAATTCCCGCAATACATCGCCATCTCCTCGACTCGTCCTTCTGTCCGGATCGATGGGGTGGTGGCGCTGTAGCGGGGCACCGGCAGTCGCTGGCCGTCAACCGTGGTAGTGGCGATGAAAGTGGCAGGTTGGCGCTCGGAGGATTCGGTCAGGGCGTTGCGCAACACGCGGTGTGGTCGGGCTGGCCAGCCGATCTCGAACAGCGAGGTCACGACGGTATCGCAAGCGGCGGCGGCGAGGACGCGGTGTTTGAACAGGGGATGCGCAGCGGACTCCCGAGTCGGGACGAACAGCGTGCCGGCCATTCCGCCGTCTGCTCCGTAGGACAGCGCACGGGCGAGGTCGATGCCGGTCGCGATGGACCCGGCGATCGCGAGCACGGCGCTTGGATGGCGGGCGCGGATTTTCTGCAGGAGCGTGGCCGCGGGGATCGTGCCAAGCAGGTGGCCACCAGCCTCGACGCCTTGGAGGACCAGGACGTCGGCGCCGAGGTCGAGAGCCGCCTCGGCGTCGCGTGCCGTGCCGACCTCGATGACGATGCGGCGCCGGGCTTGAATTACCTCAGCTGCCGTAGCCCCATCGGGCAATCCGAAGAAGGTGACGAAGCTGGACGGGGGCAAAAACTCCAGGGCCGTCAGCACCTGAGCACGGGCGGTGGCGGGTCCGACTATCTCGGGGATGAGATTCACCCCGAACGGGCGGGTGGTGGCCGCGGTAGTGGCGGCGATGAGGCGGCGAATGCCCTCCGGTGTTTCCTTGTAGAGCGCGAGCACTCCCCCGGCCCCGGCGGCGGACACGGCGGCGGCCAGCTGCGGGCCGGCCAGGCCGCCCATACCGGCCTGCAAGAGGGGCAGGGTGAGGTCCAAAGTGGCAATCAGCCGGTTCACGCGGGCTCTCCAGCAGCGAGTACGGCCTCCCGGGCGGCGCTGAGGTCGCCGGCGAATGCTTCGGTGAGTACGTGTACCCAGCGTTCCAGGCCGAACGCCACACACCCAGTGAATGCCGGTCGCCCCTTGTGGGTGATCTGGCAGCGTTCGCCGAAGAAGTTGCGGTGATAATTCATCGACGCGACAGCGGTGCCGTCGGCGGAGAGGTACTCGTCTTTGACCGGATCTATTTTCTGCAGGAACGTTCGTGGGTCGTTCTTGTGAAAAAATGGATCGGTTGCCACCTGCCGGTCGAGCCTGAGCCCGAGCCGGGTGAGGAAGCCGGTGAGCATCTGGTGATGGCATTCGAGATGGCACCGGACGGCTTCGGCCGAACCGACGCACACGATCTCGCGCATCGAAAAGCCCCATAGCCGGCGCAACCCGTCATAGTGGTCTTCGTTGCGGAAACAGTGAGCTGCCGTGGTGATGAGCGCTGGACTATCGAGCGTGATGCCGCTGAGGTGTAGGTAGATGTTGTAGCAGGCTGCCGACGGTAGCAGGTATCTCGCAGGGGCGATGTCCTCGGCCGGGATCAGGTCGACAGCGGTGGTTTTGGTGTAGTCATCGAGCCGCTCGGCCCGGAGCTGGGAGACGACCGTACCGAGGTGCGGGAAGTTGGAGAAGTAACCGAGGGAATGCAGCGCATCAGCTCGGATTAGTGGTGAGAAACTCATCTGCTCCGCGCCGAGAGCTACCCCCCAACCGGTAAACATATCGTCGAGCGATCGCAGTAGGGCGGTCGCGTCGGCGCCGAGTGCGGCGAGACCCTCGTGTACCGCCCAGGCTCCCGTCCGCGTCCGGGCCGCCGTTTGTTTCGCCTGGTGTGTCATGCGGTGGCCTCAAAAACACCGATTCGGGTGAAAAAATCCGTGGTCTTGCGGAGCACGCGGGCGTGCGTTTGTTGCCGGGCTGGATGGCGCAGCAGGCGCTGACGCAGGGCGAAGCCGCCCGAGATGCCGGAGTCTTTGTAGACACTGGGGTTGTAAAAAGACTCGATGCTCGTTGTGATGTACCGGTTGAGGTAGTCGCCGGTGCCCTGGCGCCGCTCCTCGTCCAGTCCAGCGCTGAGAACTTGGCTCCAAAGCAGGTGGACGAGGCGCGCGCCGAAGGCTATGTGTCGTGACTCGTCTTGGTGGTGCAGCCGGTTGATGTGTCGGATGGTTGGATGCAGCCGCTCATCGCTGGCCATGTGGACGTTGTAGTGGTCTACAATCTGCTCGAAGACTAAAATTCGAGCGAATACTAAAAAACTTTCCATCGCCGGTTCCTGGACCGTCGAGAACTTAACGGTCTTTTCTGGATAAACTTTACCGCCGTACTTTCGACAGAATGTAGCGAAGAACCACATGTGCTCGTTTTCTTCCCCGATGAAGTGGTGGAAGAAATCGGAGGGGACCTCGAATCCGGGACTGTGAATCCGGCGGGTGACCTCGATGAGTAGCTCCCGGATCCCGTGCACATTTAGGCTATAGAAGTTAATGCTCTCCCACCGGCTCAGGGCGTGGAGCTGCGCGGGCGTGAGCTCGTCCATGAACTCCGTCCCATATATCGACAGCAGCTCGGGCGACATCCACCACCCGTCGCAAGGGATTGTCTCTGGCCAGTCGAATGTCGTGTAGGGGTTGTAGTAGTCATCTCTCGCCTTCTCTGAAAGTCGGTCGAGAAGCTCCCGGAACTCCGAACTGTCAACCGTTGCCGTGGATTGCATTTGTCGCCTCCACTGTGCTATCGGTAGGTATCTGTTACTATGGGTGTTGCCGGCAGTCCCTGTCAAGGCTGTGCCCAGGGGAGGCGAGCGACGGCTCGACGACGCAGGAGGCTCAGGTGCCAGACTCGGCCAACATCCAAGAGCTGATCTATTATCGTGTGAGCGACTTTGTGATGGATCACGGCGAGGGCATCTACCTCTACGACACCGAGGGGCGACAATACCTCGATGCCGTCTCCGGCACGTTCAACCTCAGCCTCGGTTATAGCCATCCCGAGGTGGTCGCGGCTATACGGGACCAGGTTGAGCGTCTAATACACGTAACCTCTTCATTCCAGGCCGGCCCGGTCAACGAACTCGTCCAGCGCCTCGTGGCGGTATCCCCGCCGAACCTGACCAAGGTGCACCTGAAGGTCTCCGGTGGATCCACGGCCAACGAAGGCGCAGTGAAGATGGCGCAAACCGCCACAGGCCGGCGCGACGTGCTCACGTTGTTCCGCAGCCACCACGGCCAGACCCTGATGACCACGACCCTGTCCGGCGAGGCGTTTCGCAAGGCACCATTCCCGCACCTGTTCCCCGGGGTCGTGCACGTGCCCGATCCGTACTGCTACCGCTGCTTCTACCGGCAACACCCGAGCCGGTGCGGTCTACTTTGTGTAGAGCGAATCAACGACTTCATCGACTACGCCAGCTCAGGGAGCGTCGCCTGCATTGTGGTGGAGCCGATCTCCGGTAGTGGCGGCAACATCGTCCCGCCCGAAGGATACTTCCAGGCGCTGCGCCAGCTCTGCGATGAGCGCGACATCGTATTGATCTTCGACGAGGTGCAAACCGGTATCGGTCGAGTTGGTCGGATGTTCGCCGCCGAGCACTTCGGGGTGCTACCGGATGTCATCACCACAGCGAAGGGACTGGGTGGATCGGGGGCGCAGGTTGCCGCGATCCTCACTGACAAACGGGTAGACGGGCTCGATGCGACCTACCACTCGTTTACCTATGGAGCCAACGTGCTGGCGGCCGCAGCGGCGGCCAAGACGCTGGAGATCATTGGTCGGCCTGGGTTCTTGGCCAGCGTCCGTAGGGTCGGCACCCAGATTCTGGAGCGACTGGCGGATCTGCAGGCCACGTACTCTTGCATCGGTGACGTCCGCGGGCTTGGTTTGATGATCGGTATCGAGCTGGTCGATGACCATGGGCGTCCGAATGTCGCGTTGACCCAGGAGCTCGTCCACCGCAGCCTTGAGCACGGCTTGATCCTGCGGAGCTCGCGTTACGGACGTGGCAACGTGGTAAAAATCCGTCCCCCGCTGATTATCACTTCGCAGGAGGCCGACCTGCTCGGCGACCTCCTTGACCAACTTTTTGCTGCGGTGACCAGATGATGGCGACCGGGTGATGAGGTGAGGACATCAAAGATTATTTGTTGGGACTGGCCAATTTCGTCCGGGCGAAGGTCAGCGCCGGCCCTGATCTCACCGCGCGCCGCCAGGTGCGGGGGCACTCCCCCGGCGGGGACGCCCAGTTCGGCATCGACGAGGTGGCCGAACAAGCCGTCTGGTCCTACGTCACCGCTCAGGACCTGCCGATGGCCGTCTACTCCGAGGACCGGGGCTTGCGCCAGCATGGCCGCTGTCCAGACTACCTACTGATCGTCGACCCCATCGACGGCACCCGCCCAGCGGCGGCCGGGCTGGAGATGGCCACCGTTTCGATCGCGGTAGCTCGGCTGACCACCCGCCCGCGCCTCGGCGACATCGAGTTCGGGCTCGTCAGCGAACTGAAATCGGGGGCGTTTCTCTATGGTGAGCACGACCGGCCAGGCGTGATCGCCGGTGGGTACGACCACGATGTGCCGGCGCTGAGCACCACCACGGAACTGTCTCGGATGTATTGGTCGATCGAGTTCAACGGCCACCCGGCGGCGCTCATGACTGCTGCGTATGGGCATCTCATCGATGCCTCAGCCAACACCGGTGCCGTGTTCGTGTTCAGCAGCGCCTCATACTCGATCTCCCGGCTGATCACCGGCCAGCTCGACGCCTACGTCGACATCGGCAACCGGCTGTTACGTGACGATCCTGGCCTGTTAGGTGAGTTTCAGCGTGTCGGCAACGGGCACGTGCTCCACCTGTTCCCCTACGATATTGCGGCGAGTGTCTTTTTGGCCGAGAAGGCCGGCGTGGTGATCACCGACGCTTACGGGGCCTCGCTGGCCGAGACCATGCTGACCGACATCGGCGTCGACAACCAACGCTCCTGCGTGGCGGCCAGCACCCCTCAGCTGCACCGCGAGCTCCTCGATGCGATCCGTTGGCACCCGAAGCCGTCCTCCGGATCATCGAGGCGATGACCGATCTGACGCCCCACCCGATGGAGGACTCCCTGCCCGGTGGTGTCGTGTCCATTCACGTTGCCGCGGCGCATGGTGATCCGCTCGTTTCCGTCTCCGAGGTGCGCGCCGTCTGTGGGCGAGGATTGGAAGGAGACCGCCATTACCGGCATGCCGCCGGGATTGAGATGCCCACCGGCAGGCCAAGTCGACGCGGCCCACGGTCATCCTGCGACGTCACCTTGATCGAAATCGAGGCCCTCGCCGCGCTGGAACAGGAATGCGGTATCACCCTCAGCCCGGGAGAGAGCCGGCGCAATATCCTCACCCGCGGAATCAGTCTGTACCTCCTCGTCGGGCAGCAGTTTCACGTAGGGCAAGTCAGGCTGCACGGGATAAAGCTTTCCCGCCCGTGCGCTCATCTAGAACGCCTGACCCAACCTGGTGTGGTCAAAGGGTTAGTACACCGGGCCGGGTTGCGGGCGGAAATCATCGAGAGCGGTCGGATCCGGGTTGGTGACCGGATAGAAGTACAATGTACTGACTAGTCGTGCGCGTGTGCCGAATGGACGACGATGGTGATGGTGGCTTCTTTGCCCTCGGCGGTGTCGCGAATGTCCATCAGACATTCCGGTCTGAAGTACTTGTCGAGGTGGTTGCGGCGCTCGTCAGGGAAATACAGCATCGTGGTCAGCACCTCTCCCCCAGGGGGCTGGACTTTGACATGCAGGTGACGGGTGCGGCCCGGGTAGATCGCGGGCACGATGGTTTCCAAGCGCCAATGGCCCTCGGGGTCGGCGAACTGGTGACCCCGCATGCGGTAGCCGTCGTCGTCGTAGATACCACTGTCGTCTACCTGCCAGAAGTCCAGCAGCGCACCACCCACCGGCTCACCGTCAGTGTTGATGATCTGACCGGAGACGACGAAGGGGGTGCCCCCCACCGTGTCCTCGCGGAAGCTGATTTTTTTCGGCGTGTCGGGCTTGTAGTAGGGCCCTTCAGTTTGCTCGGGGGTCGGCGGCGTGCCCCTGCACATACAGGTAGGCGTGGGCACCAGTTGCCCGTAGTCCGCTCCGCCGCCCAGCAGGGAGGAAATACCTGTCGACTCGTTGCGGTCCACAGAACCCCTTCCAGTTGCCAACCATTGATCCAGTTGTATTTACTCTAGGGGGCAGGTGGCCTCTTGACTATCTTCCGGTGACTGATCGTCTGTGACGTCGGTATAGTGCCAAGTAAACGACGGCTCTACTGTGCCTGCGACGGCGACCGCCGCTGTGTATCCGGTGAGGGCGGCAGGTTCGAACATCGTCCATCGGCCTGGCTCATCCGAGCGCAGTACCCGGGGTGGTGAGGGTGGCACGGAGACTTGGAAGCGGCTCAGGCCCAGGGACAGGCCTCGACCGGTCGCCTTGATGTAGGCCTCCTTGCGCACCCAGCATCCGAAGAACCGATAGTCCGGAATGTGACCTAGCGTTCGCACCTCTGCTGGGGCGAAAAACCGCCGAGCCAGCCTGGACGCGTCCGGCAGCCGGCGGACCCGTTGGACGTCAACTCCCACCGCGTATCGGGTTGTCAACGCGACAAGAGCCAGCTCGTCGGAATGTGAGACGTTGAACCGCAGCCGCAGCTCGCCGGCGATCTCCGGTTTGCCCCAGGTGCCGTAGTGAAACTCCAGGTCCCCGGCTGGAAGCCCGAGATAGCTGCCCAGCAGTTCCCGCACTTGACCGCGGCGGGCGATGAACCGGCGCCGAGTCCCCTCGAAGGCGAACGCCGCAGCGCGCGTCCGCTCGTCGGAGCTCAGCGTGGCCGCCAGCGCGGTGAGCCGCGGCGCAGACAGATCGAGCGCCAGCCGCCATATATGTACCTCGGTGTCGCGGAGCGTCTTTTCCACAGCTTCTGAGATATAGCTGCCCCTCGTTAATCTGGCAAGATGGTTCTGGCAGCGCCTTGTGGCTCCATTGCCCTCGATGCCGCGACGCGCGCATGGCTGGCGGACGAGGCACTGCCCGGCCGTCCGATCACGTCGGCACGGTGGCTGGCGGGTGGGTTCGTCAACACCATGATGCTGCTGATCACCGATCAGGGTGAGCGTTACGTGCTGCGCCGCTATCGGACAAGCAACGGCCCTACCGCGTGCGCGGTAGAAACATCGTTAGCCGCTCGGCTGATCGGTACGGTGCCTATGGTGGAGGTGGTCTCCACCGATCCTGAGGGCCGCGCCACCGGGGCGCCACTGCTGCTATCGCGCTACGTCGAAGGCGCCCCGCTCAGCGAGGTACTGCCCGAGCTGGCGAAGGGCGACGCAGCCGGTGTGGGGTACGCCGTGGGCGCCACCTTGGCCCGGATCGGGACAGTCACCTTCCCTCGGGCGGGATCCTTTCGTGACGGCTCCTTGGCCACCAACGGCCAAGAAGTACTCAAGGATCTTCCCGGCGTCGTTGACCGCTGCCTTGACACCGGAAAAGTTGACTCCAGTCTGACCAAGCCGGAACAGGATGGGCTGCGCGCTTTCGCTCTACGATCCGCGTCCTGGCTAGACGCCGTCACCAACGCTCGTCAGCTCGTGCACATGGACTTCAACCCTAAAAACCTGCTCGTGACCAGTTGCGAGGGGCGCTGGGACGTCGCTGCCGTCATCGACTGGGAATTCGCGTTCAGCGGCTCGCCGCTGGTCGACGTCGGCAACATGCTGCGCTTCGCTGACTATTACCCCCCTGACTACGTGAGCGGCTTCCGCACCGGTCTCCGAGACTTCGGTGGCGCCTTGCCGACCGGCTGGCGGCAGATCGCGCAGGCCCTTGACTTGTTCACACTGGCGGGCATGCTCACCGACCCACCCGATGATGCCACGTTCGAAAAGATTGTCGCCGTCATCCGGCGCCGACTCCAGAAAGCAACCTAACGGGGGGCGTTCATGCGCGCATTGGTGTATCTAGGGCCAGGAACGGTGACGCTCCAGGAGCGCCCAATCCCCGCGCTCACCGCCCCCGACGACGTGTTGGTCCAAGTCGTGGGCAGCGGTGTCTGCGGGACCGACCGCAAGATCCTGCTCGGTCACTTCCCGGCCCGGTCCGGCGTCATTTTGGGACATGAATCGGTCGGCGTGGTCGCCGGTCGGGGTCGGGCCGTACGGTCGCTTGCCGACGGTGATCGCGTGGTCGTGGATCCCACGCTGTACTGCGGCGGATGCGACCGGTGCCGGCGCGGGGCTACCAATTTCTGTCGTCGCAAGCAGGGAACTGAGGTGGGCGTCGACCGCGATGGTACTTTCGCTGATTACGTGCTGCTACCCGAGCGGTTCGTCCACCGGCTGCCCGAGACGATCGGCTTCAGACCAGCGGTCCTCATCGAGCCGCTCGCCTGCGTGCTCAACAACGTCTCTGCCGCGGGGGTGACATGTGACGATGTAGTCGCTGTACTCGGTGCCGGGCCGATTGGCACGCTGTGCGGTCTGGTGAGCGGGCGGATCGCCCGGCGCGTCGTGATGGTCGAGACCGACCCGTACCGGCTGGCGGCCGCGCAGAAGCGGTTTTTCCACGTAGTGGACGCGGTGGATGCGAAGTCTGCTAAGGCAGTCGTGGACACCGCTGGCGGACAGCAACCGAGCGTGGTCATCGATACCACCGGAGTAGGCCTCGATGACGCGGTGACTCTGGTGGCCGACGGCGGGCGGGTCGTCATGATGGGCTTCAACAGCACCTACCGGATCTCACTTTCGCCGCTGTATCTGACGCACCATGGGATCAGCCTGCTCGGTGCCGGCGACTACAGGGCGGACGTATTCCCGGTGGCCGTTGCCCTGGCCCCTGAGCTCGAGCTGACAAACCTCGTTACCCACGAGTATCCATTGGAACGGTACGCCGACGCCTTCGGCGCGCTCGGTGGCGTGCTCAGCACTGATAACGCGCCAACGGCATACGGCGCGATGAAAGTGGTGATCCGATCCGAGCTCGGCGAACTAGGAATGGACGGTTGGCCTTGACGACGATCCCACCGATGACGAGGCACGTGACGTCGACTCGGTTGGGGGCGATCGAGGCGGGCGGAACCAAGTTCATCTGCCTGGTCGGATCCTGCCCTGACCGGATCCTGGCCCGGACCCGGATTCCGACCGGTGAGCCGGCGCAAACACTGGCCCGGGTAGTCGCCTTCTTCCAAGCGGAAGTAGAGGCTGACGGACCGCTGGCCGCGGTCGGCATCGCCTCATTCGGCCCACTTGAGCTGCGCCAAACCCATCCTCGGTATGGGTTCATCACGACCAGCCCAAAGCCAGGCTGGTCCTACGTCAACATCGTCGACACGATCCGAACCGCGCTGGGAGTGCCGGTGGGCTTTAACACGGACGTGGCCGGTGCCGCGCTCGGTGAGGGGCGCTGGGGAGCCACCCACGGCATGGACACCTTCGTCTACCTGACCGTCGGCACCGGCATAGGCGCCGCTGCCGTAGTCGGAGGCCAGATCGCACCCGGGTTGGTACACGCCGAGATGGGCCATGTCCACGTTCCACGCCAGCCCGGCGACAACTTCCCCGGTGACTGCCCCTTCCACGGCGACTGCCTAGAAGGCATGGCCGGCGGCGCGGCCATCGCCGCCCGGTGGGGCCGCCCGGCCGAGCAGCTTACCGGAGTGCAACTCCGCCAAGCCGTCAAGTGGGAGGCCAACTACTTGGCCGCCGGGTTGCGGACCATCGTTTACACAATCGCTCCGCAACGCATCGTCGTCGGTGGCAGCGTCACCGCTTTGCCGGGGCTGTTCCCGTTGCTGCGCACCCAGCTTGTCAAGACCCTGGCTGGCTATCCTGGTATGCCCGAACACGCCGCCGCTGACTTTGTTGTTCCCGCTGGTCTCGGCCCGCTGGCCGGTCCGGCCGGCGCCCTGGTTCTCGCCGAGAGTGCTCTGCGGCCAACTGCCGGCCACCACGCGTGAAATGCATTTATGTTTGAGCTCGCGAACGTGACCGAACTTCACTCACTGGATGCGGGGTGTGGTGAGCACGGTCGGTTAGCTGGGTCACGGCTACGGTTGGGGCGTGTTCACCACGCGCCCCGAACTCATCGGGACTCACGGCATGGTGGCCTCGACGCACTGGCTGGCGTCGGCGGCGGGTATGGCCGTGTTAGAAGATGGCGGTAACGCATTCGACGCCTCGGTCGCCGCTGCCTTCGTGTTACAGGTGGTCGAGCCGCACCTCAATGGTCCGGGCGGCGAGGTGCCCATAGTGTTCGCCACCGCTGGCGACCCGACGCCACGCGTGTTGTGCGGGCAGGGTGTGGCGCCAGCGGCGGCAACGCTGGAGCATTACGCCGCCCTCGGGCTGGACTTCGTGCCGGGTAGTGGGCTGCTGGCCGCAACCGTGCCGGGCGCGTGGGATGCGTGGCTGAGGTTGTTGCGTGACCACGGCACCAAGACGCTGCGGGCTGTGCTCGGCTACGCGATTTCCTATGCGCGCAGTGGATTCCCCCTGGTGGAACGAATCGGCGCGACGGTGACCGCCGTGGCGGATCTTTTCGCCCAGCATTGGCCGACGTCGGCAGCGCTGTGGTTGCCAGGGGGCCAGCCGCCGCAGGTCAGGTACGCCAACCCGGTTCTGGCTGAGACCTGGGAACGGCTGCTCGCCGAGGCAGAGTCGGCCACCGGCCGCGACGCGCAGATCGATGCCGCCCGTCGCGCGTGGTCCCAGGGGTTCATTGCGGAAACGGTGGATTCGTTTTGCCGCACAGCTATGCGCGACGACTCGGGGCGCGACCACGCCGGCGTGTTGACCGGCGAGGACATGGCCAGGTGGTCCGCGGATTACGAACCGGCGGTGACCGTCGACCTCGGCGAGTGGGCGTTGGCCAAGTGCGGGCCGTGGTCTCAGGGACCGGTGCTGGCCCAACAGCTCCTTATGCTGCGAGGGTTTGCTGATGAGTTGGACTACGCGGAGGGCGTGCCGACGGCTCGCACCGTGCACCTGGCAACGGAGTGCGCCAAGCTGGCCTTTGCCGACCGCGAGGCATGGTACGGCGACAGCGCGGACGTACCGCTGGATGACCTGCTCTCGCGCGGCTACGCCGACGAACGCCGCAGCCTGATCGACGAGCGGGCGTCGATGGAGTTGCGACCGGGTTCCCCTGGTGGTCGTAGCCCGAAGCTGCCGTCGTACGTGGCGCAAGGTCGAGGCGTCGGCGGGGACGAACCCGCGATCATGAGCGCGCTCGGGGAGCCACCGGTGTCCCGTACGAGCGCCAGCCGAGGTGACACAGTGCACCTCGACGTCGTTGACCGGCGGGGAAACATCGTCTCGGCGACACCGTCTGGCGGGTGGCTGCAGTCGTCCCCCGCGATCCCTGGACTGGGCTTCTGTCTGGGCACCCGTGCGCAGATGTTCTGGCTGGAGCCGGGGCTGCCGAGTTCACTGGTGCCGGGGCGGCGTCCGCGCACCACACTGTCACCGTCCCTGGCACTGCGCGAGGGGGTACCAAGCCTGGCATTCGGCACACCCGGCGGCGACCAGCAGGACGCCTGGCAGCTCTGCTTCTGGTTGGCACACATCGTCGGGAGGGCGAACCTGCAGGCAGCCATCGACGCGCCAGCCTGGCACACCACCGCGTTTCCCGGCTCGTTCCACCCCCGTTCCTGGCGGCCCGGCGAGCTGATGGTCGAGTCGCGCCTCGGTGAGTCCACCATGAATGAACTGCGTGAGCGAGGGCACCTTGTAGTGGACGTCGGGCCATGGTCACTCGGCCGGCTCTCGGCGGTGGGACGCGATCCGGTCACCGGGCTGCTCCGGGCAGCGGCGAACGCGCGGGGCATGCAGGGCTACGCGGTGGGCCGGTGAACCCATAGCAGCTGCCGCCTCCGAGCACACCGCCATCCGCTTCCTTCTAAAACTCGTAACAAGATCGCGGTAATGGCCCTGTCTATACCTCGGCAGGCAAGCGATCACAGTGCACTGGTGCGAGGGTGCTAAGAGCCGCATAGTCACGCAGGGTCAGGCCCTTGGTGCAAACGTCCTTCGCTGCTTGGCGGGCGGACGGGCCCCGCTCCCACACCCGTCCCGGTCGCGGTCCTCGGCCTGGCGGAGTGAACTACTGTCGGGTTCGGCCCCGGGATGCCGCACCTGAGTATCGGACGTCGTCGGTGGCGCCCGAAGAGTCTTTTTCGACATGCCAGGACGCATTAGGCGGGTGGATCGCCCGAACTCGGACTCGCGACTACTACATGATCACGCTTCTGTCGATTCTGCGGAAGATGCGCGGCAGCCTCGGGCGACGGTCAGGTGGCGAGATGGGCGAGGTGGTCGTCCAGGGCACGCAGGTTTTGAGCGTCGAGTGGGCGGGCTGCGGTGGCGCGGAAGGTGCGTAGGCGGGTGGTGCCTGTGGCGTAGGTGGTGCGGTGAAGGAGGTCTGCGGCGGTGATGGCGTGGCGGCACTGTCCATGGCCATGAAAAAGTCCCCGCTGGTGGCCAGATCTGAGTCCCCGTTGGTGGCCGGTTAGAAGTCCCCACTCTTGGTTCGTCGTGTCGTGGGAGCGGGTGGGCCCTGCGCGGTGACGGTGGCGGTGTCGAGCCAGTCACCACACCGCGCAGGGAGCACCATTGAAGAACGCGAGGGATCGGATGGACGTTATTTCCGCCTATCGTGAGGTGGGTAGCTATCGGGGGGCGGCCGCTGTCTGCCGGATAACCCCCAAGACCGTGAAACGCATCATCGACCGGCACGAGGCTGGTGGTGGACCGCCGGCGCGGAAGGAGCGCGGGCACAACTACGATCCGGTCACCGAGTTGGTCGAGGAGCGGACCCGGGCCACGTCGGGTCGGATCTCGGCCAAGCGGCTGCTGCCGGCGGCTCGGGCGGCGGGGTATGCCGGCTCGGCGCGCAACTTCCGTCGGCTGGTGGCGACGGTGCGGGCGGCGTGGCGGCGGGGCAATCACCGCGGCCGCCGACCGGGGGTGTGGGCACCGGGTGACACGCTGATCATCGACTGGGGTGTCGCGGGCGGTCTGCACGTGTTTTGTGCGGTGTTGGCCTGGTCGCGGGTGCGGTTCGTGCGGTTCGCCGCCGATGAGAAGGCCGCCACGACGCTGGGGTTGCTGGCCGAGTGCTTCGAGAGTCTGGGCGGGGTGCCTCGCACGGTGCTGGCCGACCGGATGGGTTGTTTGAAGGCCGGGGTGGTCGCCAACGTGGTCGTCCCGACCGCTGACTATGTCCGCTTCGCCACCGCATACGGGTTCCGCCCGGACTTCTGCGAGGCAGCCGACCCCGAATCGAAGGGAATGGTCGAAAACCTCGTCGGCTACGCCAAACGCGACCTGATCGTCCCCGAGGCGCCCTCGCTGACCGACCTGGACGCGGCCAACACCGCCGCCACGGCATGGTGTGTCGAGGTTAACTCCGTCACCCATTCCGAGATTTGCGCGGTGCCCACCGAGCGGCTGGCCACCGAGCGGGACCTGCTCGGTGCGTTGCCGTCGCTGCGACCACAGCTGGCCGGGGCGGCGGTGACCCGCAAGGTCGACAAACTGTCCTGTGTGCGGTTCGGCTCGGCCCGCTACTCAGTGCCCAAGGCGCTGATCGGCACCAGCGTGATGCTGTCGGTGACCCAGAACACGGTGCGGGTGCTGGCGCCGTTCACCGGCGCGGTGCTCGCCGAGCACACCCTCGTCGCCCCAGGTGAGACCAGCATCCGTGACGAGCACTACGGCAACACCCGCCCGGACCGGCCCCGCCGCGCACCCCGGGCCAAGACCGCGACGGAGAAAGCGTTCCTGGCCCTGGGTCCGGTCGCTGACGCGTTCATCACCGGCGCGGCCGCGGCCGGGGTGTCACGGCTGGGCACCGAACTGGGCGACATCTTGGCTCTGCAGACCGCGCACGGCACCGCGGCGCTGCTGACCGCGCTGGGGCGGGCGGTGACGTTCCGCCGGTGGCGGGCCGCGGACATCCGCTCGATCCTGGCCTCCGCCGGCGCCGCCCCCACGCCCTGCCCGGCCGGGCAGGCACTGGTGCTCACCCTGCCCACGGTCCCGACCCGCCCGCTGAGCGACTACGCCATCGACGCGCCCAGCAGCGAGGCCACCGGCGGCTCCAGCGGCGAGGTGAGCTCGTGACCACCACCCCACCCGCTCTCGCACCGGATCTGACCCAGGGACTCAAGCGGTTGAAGATGGCCGCGATGCGCCGCCTGGCCCCGGAACTACTGCTCACCGCCAAAACCCAACGCTGGAACCCCGAGGAGTTCCTGCGCACCCTGATCGAGGCCGAGATCACCGCCCGCGACGCCTCCAACGCCCGCACCCGGATGCGCCTCGCGGCGTTCCCCGTCATCAAGACCCTCGAGCAGTTCCAGGTCGGGTCCTCCTCGATCCCACCCCCGACGTTCGACTACCTCACCTCGCTGGAATGGATCCGGGCCGCGGAGAACACCTGCCTGATCGGCCCGGCCGGCACCGGGAAAAGTCACCTCCTGGTGGCGCTGGGCGTCGCCGCCGTGCACGCCGGACACCGGGTCCGCTACTTCACCGCCGCGGACCTAGTCGACACCCTCTACCGCGGCCTGGCCGACAACAGCGTGGGACGAGTGATCGACACCCTACTGCGCAACGAACTGATCATCCTTGACGAGCTTGGGTTCGCACCGCTGGACGACACCGGCGCGCAACTGCTGTTCCGCTTCATCGCCGCCGCCTACGAACGCCGCTCCCTGGGCATCGGATCGCACTGGCCCTTCGAATCCTGGGGACGGTTCCTCCCCGAACACACCACCGCCGTCAGCCTGCTCGACCGACTCCTGCACCACTGCCACACCGTGGTCACCGACGGCGACTCGTTCCGGATGAAACAAGCCCGAGCCGGCACCGGCACCACCGCCAGGACCACCCGATGACCGAGCAGCGCGAATATCGTTACACCCCGACCCAAGCCCCGGGGCCCTGCCCAGACCACCCCAGCTGCCTCATCCTCCGCTGCAGCCGCTGGCTCTGCCACCGGACATTCCACCTACCTCTCAACCAACCCGGCCAACCCCGCCGCTACTGCCGCCAAGCCTGCCGCGTCGCCGAACATCGGAGGCTCCACATGTGACCTACAACCCCCAAGGGTGGGGACTTTTAGTTGGCCACCAGCGGGGACCACAACTTGGCCGTTGACAGGCACGCGTCGGTGAGATTGTCCGCGCGTAGTTCCGTCATGGCGAGGTCAGTAAATGTGAGGATGCGGGCCCGGCGGGCGGTAGACGGAAGTTGGTCGAGCGCAGCGGTGAGTGCGGCACGTGCCGCTCTGTGGTCGCCGGCTTGGAGGTGAACGTGGCCGGTGGCAGCGGTGACGTGAGCGGGGCTGTGGTCGATGAGTGAAAGCGACTGCGTGACTGGTGGAGAGGTCTTGGGCTGGGCACGGTCGAGGGCGTGGGTGGCTGCGGTGTGCTCGCCGGAATCGGCGTGGATGGTGGCTTGGATGGTCGCTAGCCAGGGCACGATGGTGGGTGCGTGCTCGGCATGGGTGAAGGCAGCCATGAGGTGGTTGAGTGCGGCGGTGGTCATGCCTTCGGCGTGGGCGAGCTGGGCGGTGTAGCCAAGTGCTGTGGCGGCGGCGTGGTGGTCGTCGGCTTCTCGGGCGCTATCTGCGGCGAGGTTGTAGTAGGAGCGACCGGATGCAGCGTCGCCGAGGTCTTCGTAGGCCAGACGCCCGGCGAGGGTGGCCACCGTTGCAAGGTTGCGTAGCAGCCGACGCCGCTGCGGGGCACTGTGTTCCCGACCTAGTCCGAATATGTGCGGCGAGCGGCGTCAGCAACGCGGCGGGGTCGGCGGTGGCGTGGAGGGCCTGGTATCGCTCGGCGAGCTGTTCGAGGTCGGTGGTGGTGGCGGTGGCCGCACGAGCGTGGCTGGCCGGGTCGGTGGCGGCTGGGTCGAGTAGTCCGAGCATGGTCCGGCGGCTGGTGGTGGTGTCTTTCCACGCCGACAGCATTTGGGGGGCTAGCGCGGTGCCGACGGCGCCGAGTTGATCGAGCAGGTTGGCGGCGTCATCGAGCAGGGATACCAGCGAATCGGTGTCCTGCATCGGTTGGTTGGGCGCGTCCGAGCGCGTTGGGGCGAAGCCGAGTTGTTCTGCGGTGGCGCCGAACAGTTGGCACAGCAGCGCGCGATAGCGGGGGCTGATGCCTTTGACGCCGCGTTCCCACTTGGCCACCATGTCGGCGTTGACCGCAGCGTGAACGCGGTCGTGCATCCAGGCGAAGTGGGCAAGCTTGTCGGCGAGCTGCTGCTGAGTCCACCCCACCTCATTCCGTAACGCCCTAAGCCGCGGGCGCCCAGCGGTGGTCTGTGCGGTCACAGCCAGACCACCCCCTTCGCGATAGCGTCACCCAGCGGGTCCGGCCGTGGTCGTGCGGTGGCAGGACGGTCGGCGTGGGCTGGTTGCGTGTAAGGAAACGCCCCAGCAGGATTTGCTCACAACGATCAGCAAATTCGCCCGTTGACTGATTCAGGAAGGCAGCCGTAGTGGAGAAGCCGAGTAGCGGTGAGTCGTCAGGAGGCGGCAAGCGGCGCCCTGGGCGCCCAGCAAAGATCACCGACCCGGCAAGCTCGGCAGCTGCGGCGCTGGGTACGGAGCTGAGGCGGTTGCGGATCGACCGCGGGCTCACCTTGGGTCGGCTTGGTCGACTGGTGGGCTACTCCGGGCAGCACCTGGGTGCGATCGAACGCGGGAGCGCGGTGCCCTCGGAGGTCGTGGTCTCAGCGTGTGATGCTGCGGTGTTGGCCAATGGCCGGTTGGTGTCGATGTTGCCGGCGGTGATTCGTGAGCAGGCGCGGGTGCGGCATCAGCATGAGGCGGCCAGGCGTCCGGCGCGGTCGATCGATCTCGTCGGGGCCAGGGCCCGGCAGGTGTGTAACCAAGACGACCTTGATTGGGAACGGCTGGCCGATACAACTCGGCGGCCCTCGCGGCTAAGTAACTGTAAGTAAATAACTAACCCAATAGAATGAATTCTTGTGTGCGTGGCGTGTCGTTCCCATTGAGATGATCAACTCGTGAAATTATTAGCATTGTGACCACCAAGAATGACGACGAGTTCCGCGCGATGCGGGCACGCTTGGCGGATCTGCTGCCTCGACTGAATGAGCGGGATCGTCGTGCGGCGATGGCGACCGAGGCGAAATCGTGGGGTTGGGGTGGAATCAGCGCTGTGCAGCGGGCCACTGGCGCGTCGCGGAAAACGATCGGGCGTGGTCTGGCCGAACTGACCGGTGACGTTCCTGAAGGGTCCGGTCGTCGAGTCCGGGCGCCCGGAGGCGGGCGGAAGAAAGCCGAAGTCAACGATCCGGAACTGCTGGGCGCTCTGGATACTTTGATTGAACCCGAAACACGGGGGGATCCCGAATCACCGTTGCGGTGGACCACGAAGTCGACGCGCAACCTCGCGACGGAGCTGACTGGGATGGGGCACGCAGTCAGTCACTCGGTGGTCGCGGACATCCTCCATTCCCTCAAATACAGTCTGCAAGGGACCCGCAAGACCCTGGAAGGACGCCAACACCCCGACCGCGACGCCCAGTTCCGGCACATCAACACACTCGCGGAGGAGTTCCTCGCCAGCGGCGACCCCGTGATCAGCGTCGATACGAAAAAGAAGGAGTTGGTCGGACGGTTCGCCCAGGCCGGTAGAGAATGGCACCCGGAAGGCGAACCAGTCGAGGTGTCCACCTACAACTTCCCCAGCCAGGCCGAGGGTAAAGCCATTCCCTATGGGGTCTACGACCTGAACGATAATAGCGCTTGGGTTTCGGTCGGCATCGACCACGACACGTCGGTCTTCGCCGTAGCTACCATCGACAAATGGTGGCAACAGTTCGGCAAGGAAAAGTACCCCGACGCCCGCCGGATCCTCATCACTGCCGACGGTGGCGGATCCAACGGACACCGCCCCTGGCTGTGGAAATTCGAACTCGCCCGACTGGCCAAGAAAACCGGACTCCACATCACCGTCTGCCACTACCCACCCGGAACCAGTAAATGGAACAAGATTGAACATCGACTCTTTTCTAGAATCACCCACAACTGGCGCGGACGGCCACTCGAAACTTACCAAACCATCGTCAACCTCATCGCCAACACCACGACCACCACAGGCTTGACCGTTCGCTGCGAACTCGACCCCAACCTCTACCCCACTAAAATCAAACTCACCGACCAGCAGAAGGAATCGATACCCCTCGCCCGGCACGAGTTCCACGGCGAATGGAATTACGCCATCGAGCCACAGCTTGAATAGGTTAATTCATTCCGGCTCCTA
>DASUII010000262.1:0-14168 GCA_036279835.1 Pseudonocardiaceae bacterium
CTCGGCACCGCGCTCGGGGTGCCGGCGGCCAAGCAGGTGAAGATGACCGCGATGCCGCAGATGGTGGCGCTGTTCAACGGCGTCGGCGGCGGCGCGGTCGCGCTGATCGCCTGGGTGGAGTTCAACAGCACCGCCGGGTTCACTGGTGAGCCCACCTATGTGATGGTCGCCTCGCTGTTCGGCGCGATCGTCGGCTCGGTGTCGTTCTGGGGCTCGCTGGTGGCCTTCGGCAAGCTGCAGACACTTCTTCCCGGCCGACCGATCAGCTTGGGCAAACCACAGCAGCTGGTCAACGCGTTGGTCCTACTGGCGGCACTGGCCTGCGCGGTCGCGATCGGGTTGGGCAGCGGCGCCGAGTTGCTGATCATCGGGGCCCTCGTGTTCGCCGCGGCGTTGGGGCTGCTGGTGGTGCTGCCGATCGGTGGCGCCGACATGCCGGTGGTGATCTCCCTGCTTAATGCGCTGACCGGGCTGTCAGCCGCGGCGGCCGGGCTGGCGCTGAACAACACCGCGATGATCGTCGCCGGCATGATCGTCGGCGCCTCCGGTTCGATCCTCACCAACCTGATGGCCAAGGCGATGAACCGGTCCATCCCGGCGATCGTCGCCGGCGGCTTCGGGGGTGGCGGTGGTGCCGCGCCGGGCCGCGACGTCGGAGACAGGACCGTTCGGGAGACCAACGCGGCCGACGCGGCAGTCCAGATGGCCTACGCCAACCAGGTCGTCGTGGTGCCCGGGTACGGCATGGCGGTGGCCCAGGCGCAGCACACCGTGCGGGACATGGCAAAGCTACTGGAGGAGAAGGGAGTCGAGGTCAAGTACGCCATCCACCCGGTGGCCGGGCGGATGCCCGGGCACATGAACGTGCTGCTCGCCGAGGCCGACGTGCCCTACGAGCAGCTCAAAGAGATGGACGAGATCAACGGCGAGTTCAATCGCACCGACGTCGCCCTGGTGATCGGCGCCAACGACGTCACCAACCCGGCCGCCCGCAACGA
This sequence comes from Pseudonocardiaceae bacterium, assembly GCA_036279835.1. Taxonomy (GTDB): domain Bacteria; phylum Actinomycetota; class Actinomycetes; order Mycobacteriales; family Pseudonocardiaceae. Next base: position 999 of record DASUII010000262.1, read on the forward strand.
TCCGAACTCGCCGATCCACGGCATGCCGATCCTCAACGTCGACGAGAGCAAATCGGTCATTGTGCTCAAACGGTCGATGAACACCGGGTTCGCCGGGATTGAGAACGAGCTGTACTACGAGCCCGGAACCTCGATGCTCTTCGGCGACGCCAAAGCCTCCGTCGCAGCAGTGATCGAGGAGCTCAAAGCACTCTAGGGACACCCCGACGGCGCCGCAGCGACGCAACCGAATAACCTGTCCCGGACGCAACGCAGCGCAGCCATTCCGGCACTGTCAGTCGACAACCCAGCCGGAAATCAGGTAGAACGGCAGCTGCAGTGTGGTGACTGTGCGCTTGGGTAGTTGGGCTCTGCGTGGCTGGGGCCTCTGGAGGGAGTCCGCGGTGGAATACGACTTGGGTACCAGCGTGCGTAGCCTTAACGTCTACGACGGTCTCGCCCTGCTCATCGCCCTCACGCTCGTCGCGGTGGGATTTTTCATCGGCACGGCCGGTAGCGGTGAAACCGGCGGGACCACCTCTGCTGATCTCACCGTCACTCCGGACGACCAGGTCCGCCCGCTGGCCCCCGGCGCGACCGGGACGTTCCCCATCTACGTGAAGAACTCCAAGGACTATGGCGTTCGGGTCACGTCGATCAGCGCGGGGAGCTCGACCGCGACCTCGAGCGGCTGCCCCGCCGGTACCCTCACCAGCGCTGCGGTCGAGAGTCCGGTCGGCTTCATCAGGGCGAACAGCCTGCATACCTACCAGGTCTCCGTGACGATGGCCGCCACTACGGACGCCAAGTGCAAGGGTCAGTCGTTCACGCTGCCGCTGACCGTCGCCTTCAGTTCTGCCGCCGCGGACCGGCACTTCTCGTTCGGGAGTTCGTAGGTCACGTCGTCGGGGTCGGCACCCAGTTGCCGTGAAACCCGAAGGGCACCCGGACCGGCAGGTGGACCACAGCGATGGTCGCCAAGCTCGCTGCGTCAAGGATAGTTAAGTCGCTGTGGTCGGTGCTGGCGTCGTAGACGAACCCCATGAGGACCCCGTCGTCCTCGGGCGCCTGCGGTGAGCTGGGCACGAAGACGAACTCGCCGACGAACTGATGCGCGCCGAGCCGCCGCGCGACGGTGTGGCCGCGGCGCAGGTCATGTTTGAGCACTGAGTCGCCGACGTCGCCCCCGGTTCTCGACGTCTGCATCGCGTACCCGTAACGGTGCGGTCGCCCGACGAGCCGGTCGTCGATCCGCGGGAACTCCTGCGGGTGATCGTCGAGACGGGTCTCGCGGACCTTCCCGTCGGCGAGATCGACGGTCCAGCGATCCAGGGTGGTGGGGCCCTCGTTAGGCCCATGCAACTCCGTATCGAACATCTTCGGGTGCCGCACCACGTCCAGCACGATCGAGTCGCCATCGTCGTAGGCGTTGAGCGGGTGAAAGACGTAGCAGGGCTCGACGTCAAACCACCGGACGTCACCGGCTTCGCCGGCGCGCGGCATGACACCGACGCGGGCCGGATAGCGAGGATCCCACCGGTAGGGCAGGTTCCGGTTTCCTCGCATCCCTTTCCCGGCCAACGCGATGATCGGTTCGGGTACCGGGACCCGGCCGATGAGCGCAGCGAGCACCAACCGTGCGGGTGCGCGCAGGATGGACGGCACGGACACCGCGACAGCCTGCCGGGGATCGAAGGTGACCGGGAGGTCGTAGAACACGACGTGGTTCTCGGTCAGCGAGAAATCGTGCATCATCGGGCTACCCGTGACTTCGACGTCCACCGTGCGGCGCGCGCGACCGTCGATGCCGATGACCGAGTACTGCACACGGTTGCCGCGGCCGAACGAGTAGGACACCGCGTGCAGTTCCCCGGTGTCCGGGTCACGCTTGGGGTGCGCCGTGTAGCCGCCGCGCAGGGTGCCGTCGAAGTCGCACGGGCCGACGGTCCCCAGGTCGTCGGTGAGCTCGTAGTTGGTCACCCCACCTTCGATCAACGCCAGCGTGCGACCGGCGTGGCTGAGCACGTTGGTGTTGGCACCCAGCAGCTCAAGCCCGGTTCGGATGGGGGCTCGGTGGCGACCGGACTCGCCGAGCGCCCGGGCAACGGCGGGCGTGCGGATCCAGCGATTGCGGTACCACTGCCCCTGGCCGTCTCGCAGGCGTATCCCGTGGACCATGCCGTCGCCGGCGAACCAGTGATAAATCGCCGGGTCGACCTCGGCGATCGGGTTCGGCCCGTTGCGGAGATAACGCCCGTCGAGGTGGGCCGGGATGGTGCCGGTGACGGCCAATCGGGTGATCGTCTGTTCCCGGCGCACCGGAGCGTAGTTGCCCTCAAGGTAGTCGTTACCCATCGTCGTAGCCTCCCAGCACCGGTGCGTCATTTTGTAACGTCGTTATAGTAGCAGTCCTGCGGACGCAGGGCGCGACATCGACCCGGCCAGCACGGGGCCGCCGGCCCTTGACCCTCCGTACAACGGCGACCTACCCTGGAAGGTGGTCGGGGGCCGCTGCTACTGAAAGGGGTCAGTACGCGTATTGCGCAGCGTCGATCTCGGCCATCTCGCTAATATAGATCTCGTTTGATTCCTGGGGCGGAGTCGAGCCGAATGGGGGCCTTCGATGAACGTTCGCTGGATGCGCTCGAATGGAATCTTGCTGCTATTATTAGTGGTGGCCATGCTGGTTGTGGGCGGATTGAGCGTCCTGGTGGTACGGCAACAGCAACAGATCAAGACCCATGGCCAGGCCTCCCTCGAAACAGCTCCCGCAGGAAGCGCTCCGCAGAATGCGACCACCGCGGATTCCGCCAGCAAGGTAGCCGTCCCAAACATTCCAGCTGCTCCGGTGATTCCGGCACCTCAAGCGGTCCCCGCCCCCCATTTGGTTCCCGCTCCACAGGCAGCAGTGGTACCGCACATACCGGCGGCGCGCACAGTTCGGACGGCCCCGATAATCGAGGCACCGAAGGTAATCCCGGTACCTCACAAGCAGCTGCCTACGCAGCCCCGCCCGCAACGACGCGCACCGGCGGCCGCTCCGATACACCCGCAGAAGCCGGCCGACGAAGCTGCCCCAGCCGCGCACAAACCGGCAAAGGCCGTCAACCCGGATCCTGCTAACGGTTCGGGCGCGCCGGCGCAACCAGTCGCACCAGCGCAACCAGTCGCACCGGCGAAACCAGATGCACCGGCGAAACAGACCGCACCGACCGGATCAGACCTGCCGGAGGAGTCAGATACACCGGCTGGATCAGGAGAATCAACCAAGCCAGACACGTCGAACAGCACAGCAGTCCCGGCCAGCCCGGAGACTCCGGAGACGGTCCCCACGCGGCACTCACCCGCGAAGCCCGGCGCACCCGATTCATCAGATAAGCCGGCCAGTCCCGACGCTACCGACAAACCCGATGTGATCTCAGGCTCCCCACAAAAAATCGTCACGACTCCGTCCACGGCGCCCACTCCCCCCAAGGCGCGCAGGCCTGATCCCGCCGTCGACACACCGGCGAATCCTGATAAATCTGTTAGCGCAACACCTGCCAGCCCGGAAAAAACTGATGATTCTGGCACTTCCGAAAACGCGTTGACGCCAGGCACCTATGATCAAGACAATACTGACGAGCCGCCGCCTGTGCGCTGAGTGTGGGTTAATAGCTATTGACCACGGTCCGCACAAGAGATCGCGCCAGTGCAGCGGCTGTGCAAAAAGTAGTTGTGCTCGCCAAGTGCATGCCGGTGGGGCACCATACATCCATGAAGGAACCACGTCTAAGCGACCAATATCACACAGCGTGTTCAAACATTGCGCCTGCGGTGACGGTAACTGACCGGCGGCTGATGCGCCGATGGCTCACCGTCGCCACGGTCGTAGCAGTCGTGGCTCTCACGTCGACGGCTTGTGCTTACAAGGGGCTCAGCATGGCCGCGCAATCCGCCGTAACCCTCCATGGCGAGGGTGCACTCACCGAGCCGAACGCGACCTCAACCGCTGAGACTTATAATCCAGCATTGGCGCCCGTCGGCTCGAGGTTGAAGGTCGCTCTTACCCCGTCGGCCGAATCTACTAACGCAGAGTTGACGGTCTCCGGGCTACTGCCGAACCGGGGCTATGCGGTGCACGCCCACATCAACGCGTGTAGCGCCAGCCCCGAATTGGACGGCCCGCACTACCAGAACCGTATCGATCCCGCCGCCACACGCCAGGCGCCGTCGACGAACCCCGAGTACGCCAACCCGCGCAACGAGGTCTGGCTGGACGTGCGGACTGACGCAACCGGCTCAGGCACGTCGCGAACCACGGTGCCTTTTGTGTTCACCGACCGCGGGCCGGGATCCATCGTGGTGCACGAGGCGATGCAGACCGCAACGGAACCGGGTCAGGCCGGCAAGGCAGGCGCTCGGATTGCTTGCCTCACCCTGTCCGCCGTGCAACCGCAGGGAGTCGAACCTCGGGGCTCCCGGTAAGCGAGCCCCCTCCTCCACGCTCGTCACAAGTGACGGCTTGCACGTTGTATCGGCGATCGGTGTTCTCCTCGATCAACCGAGCCAGCTCGGTCACTTCACGCCTGGTGCATCGGCCGGGTCTGTCAGGTCCCTAGACCCTGGCGGCGAATCGCTCCCTCTGGTGAAGACGCGAAGTTTACTGTCAGGTGAGACCGGGTAACTGAGTGCCACCAACGATCCTTGGCTTCCGGAGCGGACGCCGGTCCGTCAGGGCAGATCCGGCGTCCCGCCGGGGCACCACCGAAGTAGAAGGGAGCTGGAGATGGCGTTATTACCTGGCACGCTGAGCAGGGCAGGACCGTTGTCATCCGACATCCTGGATCTACAGATGGCAGAGCACGGTGCCGATGCTCGTGTGGTCACCGCAGTGGGCGAGATCGACGCGCTGACTGCTCCGGAACTGGCGGCCTTCCTGATTGCGCAGCTGGTCGTTGCCCAAGTCGTGGTGGTGAACCTTGACGGTGTGCGATTCCTGTCATCTGCTGGTTTGCGCGCGCTGTTCGAGGCAAACGAATTCGCGATCCGGGAAGACCGCGACTTGCGGTTGGTGTGCAACTCTCAGACCGCCAACTGGGCACTGGAGACCACCGGATTAAGGGAGCACTTCACGTTCACCGACAACGTGCCGCGCAGCGCCGGCCCACGGCCGTAGCGGCAGGAACTCCCCCACGCGGTGATCAGATTGACACCCAGGAGCGAAGCCGATCGCGGTGCTGTCCGGATCCGCGTAGGAGCGCAGGTACCAGGCTGGCGCGGTCGTCAGCGATTGGTGAGCTAGACGCTGCCGGCACCGATCAGGTCAACAACTATAGGGAGTAACCATGGATCACAGCAGGACACGTAAGCTGATCAGGGCGGCGACCTTGTCCCTTCTTGTGCTAACGACGACATCTGGCGTGGCAGGTATGGAGGTAATGGCCGCTAGTCCTGCTATCGCCCAGCCGGATAGTCCGGGCGGCGGTTCGACCCAGGGATTGGGATCAGACCAGCCGGACCCCCCGACTCCCATTCCCACTCCCACTCCCACTCCCGTTCCGACCCTCCCTGTGCCTACCCCATGAGTTCCCGGTTGGTTCGCTGTAGGTAGGTGGCCGCGGCACCGTCGACGGCTGTTGCCTGCGGCCGGTGGGGGTGATCGTTGCGGTCAGAACTTCGGATTCCACGGAGTGCGGCCACCCCCGCCGATGCCGCATGAAAACCGCAGTTCAGCGGGAGTGTGTTAAAAGCGGTAGTTCAGCACAGGAAACATGCTCTGAGCTGCAGCCGAAAAGATCATTCACGCCGTCATGCCGTGGCCATCCCGTCAGTGCTGGCGACTCCGGCCCGAATACTCCGTCGACTGCCCGCCGGGTGCGCCCTTCGCTGGAAGGCATGAGATGCGTGTACACGCGCAGCATAAACGCGGGATCATCATGCCCAAGGTAGGAAGCCAGCGCCGTGATGGTCTCCCCCCGCGTCGAGCAGCGTCGAAGCGTAGAAGTGCCGCAGAGCGTGAAACCCGTTCTCCCGGGCGGAAGGCACGCCAGCGCGAGACAGCGCCAGCTTCCACGTCCACTGATTGAATACCGGGCGCCATGCCGGCGTGCGGTCCCGGCTGTGGACGATCAGACGCGCCGTCACCAGTTCGCCCTCCGGTTTCTGCCACGGCAGCGTCACGGCTACCGGAGGATAACGCTCGATGTGCTGCGCGAGCACCGCGCCGCGCCCCTGTTCAAGCTCTACCTGATCAACAACGAAGAAGCCTTCTTCGGCTTGTACCCCGTCCGCGAGCACATCATCACCCTCGGCGGCACGCCCCGCGCGATCTACGACATCATGGGCAAAGACGCCATCCTGTTCCACCACTCCATCAACGACGATGACACCTCCACCGGCTCCCAATACGTCGACCAAGCCCGCACCTGGTACGACAGCGTCTGGAACACCATCGCCACGGAGTTCACCCGGCGAGCACAGGCACCACCGACCCACACACGCTGCGCCACATCCTGACCCGCATCACGGCGCTATTGCTCGACTTCGACGGTCCCGTGTGCAGCGTCTTCGCCGGCCTCCACGCCGCTACCGCGGTCAATCAGCTCTGCGTAGTCCTCGCCGACGGCGGCCACACTGACCTACCGGCTCAACTGACGAAAAGCGATGACCCCTTCGAGGTGCTGGCCTACGCCGCCAGCCTCGGCACGATCGAAGCCCACTACGTCAACGCCGCGTTCATCGCCCACGAACTCGAAGCCATCGCCACCGCCGAACCCACCCCCGGAGCCCACGACCTCATCCGAGCCTGGACGGCAACCGGCCGACCACTGGCCATCGTCAGCAACAACAGCGCCATCGCCATCCGGGCCTACCTCGACCTGCATGACCTTTCGTCCCACGTTGCTCACGTTTCCGCACGTACCTGCCCCGACCCCGCTCTGCTCGAGCCTCACCCACATCTGCTGACCACCGCTCTCACCGCGCTCGGCGTTCCCGCCGCCGCAGCAGCCTTCCTCGGCGACTCCACCACCGACATCACAGCCGCCCACTCCGCCGGCACGATATCCATCGGCTACACCAACAAGCCCGGCAAAACCAGCCAATTCATCACCGCCGGGCCGGACGCGATGATCCACACCCCCACCGCGATCACCGAGCAAATCGCCACCGACCGCCCCTAGCTCACTCTGTGTATCACAGCGCCGTCACAGTGCGTCGCATTGCCGAATTCCCCTCTATGGGATCAAGAGCGCCGCCCGCGGTGCGCGATGTAGTCCGGTCGGGTAGCTCACACCTGTCGCCTGCCGGACCACGACACTGCGCGCGGCCCTTGGGGCCGTGCTCGGTCGCGCCCGGCCGGCGCGGTCTGTAGCCCGCCAACGAGCAGGCGTGCAGGGCCGCAGACATTGTCGAGGATAAAGAGCGCCACGGTCAGCATGACGTGGCCGTGTCAGTGGCCTGCCGGGGTCTCGGTCCCCTCGGTCGCTACGCAGTGGCGAGTACTTCACCACGGCTGTGTCGTGGGAGGTGCAGACCGCCGACTGGAAGGGTACGACGGTGAAATGTGGGGTCAAGGGCCACAACTTAAGACTCGTGGTGAGGCGGCTGCGCCGCTGAGGCGTGCACTGCTTTGAGCGCTTGGTCCAGGTCGTCGTGGACGGATAGCGTGGTATCGAGCCCGGTCACTTGCAGCGGTCGTCGTACGACTCGCGTTGCGGCAACCACGGCGAATGCCCGGCCTTCGGCGCTGGCCCGTTCGTGGACATCAAATAAGACGGCGATCGCGTTTGATCCAAAGAACTCGAGCTGCGACAGATCGACAACGATCGGCGTTCGGTCCGCGCCGAAGTGCTCATCGAGACGTTGGCGCAGCACCGGTGCGGTGAGCATGTCCGCTTCGCCAGCCACGGTGAGTATCGTGGCGCCGGTACCCGAGTCGGTGGTGGCCACCACCGACAGCAGCTCGTCACCAGCGACGTTGTGGTCTTCGGCGGGATCCCAAGGTTGTGGCACAACCGCTCCCCTTCGTGAGGCATTACTCGATACCCATTTCGCATACCGGTTGAAGGCCCGGGGTCTGGAGTCGACCCGTCACCCTACGGGCTCTGGTCGCTGCCACACCAGCACAGACCGTGGACTAGGTCGATCAGGTCTCGGGTACCCTCCAGAATGGCCCGCACAAACCCCACCCAGAACGGCCACCGTCCCCATCGGCCAGACCACTGCAGCGCCCCACCGTGGTGTCCGTACGCCAGCCGCGCGCCCCTGGACACCACCGCTGATGCATCGGTATTTCATGCCAGCATGCTGCGCCGCGAACTGCGGCGTTGGCTCAACGCCGACGTGACCGAACACGTGGCCGGGGACATCATCTGCACCGCCTATGAGGCGATCACCGAGATCGTCGCCCTAGCTGACCCCCTCGACGCCGGCCTCATACGCATGCAAGCCCACCTCGACGACGACCAGGTGCGCGTCATGATCTCCTACACCGGCAGCTGGGAGCTTTCCCCCGACCCCGACCAGTCTCAACGTCGTCTTACCCTCATCCGCGCGCTGACTGACCACGCCAACTTTCACCGCGACGAGCACACCATCACCGTGCACCTCACCACCTACCGATAAGCGGCAGCTCAGCCCACCACCACGTGCAGGGCCCCTGAGGTCTCTTTAACCGGTATTAGCCGGTGCGCAGGGCGTCGGTTGTGCGCCGGGTTGCCTGGCGCACTAACCGCAGGATGCTGTCGGGGGCGTCGGACTGGGGCGCGTGACCCGCCCCGAACAACGGCTGAAAGGTCGCCCCCGGCACGGCCAGCAGGTAGCGGGGAGTCTGGCAGCTGCCGATGACGTCGCCGGTGCCCTGGGCCAGATCACCGGACAGCGCACGTTGCCAAGCCCGGTGGGGACGTCTTGTCCACCAGATTGCTGCCGAGTCCCTTAGGTCGTGATGATCGACGACCCGGGCTTCATGTGCGGAATCGTGGCCTTGGCCAGCCAGAACAGTGCGTAGACGTTCGTTTTGAAGACCCGGTCGAAATTCTCGGTGCTGATGTCGAAGATCCCGTTGACGTGCGACATCTGATAGCCCGCGTTGGACACCAGAACGTCGATCCGACCGAATTCGGTGACCGCGCGGTCGATGACCCGGCGGCACTGGTCCTCCTCCCGCAGATCCCCAGGGACGCTCACGCCGATTCGACCAGCGTCCTGCACCAGCCGAAGGGCCTCCTCGGCATCGTCCTGTTCGCTCGCCAAATGTGAGATGAGCACGTCAGCTCCTTCGCGTGCGAAAGCAAGCGCCACCGCCCGACCGATACCGGAATCGCCGCCGGTGACGATCGTTTTCTTACCCGCGAGCCTGCCGCAGCCCCGATATGCGCCCTCTCCGTGATCGGGCCGGACATCCAGTTCGCTGGTGGCCCCCGGATAGGTCACGGTTCGATCGCCACTACCAGGGCTGGCATACTGATCCACGGGATCTCGCTGCATGAACTGGTCACGACCGGTGGACATACCGCCTCCTTAACGTCGGTACTGGCGCTCAGTGACTTTTCCTTCCGCCCTTCCGCCCAGCAGCCGCCTTCTGCGCCTTGGTCCCGCCTTGCGAGGAATCGGTGCTCTTCTTGCCCGAACCCGAGGCTTTGCCCCCCTTGGATGACGAGTCAGGGTCGTTGGCGATTCGCGCCGCGCGCTCCTTGCTCATGCCCTTCTTCCTCAGACCCTCGTACTGCTTGTCGTCCTTGATACTCGGTCCATGATCCTTGGCCATGATCGCTACTCCTTACTTGAGACTGCGACAGGAGTACCCCACTGGAAACGCTGTTAGGCGTCGGCGCCCGGGACGCAACGCCAAGCCCTTGCGACTCGTTGCCTGGACCGAACCCGGGCGATGAGCCGCTCCCCACCACGACCGTCGGGCTCCAGATCCACCGACTCGATCACCGTGTGCTCGACCCCGAGCAGCCGCCGCCATACTCTCGTTGTGCGCACGCCGTTCCCGTCTTGATCGCCTCTGACTGTGGTAAGCCAGAAACCCTAGACAGGGACGGCGTGCGCCTTACTCGATCATGGAACGGCACCCACGGGACGTCAGGAGCGCCGGTGGAGTCTAACCGCAGAACAGCCGGTATCACCCGCCACGGTAGACAAATTCGCAAGCTCTCAACAATCACAGACGTCTCCTACCCCGGATCGGCCCCTCGCCGGGCCGCAGGAAGCTGCTATATCGTGGATATGCCGTCACTGATGACCGTCCTCACGGTCGGGCAGTACACAATCCCCGCCCCAATAAGTCTGGGTAACATGAAAAATACCGATCATGACAGTTCGTCACGATTTCTCCGTGGCCGGTGGGCGTCTTTTGTCGGTAGGCGGCTGGTGATGTCGATTTATTTTGGGGTGGGTGGCCTCGTAGCCGATCGTGTTTGCGCTGGTTCGGCTTATCGCTGCTGCGTTGAGGGTCTCTGCCCGCGCGGTGGATGGTCCGGTGGCGGCGGCTTTTGAGGTTGTGGCCGGCGTCATCCGACGATAAGGCGATGCCACTGTGGCCGATGGTGGGGGTCGATGAAACAGTGAGCTGCGAGGAGAGTGTCTAGCGCTGGGCGGCCTGTGGTGAATGGACCCCCTGACGTATCCATCCGGCGGCGGCGTCGACGCAGAATCCGGCCGCGACCCACTGCGCGGCCAGCATCACCGGGTGCCGCCCACTCTCGGCGGCCTCGTCGGCCACGAGGTGCGCCAGCGCGATCAGCTCAGCGTCCCGGGCCACGTAGCCGATGCCGTGCCGATTGTGTGTGCAGGGACCCACGGAAGAATCGCCGAACAGCGCCAGCCCGCGTTCGGCGACCAACTCGCGGGCCAGCTCCTCGGGGGGCTGCGGTTGCGAGATGGGCACTCCCGAGCTGACCCAGTCCACCACCCGCCCGCGACCCGGGCCACCGTCATCGAGCTGGTGTAGTTCCAGTGTCCAGGAGGTCCCCACCGAGCGGCACCACACTGCGGCCAACACGCCCGAGGCACCAGCTCCGTCGTGTGTGGTTGATCGCCCCAGCGCATCCTTGGGGTCGGTTGCCGTCGCAGTGTCGGTGGCTGTCGTTGTCACTCCAACACGTTCGGTGGGTCGGTGAGCCGCTTGGGGGCGCTGAGCCGCCGGGGCGATCAGCTCGTCGGTGTCGGCACGCGAGGTCGTCGACTTGGGGTGGGTGGGGGCGGCCATCACGAGGCCTGATCGATCCTGTTAGCCGTCGCGCAGTCGAGGCTGGGTGAGGTCGTCGGCCGGATGGTCAAGACGGTGTCCAGCCCGGTGATCGCCAGGATCCGGCGGGCCAGCCGCCCAGGGCGGTGCAGGATGAGTCGCCCACCGGCGGCGCGGAGCCTGCTATCGGCGTCGAGGAACACCCCCAGGCCAGCGGCACCCAGGTAGTCCAACCCGGACAGGTCGAGCACGACCTCCGGGACCCCATCCCGGCAGAGTTGATCGAGAACCTGCTCCAGATGGGGGGCCGGCCAGATCGAGCTCTCCGCTCAGATCCACCCAGCTACCGACGGTGCCCGAGCGGACCGCCACCTCGAACATCAGTTCGACATTGACCCGAACCCGGCTGGTCCACCCATCGTCACCCATCGCCACACCCGTGCTCGTGTTTTCCGGGCCACGGGGGGCCTGAGATGGACCACCCCGCAGGCACACTGCAGAAACGGCTGACGGTCCAACCTTGTGTTAAGGATAGGCAACAGCGGCCCAGCGCAGCAACCAGCCAATGGATCGAAACAGCGTGCGCTGCGTGTCTGACACGGTGCGGGTGATCAGGGATGCGGTGGCGAGTGTTCGTCAAGCGTGAACCGGGTGGTGGTGCCAGCAGCGTGGCCGGCGTCGGCGAGGAGGTCTAGAAGCAGCGGCCCGGGCTGCGACGACGCGGGGCCCAATCCCGCCGCTCTGCGCGGGGCAATACGCCCGGATCTACAAATATCCTCGCGTTGTTCTCTCCTGCCGAGCGTCACCGCGGAAGCTGTTCTCGGCGGGGCGGTGGCCGCCGGTCAGTTCATCGCCGCTTGCCAGGGTCACTGGAGAGGGGTCAGGCTGGGTGGCACTGAGGGCGTCTTCGCGTTTGCGGACTTTGGCCGTGCGCCGTTCTTGGCGAACGGCTACACGGCGGCCCCGGGGTCCTCCAGGGCGTACCGGGTGAGGTCGCAGAGCAATGTCGGAACCCTTTCCCGGAGTCGGTGCTGCCTTGTCGGAGTTGGCCGGGCTGTTGCTGTCCACCGAGTCGTTCGTGGATCTACTCCAAGGGGTCGCTGAGCTGTCCGTGCGGGCCATCGAGCCGGTGGCGACGTGCGGGATCACCCTGTCCCAAGACAACCGCGTGTTCACGGCCGCTTCGGCCGATGCGCTGGCCCGCGAGCTCGACGAGCACCAGTACGAGCACGACACGGGACCGTGCCTGCAGTCCTTGGCCACCGGGGAGGTGGTGCAGGCGACCGACCTGGCCTTAGAGGACCGCTGGCAGGGCTATCCGAACATCGCGATGGCCTACGGCATCCTGGCGATCCTCTCGACGCCGTTGATCGTGGCCGGCGAACCGGTCGGAGTGCTCAACCTTTACGCCCGCACCCCAGAGTCCTTCAGCGCGGTGGATCTGCAGCTGGCCAGCCTGCTGGCCGGCCAAGCCGCAATCGCAGTCACCGCGGCGTTGCGGCACTACGACGAGGTCACACTGACGGATCACCTGCGGACCGCGTTGTCCACCCGCTCGGTCATCGACCAGGCGATCGGGATCGTGATGGCCCGCCGGCGGTGCAGCCCCGAGGACGCCTTCGCATCCCTGCGGACCATCTCGCAGCGGCGCAACATCAAACTCCGGGTTGTGGCTGCCGAGCTGGTCCACTCCACCCAAAACCCCACCCCGGACAACCCACCGCAGGCCTGAACCGGCACCGGGAGCCCTCACTGCCCCATACCTCCAGCATCCAAGGGCCTCCGGTGCTATGTCAGCCCGTGCCCGTCCACCGGACCGCCTATTTCGGTCACTAAACACCACCCAGACAACACGGCACGACCACAAACAACCACGTTTGCAGCTGCGGAACCACTAGGCGCTTGCGGTACCCCGATCGACAAAAAGTTGTCTATGCTGCGGCTCCGGTGGTGGTGAGGCCGAGGTCGTGGAAGAGGGTTTGCATCTGGATGCGGAGGGCCTCGTAGTGCCGGTC
>DASUII010000263.1:0-2507 GCA_036279835.1 Pseudonocardiaceae bacterium
CTCCCGCGACGACGGCCCGGCGATGTCCCAGTCGCAGAACCCGACCAGCCGCTCGCCGTCCACGACCGCGTTGTAGGGCGCCGCGTCCTGATGGCCGGCAATCAGCCCCGGCCGCATGACGCCACCGATGAACCATCGCTCGCCCGCCGGCGGGCGGAAATCGGCGGTCAGGTCGTGCCACCGCCGCAGCCACTGGCCGACCTGCACCAGCACCGGGTCGGCCGATACCCACGCCGGCCAGGGATCCCGGTCCCCGATGGTCTCGCCCGGCAGGTAGCTCAGCATCTCGCGGCCGGACGAGTCGAAGCCGAGCGACCGGGGCGCGCCCGGGAATCCCGCCTCCTGCAGGTACCGCAGCAACGCGTGCACGGTCGGCGTCCACGGCGACGCCCGCTTGTGGATTACGCCATCGATCAGCACAGCCCCGGTGGTGTGGCCGCCAGGCAACGGGACTTCGGCCATCCCTCATGTGTACCGGCTCCCAGCCGGCGGCGACACCGATTAAAACGACATGCACCGTCGGCCCAGGACGGCCGTTGCCAGCACAGCCAGATCATGTTCCAGGACAGCGGCGGCAGCACGGCCGCAGGCGACCGCCGCCGGGTTCCGGGTCGTCGAGCGTCTTCGGGGCCACGCAGTCAGGCGACGACAGCGTGTTCACCGCGTCCGGATCGTCGCCCGAGATCGCCACGTGAAAGGCGGCGAACAGGAACGGCAGCGATCGTGATCGTAGCCATCCACCCGCGACAAAGGTGCCCAGATCAGGTCAGCGCGCGTGAGCTGGCAGCTGGGCTAAACAGAAGGTGACGTGTGAGCCTAGACGGCGATACGACCGGATCGCCGAATCCGGAGTCCTCCGGTACCCGGTCGGGAGGATCAGATGCGCTCGTGTTCTGGCGCGTCGTCTGCTCGGCCCCTCCACCAGCGCGAGCCGATCAGGCAGGAGCCGCTGAGGGCCAAGATCCTCCGTACTACCCGATCGCGGACGCGATCGCGTCGCAGAACACGGTCTGGTCGCCCGCGAACGGGTGCTGCCCGTGCTCGATCACCTGCTGGCTGAGGAAGTTCCCCTGGGAATCGAAGGTGGTCAGGAACGACAGGAACCCCACGTCCTTCACCAACGTGTCGCTGTGCGCGGTGTAGATCCGCAGAGGCACCCCGGTGAGGGTGTCGGTGAAGGTGAAGGTGCCGTCCGGGTTGACCACGGGGGAGAGCATAAACCTGTCCCGGCCCGACCCCGCCACGTGCACCACCTTTCCGTTTGCCTCATTGGTCAAGGTGCTCACGACGGAGGATGTGTCCTGCTCTGACATGTTCCCGGACTGGTCGGTGAAGACGTGGACCGTGAGCGTACCTTGCACCACGGAGTCCACCGTGAATCCGCATTGATCGATACCGGGCAACGAGACATTGACCTTGATGTGAACCACCGTGGGCGTGGCCGCTCCAGCTGGCGCTGCGGCCAGCCACCCTGCGGCCAGCGTCATCAGTCCCGTCAGCGCAACGGCTTGCACCACCCGTTTTCCCCCCATGGTTTCCCCTCCTCAACGGAGCAAGCTCGTGCTCTGTCTGGCCGGATTGTGGCAGGCGCGGCATTTTGCGGTCAAGGGACCTGTCCTTCGGTTGACCAGCTTGCTGTGAGTCCAAGGGACACCGCTTGGTGCAGAACGTTCGATCTGTGCCGCTTGCCGAATCGACGGCAGCCGAAGCTGCCGAGCGCGGAACGACGGATACTTGCGCGCCAGAGCAGACCAGCGCTAGTCACGATGCGTGACTCAGTATCGGACGCAGCGTGACGACAGATCGCCGAGTATGCACAGGGTGACCCCACGGGTTGGCTTGCCATGGCGTATGGCCATATCCGCCAGTTCTGGGACGGACTGGGCGAGCGAGCGTCAGGCCTGGCGCGAGGAGCGTTGAATGCTTGTTGTGTCCCTGATTTCATAGGCGGACAGTTTCTTGGCGCTGGTATGGAGGCTGCAGTGGCTGCCGTAAAGACAGGCCTGTGCGGGCGCCCGGGTGGCCGGGCGCCCGCACAAAGGTCCTTGCCCGCTAGGGGGTGGGATCGTTGAAGGAGCCACCGAATATGTCGGAGTTGCCGAAGGTGGCCGGGCAGTCCTGCTGCGGCGCTGGCGGAGCGGGCACGGTGGTGCCGTTTTGGACTGCTGCTTGTGCGGCTGCCCGCCAGGTGTCGATGGCGGGGCAGTCGGCCGCGTTGCGCACGTCGTTCCACACGCCGGCCCCGTAGGTGTTGGTGGCAACCGCGTACACGTAGTCGCCGAGGAATTCCAGCCACAGGTTGTTCTGCGCCGAACCCCGCGGGTCGCCGGGCGGGCTGCGGTGCAGTTCAGTCCACGCGCCGGGTACCCCATTGGCGCCGATGTCGGCGTGTTTCACCACTCCGACCAGGGTCCGCGGGCTGGTGGTGTCGTTGCGGAACGGTGTCGTGAACGCGTTGTACACCAGGTAGGCGTCCGTGCCGCTGGGAGAGATCGCGATGGCCGAGT
>DASUII010000264.1:0-28482 GCA_036279835.1 Pseudonocardiaceae bacterium
CGGGGACGGCGGATCGGGACCGCGGAATCCTGCACCGGCGGCCTGCTCGCCGCCCGGCTCACCGAGCAACCAGGATCGTCGGACTACGTCGCCGGCGGTGTGGTCGCCTACTCCAATGCCGCCAAGACCGAGCTGCTGGGCGTGGCGCCGGAGCTGATCGAGAAGCACGGCGCGGTGTCACCGGAGGTCGCCCGGGCGATGGCCGACGGGGCCCGGGATCGCTTGGCTGCCGACGTCGGTGTGGGCATCACCGGGGTGGCCGGCCCCGGCGGGGGCACTGACGCCAAGCCAGTCGGATACGTGTGCGTATGCGTCACCACCAGCGACGGCACGGCCCTGGCCAGCGACCCGGTGCTGCCCGGCGACCGTGCCGAGATCCGCGATCGATCTGTGACCGTCGCGATGCACCTGGTTCGGCGGGTGCTCGCTAGGCGGGACCCGGCCTGATTGTCACCGGTTGAGCGCGTGGCGGTCTGACTTGCTCTTCACCGCGGCGTAGGCGGCTGACCCGACGAACAGCACCGCACCGATGACCAGCGCCCAGATGAGGAACTTGAACACGGCACCCAACACCATGAACCCGATCCAGATCAGCGCGATGATCCCAAGCACCTTAAGCAGGGTCTGCATGGTGGTCTCCTCGTATCTGGGGCGGTCCCGAGTGGATCACATCGGGGGTCAACCCGCTCCAGACCAGTACACCTCACCCGCAGCGTAACGGTATCAGGGTAAAACCCTGGACCGGCTGATGTTTCCGCTACGCCGCGCTCAAGATTCGGCGCTTACCCCGGGAGGGGTCGGCGCGGCCTGCGGCGCGGGGACGTGCTGGGGGGCGCGGTGGTGTTCGGGTACGTTCTCCGGTTCAGTCTCCGAGGCGCTCGTTGTGACCACGGCAGCCCACGCGGTGAGAAACAGCAGGAACCGGGATACGAAGTAGGCGAACACCATCAGGCCGATCACCGGGCCGAACAGTCGCCCGGTGGGGCTGTTGGTGACGCTATCCAGGTAGATGGCAAACGCCTGCTTCAGCAGCTCGAAACCCACCGCCCCGAACCAGGCGGCGCGGGTCGCGCTGCGCAGCGGTACCGGCTCCCGCGGCAGCCGCGCTATCACCCAGAGGAATACCAGCCACATGCCGGCCACCGACGCCGCCACGGCGAGGGCGACCAGTACCAGCCGGGCACCGGGGATCTGCCCCAGTCCTAGCGCGTTCAGCACGACGCTCGCGAACGCGGTGCCAATACCGGTCAGCGCGAAGGACGCCATCAGCGCCAGTCCCAGACCGAGCAACGCCAGCAGATCGAACACCTTGGTGCGCAGGAAACCCGCCGCTTCAGGCGGCTGCCCGCCCGTCCATTGGGCGGTGAGCGCCTCGCGGAGGTTGCCCATCCAACCCAGCCCGGAGTACAGCGCGCCGAGCAGACCCACGATCCCCACGCTTCTGCGGGATCTGATCGCCCCGTCGATGACCTGGTCGAGAGTTGCACCCAATCCCGCTGGCGCTGCGGAGTGGATTTGATCCTGCAACTGGTGAAGCAGCTGCGGGTCACCGGCGAGCACGAAACCCGCCACCGCAAAGGCGATCATCAACAGCGGCACCAGCGAGAGCACACTGAAAAATGTGATTGCCGCGGCGTAATGGTCGCCGTGGTTGGCGGTGTAGGACTTGCCGGCACGTACTAAATGGTCCAACCAGGAGTAACGCAGCCGGTATCGCTGCAGCAGGGATAGCTTGGCGTCCGTCTGCTGTGGACTGGTTCCCCGCATGCGCTCTTAGGCTAGTGAAGCAATGCCCGGTTAGCCTGTCGGCGGCAGAAAACCCACCCGGTTGTACACCGCGCGTAGCGTCTGGCCGGCGACGTCGCGGGCTCGCTCGGCGCCCCGGGCGAGCAGCTTGTCCAGCTCGGCGGGGTCGTCGGTGTAGCCGGCCACCGCCTGGCGCAGTGGGGTGACGAAGTCCGCGAGCGCTTGGCCGACGTCGGACTTCAGCGCCCCGTATCCCTTGCCGTCATACGCTGCGACGAGGTCGTCGATGCTGCGCCCGGACAGCGCCGAGTAGATCACCAGCAGGTTCGAGATCCCGGGTTTGGTGGCTGGGTCGTAGTAGATCTCCCGGCCGGTGTCGGTGACGGCCGAGCGAATCTTTTTAGCAGAGACTTTCGGGTCGTCGAGCAGGTCGACCACGCCGGCCGGCGAGGACGCTGACTTGCTCATCTTCGCTGTCGGTTCGGCCAGGTCGTAGATCTTCTCGGCGCCCTTGACGATGTGCGGTGCAGGCACGGTGAACGTCGGGCCGTAGCGGGCGTTGAACCGGATCGCGAGATCGCGGGTGAGCTCGATGTGCTGGCGCTGATCCTCGCCCACCGGCACCTGGTCTGCCTGGTACAGCAAGATGTCTGCGGCCTGCAGGATCGGGTAGGTGAACAGCGCGACCCCCACCCGGTCGCCGCCTTGCTTGGCGGATTTGTCCTTGAATTGCGTCATCCGGGAGGCTTCCCCGAAACCGGTAAGGCATTCCAGCACCCAGCAGAGCTGCGTGTGTTCGGGAACGTGACTCTGCACGAACACCGTGGAGCGATCCGGGTCGACGCCCAGGGCCAGCATCTGGGCCGCGGCCAGCCGGGTCCGGCGGCGCAGCTTCTCGGGATCTTGCTCGACGGTGATGGCGTGCAGATCGACCACGCAGTAGAACGCCTCGTGGTCGGCCTGGAGCGCCACCCACTGCCGGATGGCGCCGAGGTAGTTGCCGAGGTGAAACGAGTCCGCGGTGGGCTGGATACCGGAGAGCACCCTGGGGCGTGCGCCGGTGACAGGACCGGAGACGGGGCCGGTGGCAGAAGGCGACATACCGCGATTGTTGCAGCCGGGTCAGCCGCAGTCACTGTCCGCCGTCGGATCGAGGAAATCCTGCGCGGCCCACCGGTCCGGCCCGAGCTGGCGAAAGCCGTTGCGGGTGATCCGGTCGGCGGACACCACCGCACCCTTGTCGAAGGTGTCAACCACGGGCGCATTGCCGTCGGGACTCGACCGCACGTTGAGCAAATTCGCGGTGACCGTCACCGTGCACGGGCGCGCACCGTTGCTGGTACTGGTGCTGCCACCAGGGTTGTTCCGGTTGTGCTCGGAGATCAGCAGCAGTACGCCCACCAGCACGACTCCTAGGATGATCCACCGCTGCCTGGTCAAACCTACCTACCTACTTTCCACCGGCTACGCTGTGACGATCTTCATGCATGGCAGCCCGCAATCCCCGGTCGAGCTCGTCGAGGAAGCCCTCGGTGGTCAGGAACGGGGTTTCCGGGCCGATCAGCAAGGCTAGATCCTTGGTCATCTTGCCGCTCTCGACGGTGTCGATACAGACCCGCTCCAGGGTTTGCGCGAACCGGGTGACGTCGGGAGTCGAGTCCAGGGTGCCACGATGGCGTAGGCCACCGGTCCAAGCGAAGATCGACGCGATCGGGTTGGTCGAGGTGAGCTTGCCCTGCTGATGCTGCCGGAAATGCCGCGTGACGGTGCCGTGCGCGGCTTCGGCCTCAACGGTCCGGCCGTCCGGGGTCATCAGCACGCTGGTCATCAGGCCCAGTGAGCCGTAGCCCTGCGCGATGGTATCGGACTGCACGTCACCGTCGTAGTTCTTACACGCCCAGACGTAGCCACCGGGCCACTTCAGTGCGGCGGCTACCATGTCGTCGATCAACCGGTGCTCGTAGTGCAGACCGTGTTCCTCGAAGTCGGCTTTGAACTCCGATTCATAGATCTCCGCGAACACGTCTTTGAACATGCCGTCGTATGCCTTGAGGATCGTGTTCTTCGTCGATAGGTAGACCGGATACTCACGAGCCAGCCCATAACGCAGCGATGCTCTTGCGAAGTCCTCGATGGATTTGCGGTAGTTGAACATCCCGACCGCGACACCGCCATCCTCGCCGAACCTCGCGACCTCCATCTCCAGCGGCGCCCGGCCGTCGTCGGGGGTGTAGGTGATCGTCACCGTGCCCGGTCCGGGAACGGTGAAATCGCTGGCTTTGTACTGATCGCCGAACGCGTGCCGGCCGATGATGATCGGCTTGGTCCAATGCGGCACGAGACGGGGCACGTTGGAGCAGATGATCGGCTCGCGGAAGATCACCCCACCGAGAATGTTGCGGATCGTGCCATTGGGTGAGCGCCACATCTTTTTCAGGCCGAACTCCTCCACCCGGGCCTCGTCGGGTGTGATGGTGGCGCATTTGACCCCCACTCCGTGCCTTTCGATCGCGTGCGCGGCGTCGACAGTGACCTGATCGTCAGTGGCGTCGCGGCGGTGGATGGCAAGGTCGTAGTAGTCGAGGTTGATGTCGAGGTAGGGCAGGATCAGTTTGTTCTTGATGAACTGCCAGATGATCCGGGTCATCTCATCGCCATCGAGCTCGACCACGGTTCCCATTACCTTGATCTTGTCCACGAGAACGGACTCTCCTGTCGCGAATTACCACCGATCATAGGTCGCGCACGTCGGCCTGTTTAGCCGCAACGGCCTGCGCTGCCTGCTTTAGCTGCGCGAGCTCGCCCGCGGTCAGCGGGATTTCCACCACTCGGTTTACCCCACGGCGACCCAGCTCGGCGGTAACGCCCAGGTAAACATTAGAGATCCCGTACTCGCCATCGAGCCAGGCACACACCGGCAACACGGCGCCGGAGTCCTGATGCACCGCGCGCACCATGCGGGCCGCCGCTGCAGATGGTGCGTAGTACGCCGACCCGGTCTTGAGCAGGGCGATCACTTCGGCTCCACCGTTTCGCGTTCGGGTGATCAGCTCTTCGATCTTGTCTGCGGGCAACAGGTCGCTCAGCGGCGCACCATCTACGGTGCAGGCGCTGGGCACCGGGACCATGGTGTCGCCGTGCGAGCCCAACGTCAGGGTGCGCACTGAGGACACCGGGACGGCGAGTTCCTCAGCGATGAAGTTGGTGAACCGCGCGGTGTCGAGCATCCCGGCTTGACCCATCACCCGGTGTCGAGGAAACCCCGTGGCCAGTGCCACCAGCGCGGTCATCTCGTCCAGCGGGTTAGACACCACGATGACGACCGCGTCGGGGGCGTGCTCGGCGACGTTCTCCGCAACCTGCCGGACGATCCGGGCGTTCACCTCGATCAGGTCCATCCGGCTCATCCCCGGTTTGCGCGGTAGCCCGGCGGTGATCACCACGATGTCACTGCCGGCGATCGCGGCATAGCCGGAGCCGTCGCGGCCGGTGGTCTGGCCGACGATCCTGGTCTCGAAGCCCTCCACTGGTCGGGACTGGTTCATGTCCAGCGCCAAGCCCTCCGGCCGGCCCTCGATGATGTCGGTGAGCACGACCGTGTCGAACAGGTCGTACTCGGCCAGCCGCTGCGCAGTGGTCGAGCCGTAGAAGCCGGCCCCGATGACTGCGACCGTGCCGGAACGTGCCATCGATTCTCCCCGTGACTTGAGTCTGCTCACCCTACGGTCAGCGGTCCCCCGGTGATCGTCAGCGCCACGGCGAGCATCAGCAGCCCGAAGGTGCAGTAGGTACCCACGTCCCAGGCGCGGCGGCGGATCCCGAGCAACCCGGTCCACTCCGGCGGGAGCACCGCTCGCAATCCCGCGGCCAGCAGCAGCGCGCCGCCGATGATCACTGTGCCCTCCCGCCAGTGGTACTGCGTGATGCGCACCATGGCCACCGCCACCACGGCCAGGACCAGACCGAACGCCAGCTGTGGCCGCAGACTCGTCCGCGTGGTCATGACGCGCCGGCCCGCTCGGCGGCTTCAACGACGTTGGCCAGCAACATCGCCCTGGTCATCGGACCCACCCCGCCCGGAACCGGCGCCAGGTACCCAGCGACCTCGGCCACCGCCGGATCGACGTCCCCAGCCAGCCCAGCGCCGGTGCGGGTGATCCCGACGTCGACCACCGCGGCCCCCGGCTTGACCCTCTCCGGCGTGATCAGTCCTGGTCGTCCCGCCGCGGCGACCACGATGTCGGCGCGGGACACCTCAGCCGCGAGGTCCCGGGTACCGGTGTGACACAGCGTGACCGTGGCGTTCTCGCTGCGCCGGGTCAACAGCAAACCCAGCGGACGACCGACGGTGATGCCCCGGCCCACAATGGTTACCCGCGAGCCGGCCAGTGGTACGTCGAAGCGACGCAGCAACGCCACGATGCCGCGCGGAGTGCACGGCAGCGGTCCCGGCTCACCGAGCACCAGCCGCCCCAGGTTCACCGGATGCAGACCGTCGGCATCCTTGCTCGGATCGACCCGCTCCAGCACTGCACCGGTGTCCAGCCCGGCGGGCAGCGGCAGCTGGACCAGGTAACCCGTGCAGCATGGGTCCGCATTCAGCTCGTCGATCACCCCGAACAGCTCGTCGAGGGT
Organism: Pseudonocardiaceae bacterium; assembly: GCA_036279835.1. Lineage (GTDB taxonomy): Bacteria > Actinomycetota > Actinomycetes > Mycobacteriales > Pseudonocardiaceae. Next base: position 6,382 of record DASUII010000264.1, read on the forward strand.
GGTGGTCGCGGGCAGGTCGCGGCGGATCGAGGCGATGCCCACCTTCGCACAGTCGTTGTGCTTTCCCCGCACGTAGGCATGCGAGCCGGGGTCATCGCCGACGATGACGGTGCCGAGCCCAGGAGTGATTCCTTTGCCGCGCAGCGCAGCCACCCGGGTCCGCAGATCTGCGAAGAGTTCGTCCCGGGTTGCCTTGCCGTCCAGCCGCACCGCGCTCACGAGGGCATCCTTGCATTCCGACCGTTACGTCCCGAGATCCACCCGGAGCCCGTTCGCCGCGGCGAAGCGGATCGCGGTGTCCACGTCGATCCGGGCACCGGTCAGCCGCGCCTGCACCAGAGCGTCCGCGTCCAGCCGGGCCCCGCGCAGGTCGGCGCCCTCCAGCCGGGCGCCCAGCAGCCGGGCCCCGGTGAGGTCCGCTCCGGACAGGTCAGCGCCCCGCAGGTCGGTCTGTACCAGGTTCGCCTCGGTGAGCTTGAGCCCGGGGAGTGCCACCTCCCGGAGATCGGCGTGTCCCAGACCGGTGAGGCGCAGATCGACCTCGCGCAGCGTCCACGGCCGCAGCCGGCAGTCGCTGAGTGTGCTGCCCAGCAGGGAGCAGTGCTCAAGCACCGAGTCGGTCAGCGTGGTGCGCTGGAAGGTGCAGCTGTGAAACGCTGTCGCGCGGTGCTGCGAGGCACCCAAGTCTGCGCGGGTGAAGTCGCAGTTGGTGAACCGGCAGCTGCGGGTATGCAACCCGCGCATATCAGCCTCGGTGAACCGGCAGCCGATAAAGCAGCGCCCGTCCCACTCCTGGTCGGCGAAGACTGCGTCGGTGAAGTCCAGCTCGGTGAGCTCGGCCTCGGCTAGGCGATCATCAGCAGCGTGATCATCAGCAGCAGTCTCCGGCATACCCGCTACCCTCTCAGGTCCGCACTTGGCCACCATGATCGCTGTCTGTGTGTCGTAGACAACAAATCGTGTCGCCCAGGTCACCCAGATCGTGATCTACCCGTCGTGGACGGCCGGGGCTCAGCGGAAGTCGCGGGAGTTCGAGCGCACCTGCATGTCCAGCGCTGCGGCATGCTCGGCGAGTACGTTGATCACCCCTTCGGCGATCTGCAACCGGCCGCGCAGCAGCAGCGCCGGGCAGGCCCGCACGATGGTGCGGTACCGGACCCAGAAACCCGGTGAACAGATCACGTTCACCATGCCGGTCTCATCCTCCAGGTTCAGGAACGTGACCCCGCCCGCGGTGGCCGGGCGCTGCCGATGCGTCACCGCACCGGCGACCAGCACCCGCTGCCCGTCGTCGCGCTCCCGCAGCTGGGCAGCGGGCACCACACCCAGCCTGTCCAGGTCGGCTCGGAGGAACTGAGTGGGGAAGCTGGCTGGCGAGACCCCGGTGGCCCAGACGTCGGCCGCGGCGAGTTCCAACGCACTCATCCCCGGCAGTGGTGGCGCGACGATCCCCACTGCGGTGCCGGGCAGCCGGTCCGGTCGCTGTGCGGCCACCGCTCCGGCGGACCACAGCGCCTGCCGACGTTGCGGGGCCAGCTCGTCGAACGCCCCACCGGTGGCCAGCGCCTCAGCCTGGGCGGTGGTCAACCCCACCCGGTGCGCGACGTCAGCGATGCTGCGGTAGCGGCCGTGCGCGTGCCGCTGTTCGACCAACCGGGTGGCCAGCGGCTGGCCCACCGTGCGCACCATCGCCAGTCCCAGCCGCACCGCCTGCTCCGGTGCGCCTTCCGCGGCCGGTTCCAGCCCGGCATGCACGCCGCTGGCGTTGACGTCCGGGCCTCGAACGGTGACCCCGTGCCGGCGGGCGTCGGCGATCAATGACTGCGGGGAGTAGAAGCCCATCGGCTGGGCCCGCAGCAGGGCGGCGCAGAACGCCGCCGGGTAGTAATGCTTGAACCAGGCGCTGTAGTAGACCAGCGAGGCGAAACTGATCGAGTGGCTTTCCGGGAAACCGAAGTTGGCGAAGGCCAGCAGCTTGGCGTAGATCTTCTCGGCGAGCTCGCCGAGAATCCCATGCCGGGCCATGCCCTCGAACAGCCGCCCGCGGAGGCGTTCCATTCGTTCGGTGGACCGTTTGGCACCCATCGCGCGGCGCAGCTCGTCGGCCTCGGAGGCGGAGAAGTCGGCGACGTCGATGGCCATCTGCATCAGCTGTTCCTGGAACAGCGGCACCCCCAACGTCTTGCGCAGCGCGTTCGCTAACCGGGGATGGTCGTAGTCCCAGGCCTCCTGGCCGTTGCGGCGCCTGACGTAGGGATGCACCGAGTCGCCCTGGATCGGACCGGGACGGATCAGCGCCACCTCGACCACCAGGTCGTAGAACGTTCTCGGTTTCAGCCGCGGCAGGGTCGCCATCTGCGCGCGGGACTCCACCTGGAACACCCCGACGGAGTCGGCCCGGGCCAGCATCGCGTAGACCGCCGGATCGGTCGGCTGCAGGTCCGAAAGCTGCACCCGGTGCCGGTAATGGCGGCCCACCAGATCGACCGCGTAGTGCAGCGCCGACAGCATGCCGAGCCCCAGCAGGTCGAACTTGACCAATCCGGCCGCCGCGCAGTCGTCTTTGTCCCACTGCACCACCGAGCGGTTGTCCCGCCGTGCCCACTCCACCGGGCAGACCTCGGCTACCGGCCGGGAGCAGATCACCATGCCACCGGAGTGGATGCCCAGGTGTCTGGGGAATCCCTCCAGCTCGGCGGCCAGCGCCAGCACCGGTTCGGGAATATCGGTGTCGTCCGTGGCCCGGTTCAGCGGCCCCCAGCGGTCGATCTGCTTACTCCAGGCGTCCTGGGTCCCGGTCGAGTAGCCCAGCGCCTTGGCCATGTCCCGCACCGCCGAGCGAGCCCGGTAGGTGATCACGTTGGCGACCTGGGCGGCGCAGTCCCGACCGTATTTCTCATAGACATACTGGATGGCCTCTTCTCGGCGGTCGGACTCGATGTCCAGGTCGATGTCGGGGTAGCCGTCCCGATCCGGGGCGAGGAACCGTTCGAAGAGCAGGTCCATCACCACCGCGTCAACGCTCGTAATGCCCAACGCATAGCAGACTGCGGAATTGGCCGCCGAGCCACGGCCCTGGCAGAAGATGTCGGCTCGCCGGCAGAACCCCACGATGTCGCGCACGATGAGGAAGTAGCCGGGGAAGTTCTTCTCCTCGATGACGGCCAGCTCGTGTTCGATCTGGTGGTAGGCACCGGGACGCTCGTCGTAGCTGCCGTAGCGGGTGGTCGCGCCGAGCCAGCTGAGTTCGCGCAGCCAGCTGGCCTCGGTGTGGCCGTCGGGGACGGCGAACGGCGGCAGGTCCGGCGCCACCAAGTGTAGGTCGAAAGAGCACTCCCGGCCCAGCGCGGCGGCCCGCTCGACGGCCCCGGGCCAGCGGGCGAACCGGTCGGCCATCTCGGCACCGGAACGTAGGTGCGCTGTTGCTGCGGCCGGTAGCCAGCCGTCCATCTCGTCCAGGCTGCGCCGGGCCCGGACCGCGGCCAGTGCGGTGGCCAGCCGGTGCCGCGACGGGGTGGCATAGTGCGCGGCGGTGGTAGCGACGGTGTCCAGCCCCTGCGCCGCGGCCAGCGCGGCGAGTGCGTCGTTGCGCTCGGTGTCGTCCGGCAGCCCGTTCGCGGTGAGCTCGACGACGACGTGGCCCGCGCCGAACAACTCGGTCAGCCGGCGAAGCTGGGTGGCCGCGGCGGCCGGCCCCTCACGTTCCAGCGCTGCCCGCACCGCAGCCTTGCGGCAACCGGTGAGCACCACCCAGTGCCCACCCGCAGCGGAGGCTACCGCGTTGAGGTCATAGACCGGCTTGCCCTTCACTTTCCCGGCGATCTGGGCGTCGCTGATAACCCGGGACAGCCTGCGGTAACCCTCGGGGTCGCGGGCCAGCACGAGCAGGTGCTCACCCTCCGGGTCGGGTATCCCGTTCTGTGGTGCGGTGAGGCCGAGGCTGAGCTCCGCCCCGAATACGGTCTTGATGCCCAGCTCCCGGGCTGCCTCGGCAAAGCGCACCACACCGTACATCCCGTCGTGGTCAGTGATCGCGATCGCATCCAATCCCAGCCGGGCCGCCTCTTCGACCAGCTCCTCGGGATGGCTGGCCCCGTCCAAAAAGCTGAAATTGGAGTGGCAGTGCAACTCGGCGTAGCGAATACGCGGTTGGGCCTCCGAGAACTGGGTCTCCGCGAGCTGGGCCGAGGCGAGCAGCGACGGTGGCTCGTAGCGCTCCCGGCGACGTGTCCACGCCGGGCTGTCCCCGCCGTCACCGGGTTGCCTCTCGTCGCGGTTCCCTGATCTGCCGGCAGTCCGCCCGGACAGCGCCCGCTCCAAATCCGCCCACTGCACCGGCGGGTTGTTCCAGCCCATGATGTGGGCCTAGAAGGGTGGCGGGTCGTCGCCGGGTGGCGGATGGGAATCAGGTCGGTAGTCGTGTGGGTGGCTGGTGTCGGTTCGTCCGGTGGGTGTTGTCCAGGTGATGCGGCCGTCGGGATGTTGCTCGACATCCCAACCAGGGGCATGGGTTTTGAGTCGGTGGTGGTGGCGGCAGCTAGCGTGCAGATTATCTTCCCTGGTCGCACCGTCAGGATAAGGAATGGCGTGGTCAAGATCGGCGGTAGCGGCGGGTTGGCCACAGGTGGGGAATCGGCAGCGCAGATCGCGGGCGCGGACGAAGTCGGCCAGCCCTGCGGGTGGGGTGTAAGTAGTGCGACCGTAGTCGAGCAAGGCACCCGAAACTGGGTCGGTCAGCAGCCGCCGCCAGGTGCCCTGCGCAGCGATCTCGCGGGCCTGCTCGGCGGGGATCGGTCCGTGACCGACCAGTTCTCCCGGCTCTTCGTTGAGCCCCAGCAACATGGTGATCGGCACGATCACCGACACCAGCGGCCTACCCAGACCGGTTGCGTGGTTGAGGGTGCAGCCATAGTCACCTGGACCTGGCGCGTTGGTGGGGGTAGCCCGGTCTGCAGGATCAGGATCAGGGACCGGGCCTAGTGTGGTGCCGGTGGACGTGGTGCCGGTGGCATCGTCGGGACAGCTGTCGCCGGTACAGCCGCAGTCGCCGGGACACTGCTTGTCTATGCAGGAGCCAGTGGCTGCGCAGCGTCGCCCGGTGAGCAGCTCGACGAGCAGGTCGGCGCGCCGAGCATCCATCCCGCGGGCGTCCTCGCTGCCTAGCCCGCGGGCGAGGTCGCAGAGCCGCTGGTAGGCGACGGTGGCATCCGGAGCCGACAGCAACGCCCACAGGGATGCCATGCCTTCCTCGTCGGGGGAGACCACCACCCGCCGGTCCTGGCGGCGTTGCTGGTGGCGCGCGTCTGCCCCCTCGGGGTCGAGGGCCAGCACCACCCGGGTCAGCGCAGCCCGTAACTGGGCGATCGTCTGGGTGCCTGCGCGGGGCAGCACCCGCGCCTCCAGCGCACTTCGCTGCTTAGCTGGGAGCAGGTAGGAGGTCTCGGTGATCGCCCTTGCCTTTAGCGAATCGATCGCCCCGGCCTCCCACGCGGCCAGGGTTCCGGGCAGCTCTTCGACCAGGGTCTGGGCCATCATCAGCCGCCCGGTCGCGGTCATCCGCGACAACCGCAACGCCAGGGCCACCTCATCCGGGGCGAACTCACTGCACCGCGACGGAGTATCCGAATTGGCCGCCAGCGGATGATCCTCCGGGCGACGCCGGGCGAACTCGGCCAGCAACACCGCCTGACGCGCCAACGCCCACGACGCCACCCGATCGAACCCGATCACCGCGTCGATCAACTCGCCATCCGACAGCGCGGTTGGATCAGCGCAGCCCTGATCCAACTCCAACGCCAGCCACCCCGACGGGGCGCACGCCGACACCGGCGGCAGGGCTGGCTCCGGTGGTCCCGCCGCCGCACTCCGCCAGGCTGCCTCATCCAGCCAGGCCGGGTCGAAACAGTCCTCATCGACCGGGATACCCGCAACGGGCAACCCCTCGACCCGGCTAGTATCGAACATGTGTTCGATACTAGCACATCTGCCGGATGCTGGCCTACGAAAACCAGCAAAGCCGACCGCGATGAGGTCCTCGCGCGCCCATGGCGACCGTTGACGCGCCTGCCACACCGCGAACTGCCCTCGCTGGTGGGCGGTGAGGGCGGCGTCGAGGTCGACGTTGGTCCATCCCCGATCGGCCCGCAGGGCGTCGTTGGAGGTGGTGAGCTCGTCCTAGGACTGCGGTGTCCCAACCGCGGCTATCGAAACGAAATGGGCGCTCAGGTCTCCAGCAAGCAGCCGGTCGAGCTGCGCCTCGATCTCGGCTAGGCGCATGTGCTGCGTGTCGAGGTTGCGCCGGATCCACTCCTCCACCTCAGATGCCCGGCGGGAGGCGGTGGAGAACGACCACGGGCGATCTGTGCGAGCTGCGCCTGATCATGCTCAGTTCGCAGCCGGGTGCGCAGGCTCAGGTTCTCCGCACTGAGCCGCTGATTATTGTCCGACAGCTGACGGATCTGCTCGGCGAGTTGGCTGATCTTCGCGCTGACTTCGCCAAGTCTGGCCTGTAGCGCCTCGACAACCCGCTTCGCCTTTTCCTCATCGCCCTGTTCTGCCAGGACCACCAGCCGGGTGACAACGCCGAGCTTGACCGCGTCAGCGACGACCTGTCCGGCGCTCCACCCCGTGAGACGAGAAGTGGCCGCACCGACTCCTGCCCCCAGTGACGGCGCCGAATCCGGTGAGCAACGCGGTGCCGCCGGCCACCCCGAACCAGCCTCTGGTTCGGTGAGCACGAGCGTCTCCAGCTGATCCGCTCCTCATGGGCGGGACGCCACCACGAACACCATCGAGCGGATCTGCACCGTGGGAGAAGAAGTCACCACGTGAGAGCCGCCGCGGCTGGCGACGCGTCGGGCTACTGTTCTCCTTGCTCGCCGCGGAGGAAGCGCTCTAGCTCGGCGGCGAGCTCGTCACCTGACGGAAGGTCCGAGAAGTCGAACGGTGTGGTCAGTTCGCCGTCGAATGCGGCCTCGAGGCGACGTACCAACTCACGGTATTCCTCGCTGTCGGCGATAGTTTCGTTGATTTGGTTCAAGACACTGCCGGCGGCGGCATGCAACTCCGCAGCGTCGAGTTCCAGCCCGGCCACGGCTGCCAGGGCGTCGACGAGCGCGGCGGAGGCCGCCGGGTACGGGACGCTCGCCAAGTAGTGCGGCACTCGCGCCCATACCCCGATGGCGGGGATGCCTGCGGCGGCAAAACCTTCTTGGAGCGCGGTCTGGATACCAGCCGGCATCTCCGCGGTGCCAGACACCACTCCCACCTGCGCCGCGAGCTCAGCCGTGGTCGCGATCGCCATCAGATTGACCGGACGGGTGTGTGGAACAGGAGCGGCGAAGGCGCCGAGACCGACCACCAGCCGCACTCCTCGCTGCGTGGCCAGGTCCACGACGGCCCGCACGAAGGCATGCCACGCCATGTCGGGTTCTGGCCCCACCAGGACGAGAACATCTCTGCCTGCAGCGTCCTGACCGGCCCGCAGTTGGATCTGGGGCCAGCTCAAGTTGTCGACGACTCCGTCGCAGATCCGCACGATGGGACGCCGGGACCGGAAATCGATGAGCTCGTCCGTGTTGAAGGTCACCAGCACCTCTGTCGAGATCTTCTCAAGAGTGTGAGCGATCGCTGCTTGAGCTCCGAGGCCGGCATCGACCCAGCTCTCCGTCGCGAGGAGCAGCACTGGCGACTCGAACGGGCGGTGAGAGTGCAACTCGTAGAAGGATGACATCACCGCCAAGCGTAGGCGTAGTCCCGACGTGGGCGCCGTCTGCCACCGTTACTCATAGATTCCCTCGACCTTCCAGCGGCCCGTCTCGCAGCCCAGCAGTAGCGCGAGCGGCCCGGCAGGTCCGGCGTCGAGCACCGCTTGCAACCGCGCGCAGCGCCGTCCTCCGCCGGGCTCCCACCAGCGCTCCTCAACCGGCCAGGGCCCAGCCCAGATCAGCACCCGGCGCGGCGGGTTCCCGTCCACCGCGATCCGGTACGGCACGCCGGTGAGCTTTCCGCGTCCACTGACCCCGACGACGCGTCCGGCCTCGTCAAAAACCTCGGCAGTCAGTGGACAGGCGGGCACCCGAGATGGGGACGGTGCCAGCAGCCGGCCCGGCCAGGGGAAATCCGCGTCGCGCGTCGGAGCCAGGTCTTCGCCCCAGGGCACCAGGCGTACTCGATCGGTGGGGTCGCGGCCGCCGCCGAGCACTCCGATGAGTACGGCTTCGGGTCCCAGCATCCCCTGCACCCGGACCAGGGCCCGGCCGGCCCGCTCGTCGTCTTCCCCCGACTCCCCCCACAGCCCGCGCTGCAGGGCTTGCCCGCCAATCATCTCTTCCGGGATCAGCTGCAGGAGCGTGATACCCGCCCCGCGGTGTGATCCGCGAGAAGTCAGCCAGCCGTCGAGCTGCCAGCGGACCCGATCGGCGATCCCGGATGCGGTCAGCGGCTCAGCGCAGCGCCACACCCGGTGCAGCAGCTCCTCGACCTCGGTGCAGGCGCTGATTCCGAGCCGGATGCAGGCCAGACCGCGGGCGGCCAATGCCTCGTGCAGTTGCTCGGCTGGTTCCCGGGAGGCGAATGCCGCCGCATCGACTCGGTCCAGCGGCGGGTCGAACCGGCGAGTGACGGTGAGATCGACCGGCGGGTGACGACGGGCCAGTGGGCGCTCGTCGAGCCCCTGGGCGAGCCGGTGCGCGCGCACCCCGTCGAGACCGAACCGGGAGGCGACGTCGTCAACGGGCAGGGCGGCGAATGCACCGAGGGTGCGCAGTCCCAGCCGGTGCAGCAGGTCCACCAGCGCGGCCCGATCAGCGGCCGGCTGGTGCAGCTCTGCGATGCTCAAGGTGGCGAGAAAGCCGGCTGAACCATCCGGTGGCACCAGCTGTCCTCGATGCGCGGCCAAGGTCGCAGCGAACAGGCCGTCGGCGATGCCGATCTGGCATTCCATCCCCGCCTGCGCGGCGACCACATCGACGATCCGCTCGGCCACTGCGGGTTCGCTACCGAAGTACCGGGTCGGGCCTCGGGCCGGCACGGCGACCAACCCCGGTCGCACCAGCTCCACCCCGGGTGCCAGGGCCTCGACCGCGGCGACCACCGGCTCGAACACCCGGGCGTCCCGGTCCGGGTCGTCGGCGAGCACGACCAGATCCGGGCAGCGGCCCTGCGCCTCACGGCGGCGTTGCCCGCGGCGCACCCCCTGGGCCCGGGCGGCCGCCGAACAGGCCAGCACCCGGTTGGCGGCTACCACCGCCGGTGTCTGCGCAGCCAAACCCACAGCGGCCGCTCCGGCCACCACGGGCCAGTCCGGGCACCAGACCACCACCACCCGAGGCGGCGTCATCAGCTCACCGCTCTGATGGTCAGGTCCGCGAGCACCTCCTGCACCGGACCGCCGGGACCGGGCAGCAGCAAACGGGCAGTGCGAGGCCGAGCCGCCGCACCGCGGCCGACCGCGCGCACCACGACCTCGCGGCTGCGCAGCCGTCCATGCCCGCCCTCCGCGCCATGCCAGGCCTCGGCACGGCAGTCCAGCTCGATGTCCGCGCCCGGCCATCGACCGAGCGGGAGCAATACCGATCCGCGCTGCCGAGCCCGGGCGGCCAGGGATCGCCGCGCGCCGGGCGATATCCGATCAGTGCTCGCCAGCGCCACCAGGGCCACCCCGTCGAGCAGGGCCGCGGCCACTGAGGCCGGATCCGGCCCAGGTCGGGGGATCAGCGCCAGCCGCTGCACCACCACCCCCGCCTCGGCTGCGGCCAACACGCCGAGATCTCCGGCGCCGATCACCGCAGCCCAGGCCCCCTGCGCGGTGGCCGCGGCCAGCAACGCCAGCAGCAACGCCATCGAGCCCTGCACCGCGACCACCGATCCCGGCCGCAGCCCACCGGGCAACAGTGGCGCGACCGGTTCGACTACCGGAAATGGCGGTCGGCCGCCCGGGACGTCGAGCCGCTTCTCCAGCGTCGACGCCGGGGCGACCGGCGCTCGCTGCAGCACCGACGCGACGCTCGCAACCGCCATCCGGCGGCCTCCTCCCAAACGGTGGGTACGCGCTGACAACCGCACCCGGATCCGCTGCGGGGAAGGCAGCGTAGGGGAACATACGTTCGATTCACCAGTAAACCCGAGCAGTCGGGCACCGTCAAGGTCATACCCGCGATGCGCTGGCGACGTAGGGACCATCGGGCGAGGCTGAGGCTTCGACTTGCTCACTCCTTGGACTGACTCGGCTCCGAGTGGCTACCGGCCTTCTTGGTGGCTGGCTTCTACGCTAAGTGGCTACCGGCCTTAGGTTCCGCTTGCTCCACGGCCCGCTTCAGTTCCTTGTCCAGTTCGGCGACCAGACGGCGGGCCCGCTCCATGTTGACTCGCTGGCGTCGGCAAGGAGCCCGTCGTGACCCGCAGGCAGTGCCAGCGGCTCAGGCGCGTACTACTGCGGGTGGGTGATCACGGGTCGCGCCCGCAGACTTCCCGATCGCGGGCTCCCGACACCGCTCCTGGCGCGGCCGGACGATCATCGTCATCGGCCTGACCCTCAACGCGCGTGACCTGCCGCGCAGCTGCACCGAGTGCAACCAGCACCTCCGCATGATGGCCCTGGCGCAGCGCGTGCGGTGAGAAACTGTCGGTGCTCCCCGGCAGCATGCGACCATGGTGGTGCTCCCAGAACGCGGAGGTGAGTCGCGGATGTCGTCGCCTGCCCAGACCGACCTGCTTGACCACGTCGGCCCGTGGACGGAACGGGATTATTTCGCGCTGCCCGAGGACCGTCACCGAATTGAACTGCTCGACGGCGGGTTGCTGGTGAGCCCTGCTGCCGGGAGCCGGCACCAGCGGCTGTCATCCCATCTTTGCCACGCGCTGGGGCGGGCGGCACCAAGCTGGCTGGAGGTGCTGGAAGCCGTCAACGTCCGGGTGGCGCCCGGGCGAATCCTGATCCCCGACCTTGTCGTGGTGACCAAACCTGGGCTCGACGTGACGGTCTGGGACCCGGCCGAGGTGGCGATGGTCATCGAGATTGTCAGCCTGGGCAGCATCGCGGCTGATCGGGCGATCAAGCCGCAGCTCTACTCGGCCGCGGGAATCGACCACTACCTGCGGATTGAGCTCAACGGCCCGGGTCCAAGCTCGGTGGCCTACCAGCTGCAACGGGGGTGCTACATAGAGGCCACGTCGTCGAGCTCGGATCAGCTGCTGTGCCTGGCGCAACCGTTCCCGATTGACCTAGACCTCGCCGAGCTCGCCACCGCGACCCGCCCGCCACCGTGACGCTGTCAACCCACCGGCGGGCACACTGGACGTCGTGGCGGGCTTCGGCTGGATCTCCTTGTGCACCGATTACGGCTACGCGGACGGGTTCGTAGCCACCTGCCATGGGGTGATCGCCCGGATCGCGCCACAGGCGCGAGTGCTCGACGTCACGCATGCGATCACGCCGGGCGACGTGCGGCGCGGCTCGGTAATGCTCGCCGACACGCTGCCCTGGCTGCCACCGGCGGTGCATGTCGCGGTCGTCGACCCCGGGGTCGGTACCGCGCGGCGCGGATTGGCTCTGGTCAGCGGTAACGCGATGCTGATCGGCCCGGACAATGGGCTGCTGATCCCCGCGGCGGAGGCTCTAGGCGGGGTGGTGGCCGCCTATGAGCTGGTCACACCCGCCTACCGGCTGCCGGTAGTCAGTGCGACGTTCCACGGCCGCGACGTCTTCGCGCCAGCCGCCGCCCATCTGGCCCACGGAGTGCCGCCGGACGCGCTGGGCCCCGCGGTTGACCCGGCCTCCCTGGTCACACTGCCGGCACCGGTGTGCCAGATGGACGACGACCGGATCCGCGTCGAGGTGCTGACCGTGGATCATTTCGGCAACGTGGCGCTGGCCGCCGGGGCCGCCGAGCTGGCCGGGATCGGCTTACGAGCCGGGGCGTCGGCGACACTCCGGTGGTCAGCCGGCGCGCAGCAGGTGCTTGTCGGAACGACGTTTGCCGACGTGGCCCGAGGGGACCTGATCCTGCTGATCGATTCGGCGGGACATCTCGCGGTGGCCCGTCGAGCAGGCTCGGCGGCGCACTACACCGGTCTGCAGCCCGGCGCCGTGGTCGAGTTGCTCACTTCACCCGACAGATAGATCGAGTTGCTCACATCACCCGGCAGACAGATAGGGGCCCGATATGCACACAGCCGTCGTTGGCGCGGGTCCGACCGGGCTCTACACCGCCATCGCACTGGCCCGTCGCGGGCATGAGGTCACGGTGATCGATCGCGACCCTGGGCCTGATGAGGACGGATCGTGGAACCGCCGGGGCGTGATGCAGTTTCACCACCCGCACGGTTTCCGTCAGCAGGTCGTGGACACTCTTCTCGCCGAGATGCCGGAGGTCTGGGATGACTTGATCGCAGCCGGAGCTGCGCCGACCACACTGCCCGATCAGCCTGAGCGGGTAGTTGGAGTTCGCTGCCGGCGTCTGATCTTCGAACGGGTCCTGCGGTCAGCCGCCGAGGCGCAGCCCGGCGTCACACTGCGGGTCGGTCACGTCGATGACGTCTGCTGCGAACGAGGACGCGCCGTCGGGGTCCGGGTGAACGGCCACCAGGTGGACGCCGATCTCGTCATTGACGCATCCGGCCGTGCCGGCAAGGCCACCCAGGCCTTCCGGGGACCGGTCGAGGGCGGTGACTGTGGAATCGCCTATGTGTCGCGGCAATACCAGCTGTTGCCGGGTGCCCAGAACGGACCGATAAACGCACCGTTCGGGGTGGTGGCGATTTATCCCGGCTACCAGGCGGTGGTGTTCATTCACGACAACCGAACCTTCTCCACCCTCATCGCCCGGGCCAGCACGGACCGTGAGATGGCGGTCATGCGATTCCAGGAGGTGTTCGAGGTCGCCAGTCGAGCGATCCCTTTCCTTGCGGCATGGACTGAGCCGGACCGGTCCCGACCGATCACCGCGGTCCTGCCCGGCGGACGGCTGTACAACACCTACCGGGGGCAGCTCAACGACGCCGGTCAGGTCGCTCTGAACGGGCTGATCTTCGTCGGGGACGCCGTGTGCACCACCAACCCCTCACTCGGACGGGGCATAGCCACCTCGCTGACGCAGGCCCAACGGTTGGTATGCCTCCTGGACGATCACCGGCGCGACTTCACCTCGTGCTCCCTGGAGTTCGACCGGTGGTGCGCCGAGAACATCAAGCCGTGGTTCTCCGACCACGTGTACTGGGACGCCGAGCTGATCCGGCGCTGGTCCGGGCACGAAATCGACCTCACCCGGCCGCTGCCCTCAGATCTGATCATGGCGGCCACAGCGGTCGATCCCGAGATGCTCAACGTCGTCGGGCCCTATCTGGCCATGCTCGCCCTGCCCGCCAGCCTCGCCGCCGTAGAGCCCCGAGCACGGGAGATTTACGCTAGCGGCTGGCGTCCACCTGTACCCGATGGACCCACCCGCGACGAGCTAGCCGAGCTCGTCACCAGCGTCAGTGCGCGAAATGGCGGGTTCCGGTGAGGTAGAGCGGCACCCCGGCAGCCTCTGCGGCGGCGATCGAATCAACGTCGCGGATCGATCCCCCGGGCTGCACCACGGCGCGCACCCCGGCGTCGAGCAGCACCTCCAGGCCGTCGGGGAACGGGAAGTAGGCGTCGGAGGCGGCCACCGAGCCGCTCGCCCGCCCGCCGGCTCGGCTGACCGCGAGGCGGGCGGCGTCCACCCGGTTCACCTGCCCCATCCCGATGCCGACGGTGGCCTGATCCGCGGCGAGCAGGATCGCGTTGGAGCGCACCGCGCGGCAGGTCCGCCAGGCGAAGGCGAGGTCGGCCAGCGCTGCCTCGGTGACCGGCGCACCGGTAGCCAGCGTCCAGGACGCCGGATCGTCACCGGGCGCGTCGATCGCGTCGCGGGTCTGCAGCAGTAGCCCGCCGGACAGCGCCCGGAACTCGACACCGCCCCTGTCCGGGGGCGCGGCCAGCAGCAGCCGGAGGTTCTTCTTGCGAGCGAGCACGTCCACCGCGCCGTCGGCATATGACGGCGCTACCAGCACTTCGGTGAACACCTCGCTGACCTGCTCGGCCAGCTCGACGGTGACCTCGCGGTTCACCGCGATCACGCCCCCGAATGCGCTCACCGGGTCGCAGGCATGCGCCCTGCGGTGCGCGTCGGCGACGTCCCCGGCGGCCGACACCGCGATGCCACACGGGTTGGCGTGCTTGATGATCGCGACGCAGGCGCCGTCGTGGTCGTAGGCGGCGCGCCAGGAAGCGTCGGCGTCAACGTAGTTGTTGTATGACATCTCCTTGCCGTGCAGCTGCTGTGCGCGGGCCAGCCCTCGGGTGCCACCAGCGGTGTACAGCGCCGCCTGCTGGTGCGGGTTTTCCCCGTAGCGCAACGTCGTCGCCCGCCGCCAGGAGGCGCCCACCCAGGGCGGAAATTCGCCCGAGTCCGATGATCCAATCCAGTCCGATGATCCCAGCCAGGACGCCACGGCGATGTCGTAGTCCGCGGTGTGTCGAAATGCGGTGACAGCCAGCGCCCGGCGCTGCGCCGGGGTGAACCCACCGGCGCCTACGGCGTCGAGCACGTCGACGTAGGCCGCCGGGTCCACCACCACGGTCATCGAGGCGTGGTTCTTCGCGGCCGCGCGCACCATCGCCGGGCCACCGATATCGATCTGCTCGACGCACTCGTCGAAACCGGCCCCGGCGGCCACGGTGGCCTCGAACGGGTACAGGTTGACGACCAGCAGATCGAACGGCGCGATGTCCAGGGCGGTCAGCTGGGCCACATGCTCGGGCTTGCGGGTGTCGGCAAGCAGCCCGGCGTGCACTCGGGGGTGCAGGGTCTTGACCCGCCCGTCGAGGCATTCCGGGAAACCAGTGAGCTCCTCGATCGTCGTTACCGGCACACCCGCGTTGGCGATCACGGTCGCCGTCGAGCCGGTGGAGACGATCTGCACGCCGGCCGCGTGCAGCCCGGTGGCCAGCTCTGGCAGCCCGCTCTTGTCCGACACACTCAGCAGCGCCCGGCGCACCGGCCGGCGATCCTCGGTAGTCACGGTAGGGAGACCTTTCGTCCGGTGACGGTGCATCCGTGGCGGGCCAGCTCAGCGACGACGTCCACTAGCAACCGCCGCTCCACTGTCTTGATTCGCTCGTGAAGCCGCGTTTCGGTGTCGTCCGGGAGCACCTCGACGGCGCGCTGAGCCAGGATCGGGCCGGTATCCACGCCGGCGTCCACCAGGTGCAGGGTCGCGCCGGTCAGCCAGACCCCGTGCGCCAGCGCAGCGGCCACCGGGTGCCGGCCGGGGAACGCGGGCAGCAGCGCGGGGTGGCTGTTGAGGATGCGACCGCCGAAACGGTCCAAAAACCCTGGCCCGAGGATCTTCATGAAGCCGGCCGTGACGATCAGGTCCGGCTGGTGCACGGCAACCGCCTCAGTGAGCGCTGCGTCCCAGGAAGCCCGGTCAGGGTACTGGGCCAGGTCGGCAACGAAGGTCGGCAACTCCCCGGCACGGTTGAGCGCTGCGGCGTCGGGCCGGTCCGCACCGATAGCGACGACCCGGGCGGGATAGTCGGGGCCAGCGGCGTCCAGCAATGCCTGCAGCAACGTGCCGGTGCCGGACACCAGGACAACGATCCGGGTGGGGATCGGCAGGCGGATCTGGGTCAGCGCAGGCTCCTGGCGCAGAGCGGGATGGCGAGTATCCAGCCTAGCTTGCACCCATGTCGCAACGAGTGGATGCCGTGGCCATCGGGGCAGGCACCAGTCGGCTGAACCGGAGCGTGGAAACCGGGTGCGTTCTACCAGCTTGAAGACCGCGGGCGCCGATGCCTACGAGTTGAGGGTGCTCGCCGAGTGCGCTGAGTTCTAGCAACGTGCGGGCTTGACGGCCCGGTGCAGCGCGACGATGCCGCCGGTGAGGTTGCGCCACCCGACGTCGGTCCAGCCTGCGGCAGCCACTCGCTGCGCTAGCGCGCCCTGATCGGGCCAGGCGCGGATGGACTCGGCGAGGTAGACGTAAGCCTCCGGGTTACTGCTCACCCGCCGGGCGACCTCCGGCAGCGCGCGCATCAGGTACTCCAGGTACACGGTCCGAAACGGCCGCCAGGTGGGAGTGGAGAACTCACAGATCACCAGCCGCCCGCCGGGCCGGGTAACCCGGGCAAGCTCAGCCAGTGCGGCGTCGGGGTCCGCCACGTTGCGCAGGCCGAAGGAGATCGTGACCGCGTCGAACACCCCGTCGCCGAATGGCAACGCCAACGCGTCGGCTCCGACTAGCGGCACCTTGCGGTGTAGGCCCGCGCGCAGCATTCCCAACGAGAAGTCCGCGGCCACGCACCACGCACCGGCGCGAGCCAGCTCTACGGTGGAGACCGCGGTACCCGCGGCAAGATCGAGCACCCGCTCGCCCGGTCCGGCGGCGACGTCGACGCGGGTACACCGTCGCCACCACCGGTCCTGACCGAGCGACAGGACGGTGTTGGTCAGGTCATAGCGGCGAGCCACGCCGTCGAACATCGCCGCGACGTCGCGAGGATCCTTGTCCAGCCCTGCTCTCGGCACAGCGCCACCCTACGGTTGGTAGCCCTTCAAGTACCGCCAGCCCCGCTAAAAGCGGCCTCGGGCCTGCGACGGAACTGTGCTACAAAGTCATGGTTAACCGTCTGAGAGGGCAACACGCTGCCCCTCCCGGCCACCCTGCGCGGGGTCCATGCGGTGCGCTAGTTCCGCCGTGCATTTGGGAGGCCGACTCCGATGAGGCCATCTGTCTCGTATCCACCCTGATCGTCGGGGTGCTCAGCCAGACGATGGCCAACGAGCCCGACCTCGAATGGGGCCAGGGTCGCTTCACACCCACGTTCCCGAAACTCATGAAGCTGCTCGTCGCCGCATATCCCCGGCCCGCGTCCGGGTCGACATCAGGCAGTGACGTTCGCTGACAAGCCAGTAGGCGGCATCGACCGACATGGCAACCGGGTACGGGCCTACACAGCGCGAGCCTGGCGGCGACGCAACCACCAGCTGGCCGGCACTACCAACACCCACAACACCATCAGGATGATCAATGCCGGAGCCACGCCCTGCACCCAGGTGCGCCCAGCAACCCGCAAGTTCCCCGTTGGGTCGGAGCTGTCATATTCCACCCGGACCAGCTGCCCCACCTGCAATCCGGACGGGTACGCCAGCCCCGCGTCCGGGCGGTAGATCTTGCCGTCGGGCGTGGTGAACTGCACCAGAGTCCGGATCGACGTCACCGCAAGCACCTGGGCGGTGGCGTGCCCGGTGCGGGCATCGATGGCCGCGTCATCGAGCGCCGCGCCTGCCAGCGCCAGCATGATGAGCCCGGTCAGTAAGGCCGCTGCTGCGGGCAGCATCCACCACGCCGGCCATCGCCGGCGGTGGCGGGTCTGCCGTGGGGACCCGGTCACGGGCCCGGTAACCAGAGCGGTCATCGCCGGCAGCTTAGCGGCCATCACAACGGTAGATCGACGCGCAACACGCCTCCGGCGGCTGGCCCTAATACGCTGGAGACGTGACCACCGCCCCGCTGACCGACCGGCTGGTCGTGCGCTCGCGTCTGGTGCCGGGCAGCGGTACCGATCTGCTCGACATGTTGCCCTCCCCCCGCGGGGCGCTGTCCTGGATCCGTGCCGGCGAGGGGCTGGTGGCCTGGGGGGAAGTGGCCCGAGTGTGCACCGAAGGACCGCACCGCTTCGCCCGGGCCCAGGACTGGTGGGCGTCGTTCTGCACCCAGCTCGACACCCGTGACGAGGTCGGTCTTCCGGGCAGTGGCCCGGTTGCCTTCACCAGCCTCGCCTTCGACGAATCCCCGGGCAGCTCGGTACTGGTGGTGCCGCGAGTGGTGGTCGGCCGGCGCGGCGAGCAGACCTGGGTCACCGAGTTCGAGACCGGCCGCGCGACCGGTCCGGTGGTGCCGGTGAGCCGCCCCCGTGGCCTGCGGTACTTCGACGGTGAGCTACCGGTGACCGCATGGCGCGACGCGGTGGCGCGCGCGGTATCGCGGATGCGTGACGGCGCGGCACCGGCGAAGGTGGTCCTCGCGCACGACCTGCTGGCGGTCGCTGATGAGCCGCTGGATCCCCGGTTCCTGCTCCATGGGTTGGCGGCGCGGTACCCGTCGTGCTGGACGTTCGCGGTGGACCACCTGGTCGGCGCGACCCCCGAGTTGCTGCTGCGCCGGCGCGGTACTGAGGTGCTCTCGAGGGTGCTGGCCGGAACCACCTGGCCGCATGACGGCGCCAATGCCGGAGCGCTGGCCGTCGAGTTACTCGCCTCGGCCAAAGACCACGATGAACACCGCTACGCGGTCGACTCACTGGCCCAGGCGCTGCAGCCGTTCTGCACCGAACTGGTCGTTCCCCCCACGCCCAGCGTGCTGGAACTGCACAACGTGCTGCACCTGGCCACCGAGGTGCGCGGAGTACTGCACCCCCTGGGGCCGCCGCTGCTCACCCTGGCCGACGCGGTGCATCCCACTGCCGCCGTGGGCGGAAGTCCTACCTTGGCCGCGGTCAGCGCGATCGGTGAGCTGGAGGCGATGGACCGCGGACGCTACGCGGGTCCGGTCGGCTGGGTGGATGCCGCGGGTGACGGCGAGCTGGGTATCGCACTGCGCTGCGCCCAGGTCGTCGGCCGGTTCGCTCGGTTGTTCGCCGGCTGCGGAATCGTCGCGGGATCCGATCCCGACTCGGAGGTCGCCGAAGCCGCCGCCAAGCTGGTCCCGATCCGCGACGCTCTGGAGGGGTCGTGAGTGCGACTGTGTTTCTGGCACTGCGGTGTTATTGCACTGCATCCCACTCACGAGGCTGGTTATCCCGGCGGCGCTGCTGGGCGCCCCTGGCCGAGCAGCCACGTCTGCGCGACGGTATCGACGTTCTTGCCGGAGACGTGCTTGACCAGGGCCAAGAAGTCCTGCACCGAACCGTTGCCACCGGCTCGCTCGGTGGCCCAGGCGCGCACGGCGGCGAAGAAGTTCTGGTCTCCTAACGCCACCCGGAGCGCCTGCAGCGCCATCGCGCCGCGAACATACACCGCGTTGTTGAACACCGAGGCCGCGCCGGGAGCTCCCGGCGGGGTTCGCCAGAAGTCGTCGCCGGCGGGATGGCTGGCGTAGTTCTGCGCTGCCGTTTGGGCCGCGGTGGGGCCGCCGTGGCGTTCGGAGTACAGCCATTCGGCGTAGGTGGCGAAACCCTCGTTGAGCCAGATGTCGCTCCAGTGGCTCACCGAGACGCTGTCCCCGAACCACTGGTGGGCCAACTCGTGCACCACCACTGTGACGTTCTGGCCGTCATCGAAGAACGTCGGCGCGTATACCGGACGGGTCTGGTCCTCCAGCGCGAAACCAAGGCTGGCGTCCGGGACCACCCCGCCGAGCTGGCGGAATGGGTAGGGGCCGAAGATCCCGGACAGGAACTCGATGATCTGCGGAGTCTGTTCCACCGAGGCACGTGCCGCATCCGCGATCGCCGGATCGAGGGCCCGATCGTAGGCGGCCAGGTACAGACCGAAGCGAGTGTCCCGGCGCACGATGTCGTAGTTGCCGATCGCGACGAAAGCCAGGTACGTGGCCATCGGCTCGGTCTCCTGCCAGCGCCACTGCTGCAGGCCCGGCCCCACCGCCTCCGGTCCACCGAGCAGGGCGCCGTTGGAGATCACCTGCAGGCCGGCGGGCACGACGGCGGTGATCGTGAAAGTCGCCTTGTCCGACGGGTGGTCGTTGGAGGGATACCACCAGGCTGCAATATCCGGCTCGCCCACGGCGACGGCGCCGTCGGCGGTGCGCACCCACGGCGAGTGCACCCCAGGTCCGCCGGAGACGCTCGATGGCACCCCGGCGTAGGCCACCCGCACCGTCATCTGCGCTCCGGACGGCACGGCTACAGCCGGAGTGACCTGTAGCTCACCACCGTCCTGATGGATCGTGGCCGGCTGGTCATTCACCGTGACAGCCGACGCGGGCAACCTGAGGTCCAGGTTGAATCGGGACAGGCTTTCGGTGGCCGCGGCGGTGATGGTGGTGTGGCCCTCGAGCCGGTCGGTGGGCGGGTCGTAGCGAACTGCGATGTCGTATGCGGTGACGTCGTAGCCACCGTTGCCAGCGCGCGGAAAGTACGGGTCCCCGATGCCGTCGGCACCGACCACCGGCGGCGCAGTCGCCACCGACGTGGCCGAAGGCGGCCGCGAGGGCGTCGCCGGAGCGGGCTTCGAGGCCCGCCACGGGATTGCCAACGCGACCAGCACCAACAGAAGCGCCAGCACCGGTCCGATCAGCAATCCAGTTCGCTTGCCCATGGTTACCTCCCCGGCACTGACCTTAGGCGCTGCCACCGACAAAAGGACCGACCGACGTCGCCACCGCGGTCCGGATCTGATCGTGCAGCGCACGCAGCCCGGACCGCTCCGTGGCCACCTCCACGACCCGCAGGCCCCGGCCAGGGGCTACCGCCAGCTCCGCCAGCTCACTGGCCGACGCCCGAATGTGCGGCACGTGGTGCGCCGCGCACAGTGCCGCCAGATCGGTGCCGTGCGGGGTGCCGAAGACGCGTTCGAAAGCGTCGGCATACTCCGGGGCACCCTGTTCCAGGAGCGCAAAGATGCCGCCCCCATCATCGTTGGCGACCACCACGGTCAGATCCGGACGGTGCTCCTCCGGCGCGGCCAACAGCCCGTTCGAGTCGTGCAGGAACGTCAGGTCGCCGACCAGGGCGTAGGCCGGTCCGCCATGCACCAGCGCCCCCCCGGTCGCGGTGGAGATCGTCCCATCGATGCCGGCGACGCCGCGATTGGCCAGCACAGTCAGACCCCGCCGCGGCCGGGCGGCCAGCGACACGTCGCGGATCGGGTTCGACGAGCCGAGCAGCAGCAGCGCCCCGGCCGGCAGCGCGGCAACCAGCAGCTGAGCCACCCCGAGGCCGGTGGTCTGTGGGTGGCGCCCCATGATGGCGCTCACCGCATCAGCGGCACGGGTATCCGCCTGCTGCCAGCCGCGCAGCCACTCCGGATCGGGGGATCCGACGCAACGCAGCGCGGTGCCCACCGCGACCGCGGTGGCCGCGATATCCGTCCACGCCGGACGGTCGGTGAGGACGGTGACCGCCACAGCCGGGTCAGCGAGCAGCCGCTGCACTGACCGGTGCAGGGTGGGGCGACCAAGTACTAGCACCTGCTCTGGTCGCAACTGATCGATCACGGGTGAGGCCAGCAGCCACGGTCCGGCTACCAGCGCGTCCGGCCAATCGGGCGCAGTGGGCTCGGCTACCAGCGGTAGCCCTGGTGGCGCCGGTGGCGCGCCGTGACCGGCGATCACCAGCGTGCGCCGACTAAAGTCCAGCTCCACCTCGGCGCGCAGCGGTGAACCGGTCGACACCGCGGTCCAGGGCGCGCTGGTTGACCGGCCTTGGAGAGCCGCCAACAGCTCCGGCCCAGAACCGTCCGGACTCGGCGGGGGTACCAGCGGCTCGCGGAACGGCACGTTGAGATGCACCGGCCCCGGTCCGCCGCCCAGGGCACCCCGCGCGGCCGCGACCGCCCGGTCCACCGCGGACCGCCACTGAGTGTGCTGCGCACAGTCCGACGGCGCCGCCAGAGACGGCGCCGCGCGCACCGCTGCGCCGAACAGGCCGGCTTGGCGCACCGTCTGGTTCGCCCCCGTACCGACCAGTTCGGCCGGGCGGTCGGCGGTGACCGCCAGCAATGGGATCCCGGCGTGGTGGGCCTCCAGCACCGCCGGGTGCAGATTCGCCGCCGCCGTCCCCGACGTGCATACCACCGGCACTGGCAACGCGGAACGCAGCGCCAGGCCCAGTGCCAGGAACGCTGCAGAACGCTCGTCGATCCGGACATGCAGGGTCAGTTGGCCGGCCTGCTCAGCCGCGTGCAGGGCGAACGAGAGCGGCGCGTTGCGCGACCCGGGACAGAGCACGGCGTGGCGCACCCCGCACCGCACCAACTCGTCGACCAGCACCATGGCCAGCGCGGTGGACGGGTTCACAAGTGATCAGCATGCCCGGTAAGGCTCGTGAGTGCGAAACAGTGTTCCAGCACTGAATGCCACTCACGAGCACGCTAGCGTGCCGCATGGTCTCCGAGC
>DASUII010000265.1:0-4363 GCA_036279835.1 Pseudonocardiaceae bacterium
GCACGCCGGCGTTGGCCATGCTTTCCACGAGGTCGCCGTCGAGGTAGCTGTAGCGGGTATCCCAGACCCGTTGACGGTTGGTCTGGCCAAGGACGGCCCACCACTGGTGGGCAAGTTGCCGGGAATTACCCATCGCGGAACCACCTTCTGGATAGCGGGTAGTCATTTGCTCGTCGCCTCCGCGTTAAAAGCAAAAGGCAAGAGAAGGCCCTCCCGGGTACATCGGCTGAATTCCGCGCAACGCGCACGCACAGTTCCCATCGGCCAGTACCGGCCGACTTGTGAGATTTCTCGCTGGTTTTTCCTACCGGTGGGCCCGGCTGTCGCCGACACTGGTGGTCGTGAGGTCCAGGCATCGTTGCGCGAGGTGACGCTGGGTGGCGACGAGCTCGTCGACGACCTCGCGCTGAGCCGCGAGCACCCTCTCGAACAGGTCATACGCAAGGGGGACCATCGTCGCGGCGGCGGGGACACCCAGCCTGCTGGGACCAAGCTGACGGGCCAGGTCAGCCCACACCTGAAGCGACCTCAGTGAGATGTCCTGCCCATCGCGCACCAGCTGGGTCATCACGTCGTGCACCCGCAGGGTGGGCGTGTCCACAGTGTCGTCGGAGTCGACGACTTGTTGACCGTCGGTGATCTTAATGGCCATGAAGGTGGTGGCCTCCGGATCTCGGAGCTGCTGGACAAGCTGTCCATTTACCACCGTGCCCGCTGTCGGCGCAATGCGCAACCACTATCACAATAAATCCGGGTAACATAAAACACATCCCACAATAACGGTGCGTCACAATTACACTGAGGCCGGTGGACACCTTTCCCGGTAAAACCGCTGGTGATGTCGATCTAGGCGGCGCCGACACACACGTCGCTCCACAACGTCGCCATGGTGACGAACGTCGCCACTGATGGCCCAACGGCGATGATCGTCCGCCCGCCGAGCAATTCCTGGCGGCTGAGGCCCGAACAGCGTCGTGCACATGCACGTCCGCGAGGAAACCCTGGAGCGGTCGCCCGATGGGGATCACCCCAGTGGCGCACCGTTTGGGTGGATTTTTGCTGGTAGCGTGGGCCGCGGTCCGGCAGCGTGGCCAGCCCACAGCGATTGATGTGCGTGGTGCGAGATGCCCCTGGACTGTTTCCTCGCGCGCGGAGGTGTTCCGGCGTGGTGATGATGCCCCGGGTGCGCGTCCGCGGTGCCGGTCGCCGTGGCCACCCTTGATGCGCCGGCCCGGGGGGCGACCAACCGCAGACAACTCCTCTTGAGCGGCCGAGGAAGGATGGACATGACCGAACGGTTCGATGCCCACAACATCTC
Organism: Pseudonocardiaceae bacterium; assembly: GCA_036279835.1. Classification (GTDB taxonomy): domain Bacteria; phylum Actinomycetota; class Actinomycetes; order Mycobacteriales; family Pseudonocardiaceae. Next base: position 1,319 of record DASUII010000265.1, read on the forward strand.
TATAGACGAGCAGTTGGCCCGCGAAGGCGCGTGCGCCCAGATCCATCTGCCTTCCGGTCGGACCTGCGGGCTGCCCCTCCATCACCACGGAAGCTGCCTGTTTCTTCACGCCGCGAATTCCCCCGCTCCGGCTCGCCGCCGCCACCTGCCCAGGCGCAGCAGCCCGGGGAGCTGAGTTCCCACCCGCGGCCGAAGGTCCGATCCCGCCGCAGGCGGCAGGCGGGCAGCGGGAGGGCAGAGGTCTCTAGTAGGCACGCGTTTCCCGTCGAGCCTGCTGCGGCATTGATATTACTAGACTTGCTTACCTTTCGATATGCACTAGCGGGTATCGTGATGGGTATGTCGACGACACGACTGACGATCACGATGGACGACGGCATCTACCAGGACGCCCTCGCCGCGGCCGCCGAGCACAGGGTGAGCGTGTCGGCGTGGATCTCCCGGTGTACCCGGCTGGAAACGATGCGCGACGCGTTGACCCGCCACCAACAATGGTGCGCAGCAGAGGACCTGACCGGGCCCACCTACGAACAGCAGCGCGCGCACCTGCAGACTGAGGCCGCCGCCGAGCTGGACCGCCTGGGCCAGGCCCGCGGCCGGGATGCCAGCGATGCCGCCTAGACCCCCGCGGTTTGGCGATGTCTGGGCCATCAAGGGTGGGGTGATGGGGCCCGAGCGGTGGCTGATCGTCTCCAACGACCTGTACCTGGAACTGAGCGAGGACAACATGCTGGCCGTCCCGATCCGCGACACCAGCCGTCCCGGATCCCGGGTCGTCACCGAACCGATCCCCGACGTCGGCCAGGCGGTGCTGGATCGGATCACCGCGCTACCCCGAACCTGGCTCATCGGTGACCAGCCGATCGCCGAACTGCACCCTGATCGCCACACCGAGGTCGGTCGACGTATCTGCAACCTGATCGGCCCCTAACCTGTGTCGCGGTCGCCTGGCACAGGACGCGCCGACTGGCTACAGGGCTGCGCACCATCGAGCGCCGATCAATGAGCGCAACTTCGTCTTCCTGCTCCGCTGACAAGCGCTCTAGGCTCGGTGGGAGGGAACGCGCGCACGGAAAGAGGACCGTCATGGCGATCGACCCCAAGACCACCGCTGTTGTGCTGATCGAGTACCAGAACGACTTCACCTCCGAGGGCGGCGTTCTGCACGACGCGGTCCGAGAGGTGATGGACAAGACCGACATGCTGGCCAACACCAAGCGGGTGGTCGAGGCCGCCCGGGCCGCCGGCGTGACGGTCATGCACGCGCCCATCACTTTCTCCAAGGGATACGGTGAGCTCAACATCCAGCCCTACGGGATCCTCAAGGGCATCGTTGACGGCCAGTGCTTTGTGAAGGACAGCTGGGGCGCCGCCATCATGGACGAGCTGGCGCCGCAGGAGGGCGACATCGTGATCGAGGGCAAGCGCGGCCTCGACACCTTCGCCAGCACCAATCTCGATTTCGTCCTCCGCAACAAGGGAATCACGACGATCTTCCTCGGCGGCTTTCTCACCAACTGCTGCGTCGAGTCGACCATGCGAACGGGCTACGAGCGCGGTTACCAGGTGCTGACACTCACCGACTGCACGGCAGCTACCTCGCCCGAGCAGTACGACAACGCGCTCGCCTATGACTTCCCGATGTTCTCCCAGCCAACGACGTCGGAGGACTTCATCGGCGAGCTTCCCTGAATCGTTATCGGAGCTTCTCCAGGGTAGTCCGTGCGCCGTGCTCGTGCAGTGACGCCAGCGATGCGCGGTAGTGCGAGGTGAATCGCTCGTCATCGATCAAGTCGCCGAACAGCTCTCTATCCGCGATGAAGGCGAGCGGATTTTCGCGTTGCCGACGAGCGTTTGCCATCAGCGTCTCTTTCAAGCGGTCGACTACCTCGATAGGCCGGCCCTGCTCATCTATTCCTTCTGCGTAACGTGCCCAACTGGCCACTACCGCGGCTGACCGTGTGATCTCGCCTCCCGTGGCCAGGTTGTGCCGGATGACCGGTAGGAGCCATTTCGGGATTCGGTCGGAGCTCTCCGCGCACAGTCGCGCTACAGTGTCCCGCACATTCGGGTTGGAAAAGCGGGTGATCAGGTTCTGCTTGTAATCCGCCACGTCGATTCCGGGGACGGGTTGCAGGGTCGGCGTCGCCTCTTCATCCATGTACGCGAGCAGGAAATGTTGGAACAAGGCGTCTTGGCACACCTCGTGCACCAGCCGGTAGCCGGTGAGATACCCGAAGTAGCACAGTGCCTGGTGGCTGGCGTTGAGCAGCCGCAGTTTCATCAGCTCGTAGGGCTCGACGTCGCTGACGAGTTGCACGCCGGCGTCCTCCCATGGCGGGCGACCGTTACTGAAGTCGTCTTCCAGTACCCATTGGGTGAAGGGCTCGCAGACGACCGGCCACTGATCGTCGATCCCGAACCGTCGGCTGATCTCGGCCTTGTCCTCGGCGGTGGTCACCGGCGTGATCCGGTCGACCATCGAGTTCGGGAACCGGACGTGCTGCTGCACCCAGGCGCCGAGATCGGGATCCCGCAGCGCGGCGAAGGCGACGAAACTCTTCCTCGCGGCATCACCGTTGCCCTGAATATTGTCGCAGGACATCACGGTGAACGGCGGCAGATCGCGCGCGCGCCGGCGGACCAGAGCCTCAGTGACCAACCCGAAAACCGTCTTCGGAACCGTTGTCGCCACCACGTCGTGCACGACGTCAGGGTTGCTCGCGTCGAACTCCCCGGTGACGGTCTGGAAGTTGTAGCCGCCCTCGGTCACCGTCAACGACACGATTCGGGTCTGCTCGTCGGCGAGTTTCTCGATGACCGCCGCCGGATCGTCTGGCGCGAACAGGTACTCCACAATCGAGCCGATCACGCGAGGCTCGAAAGACCCGTCTGGATGTTTGACCACCAGGGTGTACAGGCAATCCTGCGCCGCCATCGCGTCTTTCATCCTGCGATCGGATGGCAGCACGCCGACCCCGCAGATGCCCCAGTCCAGCGCCTTCCCGTCGCGCATCAGACGGTCGAGATACATGGCTTGATGCG